>NZ_JBALOS010000001.1:0-50473 GCF_036962765.1 Neobacillus drentensis
AACGTGAACATTACCAAAAACTATCATTTTTCTAAGGATTTTGCACTTTTTCGCTCTAACCGTGCAAGTCTAAACTGGAGTTGTTCTAAGGTACATGGACCTGTATGTTTGGGTGTTTGTTCCGATTGGGATACAATCATGATCGCTTTTTGACAGTATTTGATCGCAAGTTCATAATCTTTTAATCTATGTTCATATATCTTTGCCAGCTCTAAGGAGGCTTCTACCATCAAGAGGTTTTCACCAGAATCAGCAACATCTGAAAATAATTTCTCCGCAATTTCCCAATCGTGTTCTTTTTTGCGTTGAAATGCCAATGAAAATTTTGCTTGGTAGGAAGTCCTATCACTGCCATGAATAAGTTTGCTTAATACTTTTTCAGCTTGATTTTTATCACCCAAAGATGCAAACCAACGCCCTACCTCAAACGACTCTGGCCTAGTTTGGTCTATGTCAACTTCACATAGTTGAAAAGTGATATGCGTGTATAAAGTAACAAGCGATAAAATATCGATTTCATTATGCTTTAGAATACCCAGCATTCCATCTGGCTGTTTACTTTCGATGAAATCAAAATAAATCATCGGTGCTAAAAATCCAGGAATATCATCCACCCGCTCCACCCCAAGGACCTCTTTCTCCACTACAGCCAGCTTCAACCGTTCTAATTTATGCTTCCAAAGCCTTCTCGCCGCATGAAACAAATCAAAATGTCCTAACTGGGGCAATTGAGGTACATGTTCCCTAACAAGAGTATGCCTAGTTTTCACCTGTGGCCAATCAAATGACTTCCCATTATAGGTCACTAGTGTTTTATAATTCACTTTTTCTAAAAAGCTTTGATATAAAGGGACTTCTGCCCCCGGATGAGGTAAAATATGCTGTCTTAAGATAAGGGAGTCTCCCGATACACTCGCATAGCCGAGTAGGAAAATGGTGTTTCCTACCCCTCCTCCGAGTCCTGTTGTTTCAGTATCAAAAAAGAATAATTCTTCAGCTTGATGCCCTTTTGCTGATAATGGATGATTAAATGGCTGTTTGTTCCAAATTTCGACTGCGGTTAGGAAATCACGAAAACAGTAATGGCCATGTCGATGTGAGAGTGGATATTTCACCTCTCTTACCAAACAGTAATCCTCGTCCAAAAAATAAGGGTACACGTTTGCCTCTTCCCATTTGTCCTTGAGTGGAACCTCAATGTTAGCTGCTTGTGGTGGAGTATTCATTTTTTCTGATGGTCCACTGACAGAAAGATGTGGTTTTAAACGATTTAATTTATTTTTTAACGACATCGCTCTTCCTTCTCCTAAATTGAGGATTTTAAAAAGGCATCAATTATTTTTAAGGCATCCTTTTTAGCTGATTCACTCACGGTGTCAGTACCAATACAGGACGGACAGCCAAATTCACACTGACATCCAGTGATCATTTTCTTTGTTTCCGCAAATACTTCTGACATACCAGCGTGTATCTTTTCGCTTAAACCAATCCCGCCAGGATAGCGATCATAAAAGAAAATCGTTGGCTTTTCGTTATGGTCTGCCTTTACCTGCGGTATTACATGAATATCCTGTGGATCTGCCATTACGAATAACGGTGCTATATGGTTTAGTGCATGTGCCGTTCCAACAAGCCCCTGTTCGAGTCGCTCATGCCCCCATTCTGACAGCGATTGATTTAAGGAAATCCAGGCAGCATTGGTGTGCAATTCCTCTTCAGGCAAATGAATCGGTCCTGAACCAATATTTTCGTGGGTTTCAAATTTAATTTTTTTAAATATGGTTGCCATGGCTCTAACACTTACATCCCCAAAGCCAAATTCTGCATCTTCTAATGATTGAAGTTTATCCACTTCTAAGACTTTTAATTGAACCGCTAAATTAGCATCAGTAAAATAATCTACATCCACTTCCCTAACAAAAGCCTTTTTCTCTTCCCAATCGAGTTTTTCCACTTGGAATTGAGTACCTTGATGTAAATAGATTGCTTCATCATGGAGAAGCGTCATTGCCGAAAAGCGATCCATTTCCCCAATAACTTTGACATTTGCAACATCTGATTGGTCAACAATAATCACATTTTCCTGGGATGCCGACCGTAAACTAATATTATGGGCAGGAAAGGAATCATTCATCCAATACCACTTGCCACCATTATGATAAAGAACTCGTTCCTCTGTTAAGTATTCTAGTAGTTCCTCTGTTTCGACGCTTCCAAATTGCTCTCCTGCTTTAAAAGGGAGTTCATAGGCTGCACATTTCATATGATCAATTAATATAATTAGATTGTCTGGATTTATTCTTGCTGTTTCAGGGCTTTTATTAAAAAAGTAATCCGGATTCTGGATGATATATTGATCAAGAGGACTAGAACTGGCCACCATAATAACCAGTGCCTCACTATGCCTTCTTCCCGCTCTTCCCGCCTGTTGCCATGCACTAGATATCGTCCCCGGATAGCCAGTCATGATACATACTTGCAACTGTCCAATATCCACTCCTAGTTCTAGCGCATTGGTGCTGACCACGCCGTAAATCTCCCCTGAGCGAAGACCCTTTTCAATCTTTCTTCGTTCTGTAGGGAGATATCCGCCTCGGTACCCCATGATTGATTTTGCACCCAGTTGGTTTTTCACTAATTCTTGCAAATAAGTCAGAATAATTTCGACTCGTACCCTGCTTCTTGCAAAAACAATCGTTTGAATTTTATTTTTTAATAGTTCCCCTGCAATTTTTCTTACCTCAAGCGTTGCGCTTCTTCTAATGTTTAATGGCTTGTTTACAATAGGTGGATTATAGAAGAGAAAATGCTTTGTACCGCTAGGTGCCCCATTGTTATCAACTAGGTGCATCTTTTCTTCTGTTAAGGTTTCTGCTAACTCAAGTGGATTTGCAATGGTTGCGGATGTACAAATAAACACAGGGTTACTCCCATAATAGTTACAAATCCGTTTAAGTCTTCTAATTACATTGGCTACATGACTGCCAAATACACCGCGATACGTATGAAGTTCATCAATGACAACAAATTTAAGGTTCTCAAACAGTGAAACCCATTTTGTATGATGCGGAAGAATGGCCGAATGGAGCATATCTGGGTTCGTAATCACCACATGACCAGCTTGTCTTACGCGTTGTCGAATATTCGCCGGTGTATCACCGTCGTACGTATAACTATTGATTTCTACGCCTGCTGCTTGAATAATTTCATTGATTTCACTTTTTTGATCTTGTGCAAGTGCCTTTGTCGGAAACATATAAAGGGCTCGAGCGCTTGGATTTGCTAGAATCGTTTGTAAGACTGGAAGATTATAGCAAAGAGTTTTCCCTGAAGCCGTAGGAGTCACTGCGACAATACTTTTTCGCACCATTATTTTTTCATAGGCAGCGTTTTGGTGTGTATAAAGTTGCCCTATTCCTCTGCCATTTAGAGCAGATTTTAAAAGTGGATGGAGGTCACTGGGAATCGGAACGGTTTGGGCCGACTTTTCTTCGATTGTGTGCCAAGTGACGATATTTTCCTTGAATTGATCATTTATTTTTAAGTCTATTAATATTTCTTGTAAGCTTTTCTTTAACTTCATGCCCTATCACCTCATTACCTCTATTTTATCGAATGAACGTTCGCAACAAAAGTAAAAATAATTATTTTATGTTATTATTCCTCTGGTATCTATTTCCTCTATAATAAATAAATTTAATGCATTCTTAACAATTAATGCCGATATCAGCAACTTTTTCAATCATTTTTGTTACAATAGATAGTAACTGACTATTATGTGAAGGTGATTCGAATGAAAATCGAACAAATAAAAAAGGTTCTCGCTGATTTTTCTCTTTTTCGTGAGTTAAATGATTTTGAACTAACTAAAATTACAGATATTTCTATTGCTAGGGAATGGAAAAAACAGAATCATGTTTTTCTCCAAGGTGACCCGTTGGAAAATGTCTATTTTATTTACGACGGTAAAATCAAAATCTACAAAAGTGATATAAATGGCAAGGAACAAATTGTGGCTATCGCAAAAAAAGGTGAGATGTTCCCCCATGTGGGTTTTTTCAGAAAAGGAAATTATCCAGCTTTTGCGGAAGTACTTGAGTCATCAACCCTAATATCGATACCAATCTCCAAATTTGAAACTGTTCTAATCGAAAACCCCGAGTTATGTATTAAAGTATTTAGAGTATTAGGAGAAAAAATTGTCGATTTACAAAACCGCTTAGAAGAACAGATTCTCAATAATACGTATGAACAAATTGTTAAACTTCTAATCCGACTTGCCCAAAAATACGGCAAAGAACAAGAAGATGGAACCATCCTTTTAAAATCAGAATTCACGAACAAGGATCTTGCCAATATGATTGGTACAACTAGGGAAACGATTAGCCGGACTCTTACTAAAATGAAAAAAGATGAATTAATTGAAGTAAATGACGAAGGTAACATGATAGTTGATATTAATATTCTAATGGAAGAGATTCATTTAATATAACAAAAAGACCGCAGCAAAATCATTGCTGCGGTTTATCTTTGGTTATTTTATTGACAATTGTAGCATGTCTTCCATGTCTTCTTTTGCAGAACCAATTAATTTTAAATTAAAGGTGTCTTGAAGAACCTGTAATACACCTTCAGAAATAAATTCAGGTGGTTTTGGTCCAATTCGAATATCTTGGATGCCTAGGCTAAATAGACCTAGTAAAATCGCGACAGCTTTTTGCTCAAACCATGATAAAACAATGCTGACTGGAAGTTCATTCACTTCGCAGCCAAATGCATCCGCAAGTGCGAGCGCAATTTTCACAGTAGATCCTGAGTTGTTGCATTGTCCTAAATCGATATATCGTGGAATATTTGTTCCTGGTACAACTCCATAGTCCACATCATTAAAACGGAATTTACCACAAGAGGTCGTTAAGATGACAGTCTCTGGTGGGAGAGATGTGGCAAGTTCACGATAATAATTTCCGCCCGGACCTGGTGCATCACAGCCTGCGATGACAAAGAAACGTTTGATTTTCCCTGCTTTAACTGCATCAATTACTTCGGGTGCTAAGCCTAAAACGGTTTCATGGTGGAATCCAGTAAGTAATGTTTCATCGGAATCAATGGCAGCTTCAGGAAGTTCCAATGCCCTGTTTATTAATGGGGTAAAATCATCATTGATAATTTTCTCTACATTTTCTAGTCCAGCAACTTCATATGTAAACATTCTGTCTGCATATGTTCCTTTGATTGGCATCACGCAGTTAGTTGTTGCAAGGATGGCTCCTGGAAATTTTTCAAAAAGACGGCGCTGGTCATACCAAGCTTTTCCGATGTTCCCTTTTAAATGAGCATACTTTTTCAAGGCTGGATAACCGTGAGCAGGTAACATTTCAGAATGGGTATAAATATTGATACCCTTTCCTTCTGTCTGCTTTAATAATTCCTCTAAAGCAAATAAGTTGTGGCCCGTAACAATAATGCATTTGCCTTCAATTTTGTTTTGGCTGACCCGGATCGGTTTAGGAATTCCTAAGCGATTTGTATGGGCTTCATCCAATAGTTCCATTACTCTGACCGCTGACTTACCAACTTTCATCGCCATGTCAATATGTTCTTGAACATTGAAATTTGAATTCGTTAAGGTCATGTATAAAGCTTCGTGTGTCGTAGCATCCACAAAGGGATCAGTATACCCTAATTGATTTGCATGTGTCCGATATGCTGCAATTCCTTTTAAAGCAAAAATAATGGTGTCTTGTAAACTTGCAATCGTTTCATCTTTTCCACATACACCTATTACATTACAGCCGCCCGTTGGGGTCTGCTCACATTGATAACAGAACATATTCGAATCCTCACTTTCGATTTCATTTCTGCTTTACTATACTAATCTCCTCACATTTTTATTGTGATTTAGGTCACATTTAGAGCAATTGTAATAATTTGTTCAAAAAATATCACAATTAGAGGGGGGCACCTACCCAGATTTTTCAGCATATACTAGCGAGTGAAATATTGGAAAGTGAGGGAATCCACATGTCATCTATGGTGCCGAATGATAAAAATTCAAAAAAGCCTAGATCTGATTCTTTTGGTGAATTAATGAAAACGATGAACGATTTTTTCAATGAAAGACCAATTAAGGGCTTTTTACAGTCAATTGATGATTTTTTCAAAAGTCCATTTCCGCCAGGGGCAAGTTTCCAAGTTGACACGATTGAGACAGATAAAGAATATATTATCTCTGCTGAACTTCCTGGTGTGAATAGGGAGCAGATTCATTTAAACATCTCAGGAAATTATTTAACAATTTCAGTAGAAAATAAAGAACTTGAAACAGCCGAGGATGAGCATAACCAGATCTACCGACGAAAATACTTACAACAAAAATCATCCAGAACCATTTCACTTCCTTATTCCATTAATGAAAAGAAGGTGAAAGCTTCCTATCGTGATGGTTTATTAAAGATTCGAATTCCACAAGAAAAGGGGAAAATTATAGAAATCGAAGAATAAACGATTTTTAATCTCCAAATAAAAGGACGGCTCGTCACCAAGCCGTCCTTTTTCTTACGCTTTAAAGAATCCGCCGAATCCTTTTACCAGTGAACTCACTTGATTAACAGCGTTCATCATCTGACCTGCTGTATTCACCATCTTATTAATGTCCACTGTTCCATCCTGGGACTTAAAGGAATTCATAAACGATTGTACGCCCCCCGACTGTTTTGGAATAGCACTAGATTTTGGATAGGGGTTCATCACTGGATATCCATTCATTGGCCCGTATTGTGGTTTTTGAACCATTTCTTCCTGTGGCTGTAATGGATTCTGAAAGATAAATTGCGAATCCTTTTGTGTAAATGGCTGGCTATTGTATGCGGGACTTTGAGAAACATAGCCAGGTTGATAGTTTTGCATATATGGCGGGTAAGCTTGCTGATAATAAGGATTTTGTGGATTTTGTTGTTGGTACATTGTCCAATCAAAGTTTTGGGGTGGGGCCTGATATAAGTATGGTGGATTACTATTAATGTGCTGCTGATTCCTTTGCTGACCAACTGGATCCTGGTGCATCATTTGCCCCGGGTATCCATAATTGAAGTAATTGGTCGGTCTTTTCTTTCCAAACATGGGCAAACATCTCCTCCGCATTTTACCTACTACACTTTATGAAGAAAAGGAAGGAAAGGTGATTCCTGTGCAGGAGGTTCCCAATGTCAAAAAGGCAAGAATTTTGTCTAAAGTTTAAATATTTTAAAAACTAGAAATCCATCACTTTCATGATACGATAGAAAAAAGGATGAAGGAGGAGCTAATAGATATGGACATTCGCGAACTAAAAAGCAAATTTATTCAAACCAGGGATTATACAACTGATGATGTTAACGCATTAATGGATTTTGCTAAAAAAGCGTATATTCAAAACGATATTAATATTAAAGAATATCGTCTTCTTGTCCGTGAACTTGAAAAACAAGGCGCGGTAATTCCAGAAACGGATAATGAAAACTCCCTCATCGAACATTCTTAATACACACAAAAGAGATGCTGAGGCATCTCTTTTCTAGTTTTTTAACTCTTTCAATATTTCTTGAAGAAAATACTCTACGGTACGATGTGAATTGATAAATCTCGTTTTGCTGGTCTCCGGGAAAAAGGCTTGGATTGAAAGCTGATCAATGTGATCAGAAGTGGTATCGATTTGCTTCAAATGAAGATGTTTAAGATCTGCTGCTGAAAGCCATTTCTTCATGGCCTGTTTCCATTGGTCATTAATTCCCTTTACCTCATTTGCAAAAGGCTTGATAACTTCATGAAAATCATGTTTTATCCCAGCTTCCCTCCCCTCTTGATAAAACTTCATAAATAACCCATTGAAGGCTAATAGTTTTTCTGTTAATTGAATGATCTCTTCAGACATCTTGGTAAATATCCTTCCTTACTAAAAATAAAGCAATGTTAAACTTGCCTGTTGATTTCCACTCCAGGCGCGGGCGGTACGGGGAGCCTCCTCCCGTAGGAGTCTTCGCGCCTTCCGTTCCAGTCAACATGTGCCAAAATCACCAAAAAGCTTTAACATAACTCAAAATAAAAAGCAGCATGTGAATTGATTCCATGCTGCTTTAGTTGTTACTTTTATTTTAACGGCAATTTAAAGCCCAATTCAAGTTGTAAGGCTCTAGTTGATTTGTACTGGCTAATTCTAAGTTCGTAATAGAGGTAACTTTATCGATAGTTTGTTCAAGTCCATATAGTTTTTGTTTTGATTCCAAGATCTTATCATGTTCTTCCTTATCTAGACTTTTACGCAGGTCTGAGAAGGATGCTTCTAGCACTACTTCCAATTCTTCTAATTGATCATATATTTCTGTAAGCATTGAAATCAATTTTTCCTTATCGGACAATGGCTTATTCAACATATAAACCCCTCCCAGCATTTTCTATTTAGTATAATTCTCTTTCTTTTTTTTGCTTCCTTCTGTCTTGACAAAACTAGAACCTATTCGTCAAAGGTAGTGTGAAAATGGCATTTTTCCCTCAGTTATTCGACACTAACTCTACCTGCATGAAAAATAAAAAAGCGCACATTCTAATATTGGAGGTGCTATTAATGTCCAAAAATAATAAACAAAACAAAAAGCAGCAAACACAAGCGGATGAAGCTAAAAAGACCGGCTATGGTGATAAAAAGCTTGTCGGTGAAAACCGTCCAGCTGAATAATATCCCACAAAAAGCAAGGGACGGTTCCCTTGCTTTTTCTATTTCCATTTTTTTAATTGCAAGGTCTTTTGGATTGCCAGCATTAATTGGAGCTGGTTTGATTTTTCAAAGTACCAATCAGTCAGATGAATGGGATGGCGATGACGTACAGGTAGGTGCATCCACAAAGGGGATATCCTTCGAACCTTACTCCAATCCTCGTACTTATGATGAATATGCTCAATAACAGGAAAGGTTGCCCGTAAAATCGGTGTTTTTTGACCCGTCTTTATTTTAAAATATTGTTCATAATCATATCTTGAACCAGTATGTGGTGTTTTCTCTGCGAACTCATAAAAATATGGAAAGAGCCGAGGGTGGAATAGAATACTTGCAAGGCGTTTACCTAAATTGATTCTTTTTGAGAGTGATTTAAAGCCATTTACGCTTGCACCATATACTTCTCCGCCGCATGTCGGAAACAGCACACAACTAAAATGAAGCCAGTCTTGAAAAGAAAACAACTTCGAGTGGAAAACCTTTTTCTTATATACAGGGTGTTCAATCACAGGTGTTTGAATGACATTTTGCTCATTAATGATTAAACAAGTAGTTAGTCGATTCTTATCGTTTTCTTTCCAATATCGATACCATTCCTTTTGGATAAATCTAGAAACATGGAAATAAGGAAGTAAATGAAACATTTGTCGATTTAATTTCGTCGAATATTGATAGACCAATAACTGGGGATAGACATCATGAAAAATAAGCCAATTTGCCCGTTCATAGGTAAGGAATAGCTGTTTTCTCGTCATGTCTGTTATTAATGGAGGAAAAATCGACCCTTGCAGGTCACACATATTCCAGCCGCCATTTCTAGAAACCATACTTGCTAAGAAGGCCCAAATGATATCCGGATTTTTTTTAAAAAAAGAAAAATAAGCATCTGTCCGTGAAATATTATCTACATTTTTTTTATTGGTTTCTGCTTTAATTTGACGAATGATTGTTTGTTCCTGTATTGTAAGATGATTCATATTCATCTTCCCTTGTATTTTTTAATAGATTATTAGTACTACCCGAATAGTTTGGTTCCTTTTATGAAGAATGCATCATGTATAAATTAGGCATTCACGGTACAATTGTTATTAGCGTGTGTATGCAAATGTATTTTATACACCCCAATCTCGCTAAGATTTGTTATGATAAGGAATAGCCTGAGAGGTGTAAAAAATGAATTTTAATTATCCTAATGGAAAAAGGTACATACCAAAAGAACTTGGTACAGACCCAGAAAGTCCAATGAAAAAAAGGAAAAATGGATCTTACAGCAATAGAGGTATGACTCTGGAAGAAGATTTGAATGAAACAAATGAATATTACCGGGAAAGAAAAGTAGCGGTCATTCATAAGAAACCAACGCCTGTACAAATTGTTCAGGTTGATTATCCAAACCGTAGTGCTGCAGTAATCAGAGAGGCTTATTTTAAATTAGCTTCAACCACGGATTATAATGGTGTGTATAAAGGCAGATATATTGATTTCGAAGCAAAGGAAACACAGAATCCTACCTCTTTTCCATTAAAGAATTTTCATCAACACCAGATACAGCATATGGAAGAAGTGCTGAATCAAGGAGGGGTATGTTTTGTTATCCTTCGTTTTACAAGGTATGAACAAGTTTTCTTACTAGAAGCAAAACACTTGCTATCATTTTGGGAGCGAATGACCAATGGAGGCAGAAAATCGATCACCAAAGAAGAAGTGGAACAAAAGGGATATCTGATTCCGCTTGGATTTCAACCCCGAATTGACTATATTAAAATTATTGATAAGCTGCACAATTGAGAAAAGGCTCGAAAGGAAGGAATATTACAATGTCTGAACAATACCAATCTAGAGAGGAGCGCAGAAAGAAACTCCAATCTAAAGGTAAACCAAAAGCCAAGAAAAAATCTGGAGGAATTGTAAAGAAAATTTTTCTTACATTAGTAGCCCTTGGTATTATTGGTATACTTGCAGGAGTTGGTACTTTCGCGTACTTAGTAAAGGATGCTCCTGAACTTGATCCGAAGTTATTAAAAGATCCAATCCCTTCAAAGATCTTAGATAAAGACGACAAACTAGTGACAGAAGTAGGTGCAGTTAATCGGGAATATGTAAATTATAAAGATATTCCACAGGTGGTTGAAAATGCAATCTTAGCAACAGAAGATTATCGTTTTTATAAGCATCATGGTATTGACCCGATTCGATTAGGCGGCGCTGTCCTAGCAAATATCCAACATGGATTTGGCTCTGAAGGTGCAAGTACCATTACACAGCAAGTGGTTAAAAACTCATTTTTAACCCCTGAAAAAACTTTAAAGCGAAAAGTTGAAGAAGCCTGGCTTTCCTATCAATTGGAACAGCAGTATACGAAGCACCAGATCTTCGAGATGTATGTAAATAAGGTATATGTTTCTGAAAATAGTCATGGTATTGCTACAGCTGCAAAAATTTTCTATGGAAAAGAATTAAAAGATTTAACACTTGCAGAAGCAGCCCAAATTGCAGGGATGCCGCAAAGTCCGAATAATTATAACCCTTTTGATCATCCTGATTTAGCTGAAAAAAGACGAAACATCGTCTTAACCTTAATGCATCAACATGGATTTATTTCTAAGCAAGAGATGGAAGATGCGAAAAAGGTTTCCGTTAAAGATACCGTCTTAAATGAAAAAGAGCGGGTAGTTAAAGAAAAACCGTTTGATTCATTTGTCGATGCAGTTATTGATGAAGTGAAAGAAACGTCTGATTTTGATATTTTTACAGATGGCTTAACCATTCATACAACTCTTGATCCAAATGCACAATCCTATGTCGAGGACATCCTTAATAAAGATGACGTTATCGACTATCCAGATGATGAATTCCAAGCTGGGGTTGCTCTTCTGGATACCAAAACAGGAGAAATCCGTGCGATTGGAGGAGGGAGAAATCAAAAAGTTAAACGGGGATTTAACTATGCGATTGACACCCAGCGTCAACCTGGATCAACCATCAAACCAGTTCTTGATTATGCTCCAGCAATTGAATATTTAAATTGGGGAACATATCAAATGATCGAGGATAAACCCATTACTTATTCTTCAGGGAAAAAATTTGGGAACTGGGACCAAAGTTATAAAGGAGCAATGACGATTAGAACAGCTTTGCAATTATCACGAAATTCACCTGCTGTTCAAGCCTTACAACAAGTTGGTCTTGATAAGGCAAAGGATTTCGCTGTTGATTTAGGTATACCTTTAAAGGAAATTTTTGAGTCCTATGCCATTGGTGGTTTTAGAACGGGTGTATCACCACTTCAAATGGCTGGTGCGTACAGTGCTTTTGGTAATAAGGGTATTTACACAAAACCACATGCCATTAGAAAAATTAAACTCCGTGATGGTACAGTGATAAGTACTGCGCCAGAACCAAAAGTAGTCATGAAGGATTCGACTGCTTTTATGATCACCGATATGCTGCAAAGTGTACTTGAATATCCTGGTACAGGTACAAGGGCGAAAGTTCCCGGTCTTCCGATTGCCGGTAAGACAGGAACAACTAATTATACAGATGAAGAAATACAGAAATGGGGTATTCCAAGCAGCAGATCCGTGCCTGATGCATGGTTTACTGGTTATACCACGAATTACACTGCATCCATTTGGACTGGTTATAAAGACCGAAGTACTCCTATTAATGCAGTTGGAAATAATCAACGCTTAGCACAATTATTATTTAAAAACATCATGGAATATGTATCAAAGGATGTTGATACACCTGACTTTAAAATGCCAAACAGCGTTCAAAGAGTAAGGATTGAAAGAGGCTCCATGCCACCTGTATTAGCAAGTGAATACACACCTAATAGTGAAATTATTACAGAGTATGCAGTGAAAGGTCATTCACCTAATAGAGTCTCTACAAGGTATGACAAACTGGATACTCCAAAAAACCTAAGTGCAACCTATGATCAAATGAGTAATAATATAGGATTAACATGGAAATACAAGGGATCCAAAAAAGCCAATGTTACATTCTCGATTACAGTAAATAACGGAATAGAACAAAAGCAGTATACTCAAACAGAAACATCCTTAACTATACCAGCTGTACCTGGAGCGAAGTATAGCTTTACAATCATTGCGATTAGTGGGAGTAGACAAAGTGATCCTGTCACAACATCTCTGGATATTCCTGCCCAAGAAACTGATCAAGGCAACGGTACCCAGCCTGGTACCCCACCTGGGAACGGAAACGGGAACGGAAACGGCAATGGGAACGGCAATGGGAACGGCAATGGGAACGGCAATGGGAATGGCAATGGAACTGGAACTGGAACTGACACTGGAACTGGAACTGACACTGGCACAGGCACAGGTGATGGCAATGGAGGGGTTCAAGGTAATGATGGCGGAACTGCTCCACCAGATACCCCAGTTGACAATAGCACAGGAGATGGGGAAAACTCAGGAACGCCAGGCTAAGCCCTCCTAATAAAAACCATAAAAAAGCGTCTTAACCATTTGGTTTAGACGCTTTTTTTAGTATGTTTCTCTTTACAAACAACTTTTCTTGTTCAATCATTAGCTCTGAAAGCTGCCGATAGGAATGATATAATCCAGGCCTTGCCATAATAAAGGCTAATCGCTCCTCTACGTTGACAGGTTTAAAATCAAACTGTTTATAATTAATCGATTCATTCTGTAGAATTGGCAGCTCATTTGCCCTAGATATAAATTGGATAAATAAGTTAATTCCTTTTTCCATTAACACTTTTGCATTGTGATAATCCCGTTCACGAAAGTATTTTTCGAGTTGCTCTTTACTTTTATCCCATTCGGTAAGTAGATTAGATATCTCCACCTCATTGTGCTCCATTTAGCGTGACCTGACCTTTCATCCTCTTTTTCCCTTCCCTGCAGAGTTCTAACAAAGGGCAGCTTGGACATTGTGGATTTTGAGCTTTACAATGATAACGTCCAAAAAATATCATCCGGTGGTGTGTGACAGACCATTCGTCTTTTGGAACCTTTCTCATTAATGTTTTTTCCACTTCAAGGACAGAATCCTTCCACCTGCAAATACCTAATCGTTTACTTACTCTCTCCACATGTGTGTCTACTGCAATTGCAGGTACATTATAAGCAACCGACACCACAACATTTGCTGTTTTCCTGCCAACACCAGGCAGTTTGGTTAACTCATCACGATCCGTTGGGATTTCACCGTTATATTCTTCTAATACGATTCTACAAAGATTTTGAATGTTTTTAGCCTTATTCCGATAAAGGCCAATCGAGCGAATGTCGTTTTGCAATTCTTCAAGAGGAACCGCTAGGTAATCCTCAGGTGTTTTGTATTTTTCAAATAATGTTTTGGTTACTTTATTGACAAGCACATCGGTACATTGTGCTGATAAAGCCACAGCAATGACTAGTTCAAATGGATTCGAATGATTTAACTCACAATGGGCCTCTGGAAACATCACTCCCATTTGATCAAGGCAATAACGGATTTGGGTATTATTTAGCATATCTATCACCTACTACTATTAAAATGAAATAAAACGAGAGATAGATCCCTCGTTAGTCAAATTATTGTTCTAACCAATTGTAAAAAGGAACGCTAGGCTGATGTGATTCAGTCTTAATATTCCCCTTCTGCGTTTGCTTTTGACGAAATTTTTGTCCATGGTTTTTTGCCTGCTCAATTGTTTTTATTCCATTCTTCTTCCACTCAAAGAGAATTCTATCAATATAGCGGAAATTTAATTTCCCCGACATTACAGATTCACGTAAAGCAGCTTTGATAATAATTGGGTCATGATGGTCATCATCCATCCACATAGCCAGAGATTCACATTCAAACGGAGAAAGCGGACGTCCAAATTCCTTTTCAAAACACGTGTATAGGTCCGTTTCATCGGTCTTCTTATCTAATTCTTTATTATTATTCTTTTTCAAGAATTGTTCTATCAGTCTTTCCCATAAAGGCTCGACTGAATACTTCTCATAGCGAATGCCATCATGATTATATTCGTCTGTGATTTGAATAAATCCTCTTTGAATAAGTCTTCTGAGCATTTCGTTACATTCAGAAACGGTAATCGTCATACGTGCTGAAAGCTCGTCGGGAGTAGGGAATTCATGTCCCTTATCTAAAAAGGTGAGAATATTTAATATAAGAACAAGTTCATATTCATTTAAATTTAAATTACGGTATTCAGAAAATAATAATGTAGGAACAGTAATGTTCCCTTCTTGAATCCATGCTAATAAGTTTGTTTTCATGTTAAGGACACCTCCTGTTTAGTATATCATGAACAATATGTTCGAGTAAGAGTATTAGGCATCCATCTTTGGTAACTAAAAGCAAAAAGCCTGCAGCTATTCGCAGACTTTTTGCAAATATTAATTATTGACAATGCTTGATTTTGAAACTACAAATTGGTGAATTCTCTCAACTGCTTGTTCTAATAATTTTAAAGAGGTTGCATAGGAAAGTCTAATATTATCAGGCGTTCCAAATCCTGAACCAGGGATCACAGCCACTTTAGCATCCACCAGTAGGGCTTCAACAAAAGCATCCACATTATTGTAACCTGTCATCTCTGCTGCTTTCTTCACATTTGGATAAAGATAAAAAGCACCTTGTGGTTTCACACAAGTCACACCTGGAATTGCCACAAGCTTTTCAAAAATAATTTCTAATCTTTCTTCAAATGCCTTTCGCATATCCTCTACCGGCTGTTGTGGACCATTGTAAGCGGCGATTGCTGCATACTGAGCAGTTGTTGTTGGATTAGATGTACTGTGGCTAGCAAGGTTTGTCATCGCTTCAATGATCACTTTATTACCTGCTGCGTATCCGATTCTCCAACCAGTCATCGAATGTGACTTGGAAACCCCATTGATTACAATCGTTTGCTTTTTTAATTCAGGGGAGAGTTGAGCAATCGAAATATGCTTATTTTCACCATATACCAGCTTCTCGTAGATTTCATCTGAAACGATGAGAATGTTCTCTTCAAGACAAACTTTGCCTATTTCAAAAAGTTCTTCAGCTGTATATAAGACTCCAGTTGGGTTACTAGGTGAATTAATAATAACCGCTTTTGTCTTTTCTGTGATTGCATTTTTTAATTGCTCTGGTGTGACTTTAAATTGATTTTTCTCAAATCCCTCAATATAAACGGGGACACCGCCTGCTAATTTCACTTGTTCTGGATAACTAACCCAATAAGGTGTCGGGATAATGACCTCATCGCCATCATTTAAAATCACTTGAAATAAAGTATAGAGGACATGTTTAGCACCATTGCCGACAATGATTTCATTAAGATTATATGCTAATCCCTGATCCTCTTCAAATTTCTTGATAATTGCTTTTTTTAAGCCAGGTAAGCCAGCTGAAGGTGTATACTTCGTATGTCCTTCATTCATGGATTGAAAAGCAGCATCTAAAATATGCTGTGGAGTATTGAAGTCAGGCTCACCGGCTCCCAGACCGATGACATCTTCCCCTTGTTCTTTTAGTTCTTTTGCTTTCGCTGTAATCGCTAATGTTGTTGAAGGTGTAAGTGCTTTTACACGATTAGCTAATTCCACTACCATACCAATTTCCTCCGCTCTCCATTTATTTATAAGTTTTCAATTTTTTTAAGCCACTCACCAGTATCAAAGTGAACATAATAATAATTTATTAAATTATTATTGGACCGGTAATAAATTTCCCATAATGGGATATTTTTTTCCATGCCAAGACGAACAGAAATGATCTTCTTAGGGCTTTTTTCTTGTTGAAGTTTTTGTATAGCTGCTTCTTTTGTTAGCCCATTGTTAGCTTTTCTGACGAAAATTTCCTTACTTTTTTCAGGAATCCATACAATAACATTATCGCCTTTCTTACTTTTTCCCTCAATGACATTCACCGTTTCATTCCCATTATAAATATGAAAATCTTCAACCTCTGTTAATGATATTTCCTTTTTCGCAAGTGAGACAGCTTTTTTTTCGGCTGTTTTTAAAGGATCAACTGCTGATAAATAAACTTTTATCAATAATCCACACATGGCTAATACTAATATTGATAGAAAAATAATCCACTTTTTCATTTAGAAATCACTTCTTTATGTACGATAAATCGTAAAAATCGCTGTATTTTGATTCTCTTGATCCAGTGCTATACCAAACATAAGGTCTTCCTGTTTCAAAGTTCGATTAAGGGCATCAACAATTTTATATAAATCCGGACTGTGTTGGATTTTCACTGTTGATAAAACTTCTATTTTACTTTCCATCCGTTTTCCTCCAATGTATTCCTATTTCTCTACATTTTTTGATAAATCTTATCCATTATTATAACAGGTTGAAGCAAAAAGCGGGTCTAAGATGATATGATTTTCAAATTAAATTTTATTCATCCGATTCAATTGGGATTGTGATCACCTCATAATTTGAATCGGTGAATTTGATTGTTATTGTACCATGTTTTTTAGTTGAATAAATTTCCGACCAAGTTTCATGCAGATCAACAAGAATTTCTGGATCATGCTGCTCTTCTTCGGGTGCAAATAGAATTGAAATTTGCGGATTTAAATACTGAATTAACTTCTCAGAAATAGAGTCTTCCACCGCACAATTAGGAATTTTAAAAACATTAATATTCTCTAGATTCTTCCTTAATAGAGCTTCTTCCGCACGTGGTGTAAATGACGTCATTAAGAAAATCCGGTGATTAAAAAATTCAAATGTCAGATCCATACCTTCATTATCTTCACTACCCAAAAATTGAACGACAGCAGTCATCTCAGGCAGGATTGTTTTCTTTGTGCCCGCCCCCCACGATACAACTGCTGGTTTATTGATTGAATCCAGTTTTTTTCTGATTTGAGTAGATAGTTCAGGTGTTGTAATTATTTCCTTAATTTTGTATTTCGATATTAACCGATTGATTTGTTTTTCAGTAACTTCCTGTTCATTATTAGTAAGGATTAATTTAGAAATCTCCTTCACATCATAAAGGTAAAGCCAGCCTTCTAATTCCGCGTTGGTTTCTTTCCCGCCAACATTTACCAAGATATTCTCATTATTTGCACCTTGAATAAGAGTTGCTTCCCCTTCCGACAGTCCAAGAAAAGTCACTGCAACTTCATGATCCTTAATATTTAAATCGATGTTTTCTATATTATTTAACGAAGGATTCGAAGCCTCTACCGTGAGTGTCGTTTGAATAAAAAAGGCCAATAGTACGAGTAAGGTTCTCATGACACACCTCCCACATATAGGATGTGTTTCTTGCCAATTTTTATCCAGTATAATCTTCAATTGTCATCGCTGATATGGTCATTGAATCATAACCACGAGTGGATAATTTCAACTAAATCATCGACCCTTCCCCTATTAATAGGCACAGTGGGAATTGATTTCAAGAAAGCCTTCCCATATTTAGTTGTTACAATCCTTTTGTCAAAGACTACAATAATGCCACGATCATTTTCTGTTCGAATCAGGCGGCCAAATCCCTGTTTAAATCTAAGAATCGCTTCAGGGAGTGAGTATTCTGAAAATGAATTCCCCCCGCGTTTTTCTATCAACTGACATTTAGCCTCGGTTAAAGGATCATCTGGCGGACTAAATGGAAGCCTGACTATAACAAGGCAGGATAAGTCCTCACCAGGTATATCTACCCCTTCCCAGAAACTGCTGGTTCCTAATAATAATGCTTTATCATAGCGCTGGAAATTCCGGGTTAGCCTTGTTCGGCTGCCGCTTGTTATCCCTTGAGCAATCATCGCATAATCATGTAAAAAACCACTTTCTTTAATTAATTCATAAGTTTTCCTAAGCATGTCATAGGCTGTAAATAGAAGCAGCATTCTTCCTTTTGTTGCTTCAGCAATTGTAATAATATGCTCCGTTATTGAAATAACATAATCATCAAGAGAAACAGAGTTTATTTCTGGTAAGTCTTCAGGAATTAAAAGCTGTACCTGCTGATTATAGGCAAATGGTGAAGGGATATTTACTTGTATAGTTTCATTAGGATCAAGGCCAATTTCCTTTATGAAATAATCAAATGATTTATTTACAGTCAGTGTCGCCGATGTAAAGACGACCGCTTTTTTTAGTTGAAAGAATTGTTCCTTTAACTGCCCGGCCACGGAAGTTGGCTGAACCATAAATGTAGTC
Source organism: Neobacillus drentensis (assembly GCF_036962765.1). Lineage (GTDB taxonomy): Bacteria > Bacillota > Bacilli > Bacillales > Cytobacillaceae > Neobacillus > Neobacillus drentensis_C. The sequence goes on from NZ_JBALOS010000001.1 coordinate 18,913, forward strand.
ACATTTTGCGGTGAACGAATATCGATTTCAATCCATTTTACATCGTTGGTTAGTTTAAGAAAGGAATCGATAACCGTACTTCTAAGTTCTGCCAATTCACATTGAAATGATAGAATTTCTTCCAATTTATTTTCATCCGAACGTGATAAAGAATTACTCTCCTTTTTAATCCATTCAAGACGGTCGGAGATTTCTGAATAGAGGTCCTTAAGCAAAAAGGCAAACCTCTCTGCACTGTGAATAAGTGCCTTTTTTTCTTTCGCTTCGTCGTTTGCTGAAAAGCGAACCTTGGTACGATTAATTCCTTTTTTATTCGTCATCTTGGCTCTTGCAAATTGGGCAATCAATTGGAATAATTCGTCTGTTTCAAACGTAAGATCAGTCATTAATTGATTTATCTTGGTTGTAGGTGTCAAAATCTCGTTTTTTCCTGATACTGAATCAATTAGCCTCTCCATCTCATAAAAGAGTTGTTTTTGTTCATAAAGGCCAAATTGACTTAATGTCAGACGGGTGGATAAATAATCAAATGTATGTCCAAAGAACTGACTTGCCGCTTTTTCAAAATGGTGTCCTTCGTCTATAATAGCGTAAGAAAAATCAGGTAGGATCGTTCCTTCCCCTTTAATATCGCTTAATAATAAAGAATGATTTGTAATAATGATATCTGCTGCTTGCACTTTTCTTTTGGCCCTTAAATAAAAATCTCTATCTTGCCACTCTTGGTTCTGTAAAAAAATAGCTGGTTCATTTTTAATTTTGTTCCAAAAAATTTGCCCGCCGCTTGAAAGGTTTAATTCATCCCTATCACCGGTTTCTGTTTCGATCAGCCAAACAAGAATTTGCATTTTGGTTAAACCAGTATCGTAATTATCATTTTCTTCTTCCAGGGTCTGTTTAAATTTTTCTAAACTAATATAATGATTTCTCCCTTTTAGCAAAACAAAGTTTAAATGAAACGGCAAAAGTTTTGCCAAAAGAGGGATTTCATTTTTTAAAAGCTGTTCTTGCAAATGAATGGTATGTGTACTTACGACGATAGGAATCCTATTTTCCCTTGAAAAGTAGGCAATTGGAAGCAAATACCCTAGTGATTTACCAACACCCGTTCCAGCCTCAATCACCGAATGCCTTTCACATTGAAATGCTTGATAGACTTTATCCATCATCGTAAATTGGCCAGTCCTCTTTTCAAATGCATCAAATGCCTTACTTACTAAATCAATTTTATCTGACTCCGTTGCAGGATATTGATACTCACTACCATTAGCAGTTGAACCTGTAGGATCTGGATGTCTTTTTAAGGCTAGTTCCTTAAAAATCTCGATAGACTCAGGCAATCTTTCCATTGCATCTTCTTTATTAACCAGTATTTCATCAAGTAACTGCTGAAGGTCGCTTTTCAATCCTCCGGATAAATGAGCAAGCTGTTTTAGCGTGACGATTGGTAATGATGTCATTCGATCCAAAAGAATAAGAAAAAGTTCAGCCGTGACCTGTGCATCACTATCTGCTTGATGGGGACGATCATGAGTCAATTTTTCTCTTTCTGCTAAGTCAGATAGTTTATAGCCATCTGCAGTCGGATAAAGGATTCTTGCCATTTCAACTGTATCAAGAACAGGTCCGAAAAACCCTTCCTGGCCAGACTGGATTAATTCTTCTTGTAAAAAGGACAAATCAAACAAAACATTATGTGCAACAAAATAGGCTCCATCCAGTAAAGTCATGACCTTTTCTGCGATTTCCGAAAAAAGCGGCGCATCTTTGACCATATCATCATTTAAACCAGTTAATTCTTCAATAAATAATGGTATGGATTTTTTTGGATTGACTAGTGATGAAAACTTTTCTGTAATTTTTCCATTTTCAATGACCACAGCTGCAAATTGGATGATTTTATCACCCTTTTTTGGAATGTTTCCTGTTGTTTCCAAATCAATTACGACGAATTTATTAAGCATTCATTAACACCCCAAACCTTCGTTCAGTAAAACGGTATCACATTATCTTCCAAACAAAAAGGATATGCTATGTGGAGAATCCGATTCTACCATTATCATTACGATTTTTATTATTATGTATATTATATAAAACTCTTGTTAAAAAAGAAAAATCCCCAGAACTGGGGATTACATGATTGTGAGTGCAGGTTCAGCATGGATTAGTTCTTTTATACGATTGTTTTCATCCATAATTGCCACTTTTGGCTTATGCGCAGCTAGTTTTTCTTCAGCGACTAGCGCATAGGAAATAATAATGACAATATCACCTTTTTGAACAAGGCGGGCAGCTGCACCATTTAAACAAATGACTCCACTGCCTCGTTCACCTGGAATAATATAGGTCTCTAAACGAGCACCATTATTATTGTTAACAATTTGAACCTTTTCATTTGCAATCATTCCAACTGCATCTAATATATTTTCATCAATTGTGATACTGCCCACATAATTTAAATTTGCCTCTGTAACTGTAGCACGATGGATTTTTCCGTTCATCATGGTGCGAAACATATATCTTCTTCCCCCAATTCCTCTTATTCCCTATTAATCTATTTTCGTGATGAAATTGTCTATTAAACGTACCTTTGAAAATTTTACAGCGAGCGCAATAATAATTGTACCCTCTAATTTTTCCAATGGTTTTAATTGTGGATAGGAGTAAATTTGTACATAATCAATAACACCACTCGCTTCATGATTAATCATTTCACGAATCAAGTTAATTAATTTAGCAGGGTCTTTCTCACCCTCATTAATGGCTGCTTCTGCAGCTTGAAGGCTTTGAAATAGAACGGGTGCTTCTAGTCTTTCTTGCGGAAGCAGATTAACATTTCGAGAACTTTTCGCTAGCCCGTCAGATTCCCGAACGATATCTACGGCAACAAGATTTACAGGAATATTAAAATCAGAAATTAATCCCTCAATAACCGCAACTTGCTGAGCATCTTTTTTTCCGAAATAGGCTCTTGTTGGCATAATGATGTTAAAAAGCTTTGTAATGACTGTTGCTACGCCGTCAAAATGGCCAGGGCGTGAACTCCCACACAAAACATCTGTCCGATCCTGTACGGTTACTTTGACTGAAAGTTGGTTTGGATACATTTCTTCGCCAGAAGGATAAAACAGATAATCAACCTTTTCACTTTCAGCCAAGGTACGGTCACGCTCAAAATCGCGTGGATATTCAGCATAATCCTCTGTTGGCCCAAATTGTAATGGGTTAACAAATATGCTTAGGACAATAATATCATTTTCCTGTCTTGCTTTATTCACAAGTGTTAAATGCCCTTCATGGAGAAATCCCATCGTTGGGACAAAGCCAATCGATTTACTCTGGCTTTTGTGGTTGGAGATTATCCCCTGCATTTCCTTAATGGTTGTGATGACCTTCATTTTATACCTCCATAAAGCCCTTTCAGTTCCTGTTCCTTCATTGTGAAAGAATGCTTATCCTCAGGAAACTGTTTACTTTTTACGTCTTTTGCATACGCTTGAATGGATTCGATCATGAATGGATTAACGGAATGGTATTGTTTCACGAACTTTGGTACTCGTTCAACACCATAGCCAAGGATATCATGATAGACAAGCACTTGACCATCCACGTCAACTCCGGCACCAATACCAATAATAGGAATCGAAAGACTTTGTGAAATTTCCTCAGCCAATTGTTTTGGGACACATTCAAGAACAATGGCAAATGCTCCTGCCTCTTCACATTTCTTAGCATCATCCATTAATTTCCTTGCAGCTTGTGCATCTTTCCCTTGTACTTTATACCCGCCTAATACTCCTACTGATTGAGGGGTCAACCCTAAATGAGCACATACAGGAATGCCCGCCTTTGTGAGAGCTGCAATTTTTTCTAAGACATCATCTGCCCCTTCAAGTTTTACCGCATGTGCACCTGTTTCTTGAATAAGTCTGCCTGCATTCATCAATGTATCCCGAACGGAAAGGTGATAGGTTAAAAAAGGCATATCAGCGAGAATAAATGTATCTTTAGCCCCTCGTTTAACCGCCTTCGTATGATGGATCATGTCTTCAAGCGTAACTGGGATGGTTGAGTCATACCCAAGAACAACCATTCCGAGGGAGTCTCCCACTAAAATGACGTCGACTCCTCCTTCTTCTGCTTGTTTAGCAGATGGGTAATCATACGCAGTCAGCATGACAATTTTTTCATTATTTTCCTTCATTTTTAAAAAATCTGTTGTTTGCTTCATCCATTTTCCCTCCTTTTAATTGGGAGAGGGGAAAAGAAGTTTTCGAAGAGCAAATAAAAAGATCCTTCTGAAGGCAGAGGATCCCGATTACTCTTTTACGTGCTTCATCCCTCTGTCCCGGTCCGTTAAACGGATCTAGGCAGAAACCTTTTTAATTGTTTGTCACATAAAGGTGCAGTTCACTGTGGATACTGCCCATTGGAATGAATTATAGCAAATTTCACGAAAAGTTCAAGCCCTATAATTCAATATCGGCTGAATAGATGTGGTGGATGAAACCAGACTCATCCTCTAATTTCAACACTCCATCATCTGTGATGCCAAGAGCTTTTCCCTCAATGGTAGTCGTTAATGTTCTTGCTTTTATGTATTTGCCGATACTGCCGGCATAGCCCTCCCATAAAAGTTTTATTGGTAAGAAGCCCTTTTCGAGATACACTGTATACAGTTTTTCAAAGTGCTTGAGGATACTTCTAATTAACTCAGCTCTCGAAACTGATACTTTATTCTCAATAAAAAGGGAGGTGGCAATTTCTTGAAGCTCTGATGGGAAATCATCTTTCTTTTGATTCACGTTTATACCTATTCCAATTATAATCGAATGAATTTGATCTGCTTCAGCCTGTAATTCCGTTAATATCCCCGTTACCTTTTTTCCATTAATAAGAATATCATTTGGCCATTTTATTTCTGGGATAACGTCTGTCATTTCTTCAATTGCTTGAACTGTTGCAACAGCTGTTAGCAATGTCAATTGTGGCGCGTTACTAAGAGGCATATTAGGACGTAAGAGCATGCTCATCCAAATACCAGTATATTTTGGAGAATGCCATTTACGGGCCATTCTCCCCCTTCCTGCCAACTGCTCTTCGGCAATGATGATGGTCCCTTCTGGGGCATCTTCTGAAGCTAAACGGTGTGCAATCTTCTGGGTAGATTCAACACTCTCTTCATAATGGATATTTCTCCCCATCAAGGTAGTTGTTAAACCGAGCCGTATTTCATCAGCTGTTATTTTTTCTGGTGTTTTTAGTATCCGATAGCCTTTATTTCTAACCGCATCTAATTTAAATCCTTCTTTTCTGAGTTCCTCTATATGCTTCCATACTGCTGTCCTAGAGCAGCCAATGAGTTCTGCAAGATGTTGTCCTGACAGAAAGTCATCCCCAGCATTTGTAAAGGCATCCAGTAGTTCTTTTCTTATTTCAGATTGCACTTTATTAGCCACTCCTTGATTTTTTCAATGTTATTTTCGATTTGTCCAGCTAAGATCTTCTTTTCAATAGTTAAAAGAGTCTCCTTCAGCCATGGTCCTCCTCTTTTATTGAACAAGGCCATTAGGTCATTCCCAGACACATTTATTTCTGCACGATCTTTTATTGGTAGAGAGTCGTACAGATCGATCCAACGTTGCAATGATTCTGTTTCCTTGATGTTATTAATTACAAGGTAGACCCTTTCTGTTGAAAGAATCGTATTTCGCCCCGCAGAAAATAAGTCATAAATAGACCATTCTTGGTCAAGTCTTATATAGAGGAAATGGACAATCCGCTGAATCTCTCTAATTTCCTTAAGTGAAAGCCGCCATTCCTTTAGGAAAACCTCAATCTCTTTTTCCTTTAGATTTAAACAGAAAATCAATAATGACCATATTTCATTCATCTTAAGGTCGGGGCTTTCAAAGCCTAGCATTTTTTCTAAAAACTGCCTATTGTCCTTCAAACCAGGTAAATATAAATAAATGTTGGTTTCAAGGAGAATAGTAAGTGCCGTTCGTTTATTCTTTCCGATTAAAAGTTTTTCAAACTCTACCCGTTTTCTCTCAACCGCAATGTTCTCAAGCAAATGAACCAGCGTGGCTAATGCTTGAACTGTTCCCTTTTCAATTTGAAAAGAAAGTTGGCTAACAAACCGAACAGCTCTCATTATTCTTAGAGCATCTTCTTGAAATCTATCACTTGGATTTCCGACTGTTTGAATTACTTTTTTTTGTATGGATAATAAACCATTAAATGGATCTATCAGTTTTCTATTTCTGTCCATTGCAATTGCATTCATCGTAAAATCTCTACGCTTTAGGTCATCCTTTAAATTACGAATAAAAGTAACCTCTTTGGGTCTACGATAATCTTGATACTCTGATTCCGTTCTAAATGTAGTAATTTCATATGCTCCATGTTTAACAAGGACGAGAACCGTTCCATGTTCTATTCCAATATCAATTGTTTTCGGAAAAATCTTTTTCACTTCAGCAGGTGTGGCACTAGTTGCGATATCTACGTCATTAATCTCTCTTTTTAACAGAAAATCTCGAACTGAACCACCGACAAAATAGGCTTCATAGCCAGCATCCTCCAGCTGTTTTAAAACAGGAGCTGCTGTTAAGAATGGATCTGTCATTTCCTTCACCTTAATTCAGTAAATTAAAATAAATTTGCTCATATTGTTCAACGATTTTGTCAGCTTTAAATTTGGTTTTGGCAGTATAGACGGATTGGTTAGAAAATTGTTGGTGAAGGATGTTGTCATTTAAAACCGTTAGTGCTTTATTGGAAATATCTTCGATGTCACCCACTTCACAAATGAAACCATTGACACCATGATTAATAACCTCAGGAATACCGCCAACATTGGTACCTATACATGGAACCCCACATGCCATCGCCTCTAATGCAACTAGGCCAAAGCTTTCTTTTTCCGATAATAACAACATTAAATCACTAATGGAGTACAATTCCTCTAAGCTTTCTTGTTTTCCAAGGAATATGACTTGATCCTCTAATCTAAGCTCTCTAACCAACTTACAAACAATGGTGATTTCAGGACCATCACCGACTAACAGTAATTTAGCAGGTATTACAGATGCGATCTTGGCAAAGGATCTCACTACATCTTTCACCCGCTTAACTGGACGAAAATTGGAAACATGAATAATAACTTTCTCATCTTCCCTTATCTCAAAATCTGACTTTAAAGCAAGCGCATCACTTTTTTTATAGATGCGGTCATCAATAAAATTATAAACGGTTTCGATTGGTTTATCAGGATTAATAAGTTCATAGGTTTGATCCACTAACGATTTGGAGACAGCCGTTACCACATCAGATTTTTCAATTCCAAATTTAATGGCATCTGTTAACGATGGATCATACCCTAAGATCGTTATATCTGTTCCATGTAACGTCGTGACAATTTTAACATCACGGTGGCTCATTTGCTTCGCTAATATTGCACAAACTGCGTGAGGAATAGCATAGTGGACGTGAAGCACATCTAATTTTTCCCGATTTGCTACTTCCGCCATTTTACTTGCTAAGGCAATATCGTAAGGTGGGTACTGAAATACGGAATATTGATTGACTTCAACCTGATGATAATAGATATTATGATAAATTTTATTTAACCTAAAAGGGATACTAGATGTGATGAAATGAATTTCATGACCTTTTTCAGCCAGCATTTTTCCTAATTCCGTCGCTACCACACCTGAACCACCTACGGTTGGATAGCAAGTAATGCCAATTTTTAATTTCCTCATCGTTATTCTCCTATCAAATCTCGATTCAAAAGAATGGGAACTTTCGTTTTGAACCCTTCAGCAAATGTGACACCAACAAGTTTTCCAAACATTTTTTCCCTTGACTCTACTGTTTCAATATACCCATTTACCAGCGGGGTATTGTAACTTTCTTCTGTTTGCTCAAACTGGCTTTTGTATTCCCTCAATGCTTGGAGCTTCTGATCCATATATTGTGAAATATCGATTGTAAAATCTGGTTTATGAAAACCATTAATCATATAAAAATAAACTCGCTCCACGCGGTGTGCTGGTTCATTTCCTTCTGTTTCATACTTTCTTATTCCAGCAGAAAATACTGCCTCTTCCACTAAATTAGCACAATTCCCATGGTCAGGATGCCGGTCCTCAAAATAAGGTGCAAAAACAACCTGAGGCTTCGTAAGTCTAATCACCCTAGCAATTTCTCTTATGTATTCTTCTTTAAAAAATAATCCCCTATCTGGAAAACCAAGTGAAGTTCGCATTGAAACTTTAAGAATCTCAGCCGCATTTGCCGCTTCCAATTTTCTTAATTCAACGTTCCCATTCGAAGAAAGGTCGGCATCTGTTAGGTCACAGATACCAACACGTTTTCCTTCTGATGTCAATTTTGCAATCGTACCGGCCATGCCAATTTCGACATCGTCTGCATGGGCTCCAAATGCAAGGACTTGAAGGTGTGGATTATTCATTGATTACACCATTCTCTTTATTAAGATTTCTCCATTCAATTAGTCCTAATTCTAAACCTCTAATTAATAATTCCGCAGTTCCCATATTTGTAGCCAGCGGAATGGAGTATACATCACAAAGCCTGACTAATGCAGTGACGTCTGGTTCATGCGGCTGAGAGGTTAAAGGGTCGCGGAAAAAGAAAACAGCATCCATTTTATTTTGGGCAATCATTGCCCCTATTTGCTGGTCACCACCAAGAGGTCCAGATTGGAAACGAGTAATATTTAACCCCGTTGCTTCACTAATCCTTTGTCCGGTAGTCCCTGTTGCAAATAAAGTATGCTTCGCAAAAATATACTGATAGGCGGTTGCAAATTGAACCAGATCATTTTTCTTTTTATCATGAGCGATTAAAGCAATATTCATAATTATGACTCCCTACTCTAATATATTTTCAAGTCCATAAACAAAGGTATTATGTGTCATTACGGATTCTACTGCCACTTTTACTCCTGACATAAATGAACCGCGGTGATAGGAATCATGCTTGATGGTTAAAGTCTGACCATCGGAACCAAATAACACCTGTTGATGGGCGACCAATCCAGGTAACCGTACAGAGTGAATATGCATTCCATCATAATTTGCACCCCTAGCACCTTCTATTGCTTCTTTTTCATTTGGGTGGCCTTGATTTTTCGCCTCTCGAACAACAGAAATCATTTCAGCTGTTTTTACAGCTGTTCCTGATGGAGCATCAAGCTTCTGGTCATGGTGCAATTCAATAATTTCTATATCTTCGAAATATTTTGCAGCCATTTGCGAAAATTTCATCATTAACACAGCACCAATTGCAAAATTTGGAGCGATAATACATCCCAGATTTTTCTCCTGACAAATTTGTTCTAATTCCTCTAAATCACTAGCAGAAAATCCTGTAGTGCCCACTACTGGACGGACATTGTAGGAAAGTGCCGTTTTGGTATGGTGCATGCCTACTTCAGGTGTGGTTAGATCAATTAACACATCAGCTTGAACATTTTGCAGGCAGGTGTCAATATTTGAATAAACTTGCACATTATGTATCGAGTGAAAACCTTCTAAATCGCTTAACATAATCCCATCATATTTATGATCCACAGCAGCAACTAGTTCAAAGTGTTCCGTATTGGTTACCAGCTTTACAGCTTCACTGCCCATTCTTCCGCGGGGTCCAGCGATAATAATTCTAATCTTTCCCATCCAAATCACTCCATCTTAACATCGTTAATTCTTGTCCAACGATCTTTGTCTCTTGTATTAAATTTCGCCATCACATAATCATGTGCATCTTCGAGGCTAATATTTAAAGAATTAGCAAAACAAATTAGTACAAATAAAAGATCCCCTAGTTCTTCCTCAATGGCTTTTTCGGTTTCACTAGTTTTTTTCGGTTTCTCTCCATAATAGTGATTTATTTCCCTAGCAAATTCCCCTAATTCTTCCGTAAGTCGCGCCAGCATTGCTAGTGGACTAAAATAACCCTCTTTAAATTGACTAATGTACAAATCTACCTCTTGTTGAAGGTCTTTCATCGTTTTTTCTTTTGCCATGTATTTCACCTCTTTATTACGTCCGATAATTATGTCCATACTACAACTACTATCCATTGTTTATGTTAGCTAAATTAACGCCGATTTACAAATGATTTCATTTATAATCTGCTCTTTTTCACAACTCATTGCTCTTGCAATTTTTATTCGCTATAATAAAACCGCCATATAAGAGAATTTATGGCAGAGGGGGGATTATTAATGTTATCAGGGCTTAAAGTAAAAAACATATTGTTCATCCTATTAGGGGCAGCAATCTTGTCATTTGGACTAGTCAATTTTAATATGCAAAACAAGTTAGCAGAAGGTGGATTTACAGGGATTGCACTCTTATTTTATTTCTTGTTCAAATGGGATCCATCTTATTCAAATTTATTATTAAATATTCCTCTTTTTTTTATTGGGTGGAAATTGTTAGGACGAAATACCTTCCTTTATACAATTATAGGAACGGTTGGGGTATCGATTTTTTTATGGATATTTCAGCGTTATGCCATTGATATGCCGCTTGAAAGTGATTTAACATTAGCTGCATTATTTGCCGGTGTTTTAACAGGTATTGGGTTGGGAATCATTTTCCGTTATGGAGGAACGACAGGCGGAGTCGATATTATTGCAAGACTCGTCCAAAAATATGCAGGCTGGAATATGGGGAAAACGATGTTTTTGTTTGATGCCTGTGTTATCACCTTATCACTTTTAACCTATTTAAATTATAAGCAGGCCATGTACACCCTAGTGGCTGTTTTTATAGGTGCAAGAGTCATTGATTTCATATTAGAGGGTGCTTATTCTGCACGTGGAGCAATGATCATTTCGGAAAAAAACGAACAAATTGCCTCTAAAATTATGGAGGAAATGGACCGCGGGGTAACAGCCTTAAAAGGTTATGGGTCGTACACGAAAAGTGAGCGGGAAGTTTTATATTGTGTTGTAGCTAAAAATGAAATAGTCCGGCTAAAAAATGTGATCACTTCGGTAGATCCTCATGCCTTTGTTTCCATCACCATTGTCCATGATGTTCATGGTGAAGGATTTACCTTGGATGAAAATAAAATGCCTTTAGTAGATTAAAAAAGCAATGTCCAGCTGGACATTGCTTTTTTTAATCAATCCTTTAAATCCCTGGAACGGTCTTTTTTCATGTTCTTGTCACCTTGGTATTTTCTAAAGCCTACATAGGATAAGGTCATGATAATTATGCTTCCTGTTGAGATGATAACCCACCAAATGTTAGGGTCTGCCTGGTCCTCTTCCATATTGGAAAAGAGATTGACTAGGTCTGTATCTAGTTTTTCTAATTCCTCTTGACTTTTTGAATCATTTACTACTTGGGAACGATATTCATTAATAAAATCAATCCGAGCATCTAGCCTTTGAACATTTTCTACGGAGACATCAATTTTCATACTGGGATAGATAACATTGTACAAAGATAAAAATGAATTGAAGTTTGTATGAAAGTGTCCTGAATCACCTTTTTTTGCGGCATCTTTTGCCTGATGAAAGGCTGTCATAATTTGGTCTTCCATTTCTACCCATAATGGTTGATGGCTTGTTGCAATGGCATCAATAACAAGACGAAATTTAACAAATTTATTTATTCGTTCCTCATCTTTCATGTTGGAACTAACAGCAGCCTCCATTGCTTCATCGTGGGAGGTATTGATAATTCTTACCTCATCCATTGTTAATGGCTGATCCGTACCAGAAATACTAGTGAACTGATCAGAAAAATAATCAAGCATTCTTTTTGCATCATCATATCTATGAAACTTCACCATTTGGAGTGCTTCATCTGAGATATCATCAAGCTTCTCCATTGGCGATTGATGTTCAGCATAAATAGTTGTGGGAGTAAGCATCATGATAATTGCAAATAAAAATAACCATTTGATTTTCAATCCTTGTCCCCCCTTTCATTACTAATAAAATGTATGTAGGGGTGGACAAGGTTAGACCAGATTGGATTATTTTATTTCAAGTTTATATCGATTGGACCGAATTGAAAAATAATAGGCTAGAACGATTGAGAGAATCGATAGCCAGAATGTAAAATAGCCAATTTGCGGAGTGTATTCATCAAGCATATGGTAGCTCGGCAACATGAAGAAAACATAGTCAATCACATCATTATGCAGGGTCCAAATAGCTGTTATGATTAAATGCTTCCATTTAAATCGATAAAATGGGGCATATAAAATACCTTGGACGGCCATAGCAAAATGGGAAAAAATCAACATATAACCAACCGAATCTAGTTCTCCCTGAACAAAGTAGACCAGTATGTTCATTACTACTGCCCAAATTCCATATTTAAAAAGTGTGACAATAGCAAGCGCTTCTACTAATGGCCAGTTTCTCCGTAATAGAAAAGCAATTAATACAAAAACAAAAAATAAACTAGCGGTTGGACTGTCAGGTACAAATAAACGAAAAATAGCTGGTGTCTCTTTTAATTGCCATCCATACCAATAATAGCCATAGATGGTTCCAGCTATATTGATCATTAATAATAACATCATAATTTGCCTATTGGCCAAGAGAGGATATATCCAACGCACAAGTAAGCCCCTTTCATGATTTATTTTTCCATGAAGAAAAAAGCTGACGATCCTTCGTCAGCTTTCCTCAATTTGATTATTACTTACCAAGGCCTGAGATAAATTCAGAAAGTGTTTTAAGTTCTTCGTCAGTCCCTTTGAAGATTCCGGGCGGCATTTTACCGCCCTTACCTTCTTTGGCAATCTTTGCAATTTCTTCTGGTTTTAAGCCTGTACCGACTAGTGCGGGTGCACCGGCACCACCTGAAAGATTTTCACCATGACAAGTAATACATGTATTAGCACTAGCTATTTTATAACCAGCGCTCGACTTATCAATATCAACCTTTGCAACAATTTTACCTTGGCGTTCAGCCTGTGCCCAGTCATGTGTCGCAACAGATTCCCAAGTTAAATATACGGTGGCAGCTAATGCCAAGAGCATAGCTCCAGTTGCAATCGGACGCTTCATTGGACGTCGTTCCGGACCATTATCCAGGAACGGAGCTAATAATAAGCCTCCAAATGCAAGTCCTGGCATAATCATTGCCCCGATAACCGTATACGGTCCGGATGCAAATGAATATTTTAGTAATTGATACAAGAACAAGAAATACCAGTCTGGCAATGGAATGTACCCAGTATCGGTCGGGTCCGCAATCCTTTCAAGCGGAGCCGGATGGGCAACTGTTAAACATAAAAAGCCGACAAGAAATACGGCTCCTATCATCCATTCTTTCAAAAGGAAGTTAGGCCAAAACGCCTCTGTTTTACCAGGGTATTCAGAGTAATCTTTCGGAATCATTTTTTTTCGTTCAGAAGGCGCTAAAACACGTGAATCACCAACGAACTTTAATCCTTTACCGCGATGCATCGAGAAATCCCCCTCCTTTTTCCGTAGTTAGTAGAAAAACTTCGATAATAAAATAAAGCCGTTTTTTATAGTGGTCCAGAAATACCTTGTTTACGAATCATTAAGAAGTGAGCTCCCATTAAACCAAGCAATGCACCTGGAAGGAAAAACACATGAATCGCAAAGAAGCGGGTTAATGTTTGAGCACCAACAATGTGTTCATGTCCTGCAAGTAAAACCTTAACCTGCGTGCCGATAAATGGTGTCGCTTCGGCAATTTGCAGACCTACTTTTGTTGCAAATAACGCTTTCATGTCCCAAGGTAATAAGTAACCTGTAAACCCTAAACCAAGCATAACGAAGAAAATAAGAACTCCGACTACCCAGTTTAATTCACGAGGTTTTTTATAAGCACCTTGGAAGAAAACACGTAGAGTATGTAAAAACATCATGACAAGTACTAAACTTGCACCCCAGTGATGCATACCACGTACAATTTGTCCAAAAGCAACTTCATTTTGAAGATAATAAACAGATTCCCATGCATTTTTAATATCTGGTACATAGTACATGGTTAGAAACATACCAGAGAGAATTTGAATGACTGTAACGAAGAATGTTAGACCACCAAAGCAGTATACAAACGCTGAAAAATGATGCGCTGGATTAACGTGCTCAGGTACTTCATGGTCTGCGATATCGCGCCACAAAGGCGTAATATCTAAACGTTCATCTACCCAATCGTAAATCTTGTTTAACATGTTACGCCTCCTTCCGTGGTTCAGCTTTACCTAAATAAAGAAAACCGTCTTTTTCCTTGTATGGATATACATCAAGCGGGTGAAGTGGTGGTGTACCAGGAATGTTGGTTCCATCCTTTGTATAACGCCCATAGTGGCATGGACAAAAGAATTGGTTTGGATGTTCCTTGTCCGTATTCCAGTTAACCGTACAGCCTAAATGTTTACATGTAGGTGAAAGGGCTACAATTTTACCTGCATCATTCTTATAAACCCAGGCAGTATTCGTTACCTCTGACTCATACCATGCATCCTTTTGCTTAAAAGTAAAGTCAACTCGAACCGGTTCTTCCTTTAATTCAGAAACCTTTTGCTTTGTTGCGATGAAATCTCCGCCTTCTTCAGCTTTTAAAACAGGATCAACTGCAAATCTAACCATTGGCATTAGCATACCAGCCGCCATGAAACCGCCTACCCCTGTTAATGTGTAGCTTAAAAATTGACGTCTTGAAACGCGTTGCTTACTCATGCTTATATCCCCCCCTCTATTTACGAAGTTAAGTCCAACGGACAAAATTTAAACACATATAAAACTAGGACATAACAATGATATATCAATCTGCATGTTAGGTCAATATCATACTATTTTAAAAACATACTTAAAAAATTGTTTTACTCATTTTCATGCCATTTTTGCGTAAAAAGATTCAAGAGCTGCTTTACTTGACTATCAACAACCGCCATTTTCTGTGAATCATTCATATGCTCCAACGGAATTGATGGAAGCCATATTACCGTTCCAGCTAGGTTTTCTTCTCGTGTTCTCCATTCGATTTCGGATGTTATGTAAAATAAGTGTTTAAACTCCCCCTTTTCAAGGCTGGTCTCCCAATCCTTTAAATCCTTAATGGTATTTTCACCATTTTTGGACTTCAGATACGTAAATGGAGGCAATAGTATTAATCTTCCCGTAAATTGCCTTTCTAAATGACCTGTTAGTAAAGTAATAAACTCAGCTGCAGCAGCTGATTGTTTCATCTCCCCACCAACAGAAACGGCAACTAACGGGACAATTGCCGTGTCAACATATTCCTTGGCATTCAAATAAGTCTCAATATCTTGAGATGTCCATTTCATAGCTTTCCACCAACCCTTTAATTTCACTATTATAATAATATCATTTTCTACACAAACAATAAAAGATATATGGGTATATTTAGAAAAATTCAAAACAAAAAGGAAGCTGCTTATCGCACGCTTCCTTTTTGTTCAGTCATTGTTAGTGCATTAAGTTTTTGCGTCAGCATTTGAAATGCCTGTCGATCTTGTTTATCAAGGGCTTCATCGATTAATTGAAGGATTTTCTCACGTTGAAAGTGTTCGATACTCCGCTGCAATAATTGTTCTGCAATCATTCCGTCCTTCTCATTTACTTGCAGGTGTTTAGGTACGTATAAATTTTCTTCCAAAACCGCAGCATACTGGTGTGCCTGATTAGAAGCATGGAAGTTTAATTGGATAAAAATATCCTCATCTCGATTTAACCGTATATCGTGGAAGGATTTTTCAGCATCTGTTGTCATTACATTTTCTTTATAAAATCGAAATGGTACCTTATCAACACAATGTGTTGACATAATTAAACCTCTCGGACAATACTGTGCTTGCTCAACAAAATGAACCTTCTCCATCAGTTGATCGTGGCTCATTAAGTAGTTAAGAATCCAAACACATTCTCTTCTCTTTAATTGATAATGATTTAAAAACCAGCGAATAAAGTCCTTCTTCTCGTTGACAGAAACAGGGGTTGCCATGATAGTTTCCCTCCTCTGCAAATTCAGCTTTTTTTAATCTTTCAACCCTGTAAGCCGTTCAAGTAAATCCATATACTCTTCATTTGTTGGATCTTCATTTTGCAACTGTTTAAAAATTTCGGCGGCGCGGTCGGTTTTTCCTTCTTCAATTAGAAAATATCCGTAATCCTGTAAAAACGTTTCATTTTTCTTAAAAAAAGTATATGCACTTTCATATTTGTCTAATGCGTAAGAAAATTTTTCTAGCTTCTGATAGCTTACTGCAGCATCCCATAAAAGTTGGGGCTCTTCATCTTCTCTAATATCCAGTTGAGTGAGTAACTCAATGATATCCTCGTATCTTTCTTGGAGCAAAAAGAGTTTATTTAAGGTCAAGGCCGCTTCCATAAAACCTGGGTCTAATGCTAGGGCTTCACGGTAATACTTTTCTCCTTCCTCGACTTTTCCTAATTTCGTTGCAATTTTTCCACCAAAGAAAAATAACTCTTTATTGAATTCATCTTGTTTTATGCCTTCTTGAATGGTAAGTAAACTATTTTCAAGTTCTCCCTCCCTTTCATATGCTAAAGCAAGGTGTAAATATAGAGAATGATATTCTGAATCCAGCTCTTTTAATTCATTAAATTTCCCTATAGCAGTGCGATAATATCCAGCCTGAAGTGCAGTAAAAGCATAGCCGAATAAAGTGTTAATCTCTAATTTTTCATTAATGGCCTTCTCATAATAAACAAGGGCTTCCTCAAACATTCCAGATGCACTTAAGAGGTCCGCAATCCGTTGATCTATATTCACACCAGCAATTTCATTTACTTCCTTTAGAACCTTTTCGTAAGCTTCCATAGCTTTGGTAACTTCACCTTGATCACTGTATAGTTCACCCAATGCAAAATGGATGATAACTTCATCTGGCAATATCTCTTTTGCCTTTAGAAGTTTTTGTTCACAAACCTCATATAAACCTTGAACTTGATATAGATCGGCTAGCAAAAGTAATGATTGTCCATAATTTGCATCGTGCTCTGAAATCTTTTCAAGCACAAGAATGGCTTCTTCATCTTCCCCAGCTTCGACTAATATTTCACCCAACAGGACGAGTAACTCGCCTTCCTCAGGGAAAGTTTCTAATAAATTTTCTATTAAAGTCCTTGCCTCTTCTAAGAAGCCATATTGATACAGTTCTTCTCCGAGAAGGAATTTTTCATCCGGCATTCCACTTTTTAATACAACATTATATTCAGTTAATGCCTCATTATGTTGACCATTTTCTAACATGGTAATAATTTTATTAACTCGTTCCATTGACTCTTACCTCTCGTTCTCTTAGCTTGTCAAAGAAAAAAATGATGGGGTGCGGACCCTAACATGTTCTCCATATCCAGGTTTAAATATCACGTCATTACCTGCTCGCAGAACGGCCCCCTTGTGAACAGTTACTACAAGTCTATCACTATGATAATGAAATAAATTCATATCATCAACATTCTGGCTTTCGTTTATTTTTGTATAAAGGTTATAACTCACTTCAGTACCACTCATTAAACTAGCTTTATGCGGATATAATCCGATTTTATTCATTACCGAAATAGTCAATGGGCTATTTTCTTCAATTTCTTCATATAGCGCAGGGATATTCTCTCTATTCATTGTACCTTTCCAATTCGACAAAACACTCTTCACTTCCTTCTTCTCAGCTGAAGAAATTATTGGGATTAATGGACAGTTGAAGGGAAACATGGCATCTTTAATCCAGCCCCAAGGAATTTGTTCCAATTCTTCATGGGTTTGAAGATCAACAAAAATGGCAGGTACTTTTTCCTTCTTACATTTTCGAATAAACGATTGAGTAATAAGTCTAATTGGAATCCTTACCCCAATGAGATAGTCTATTGGGCTGCTTAAGAGTGCTGTTTTCAGTTCGGATATCTTTGTGGATAATTCATTTTCGTAGGAAACATTAACATAGGTAAACATGGTAGTGCAACCTTTCAATACAAACTCCTCAATCAAACACTTCTTTAATTCTTGAAAGGTTTTAATTTGTGGAATAGTTGAATTATACAGAACATATGTCGGGGTCATAATGTATGGAGCAGCATTCATTTTTATAAGCCGATAATAGTTAAAATGCGAATCAATCTTGTCTATTCGATTGTTACTAATTAATAGTGAACATGCTTTCATCTGTTTGTCTTTAAGGAGATTGGCATTTTCAATGATATACATTATCCACCACCCTATCTCATTGGATTAATTCCAGGATCAATTTACTCTTTAAGACAAGCTATGCGAAAATTCTCAAAACTATGACTTTGTAACAAAATCTATTTTGTGAAAAAATAAAAGCTGCATCGAAATGCAGCTTTAGTTTATGAGGCTGTTTAAGTGATCAAAGAAGTTCGGGTACGAAACGGAGATGGCTTCTGGGTTATCAAGCTCCGTTTTTTCTTCACATAGGAGTGCCGCTATAGCCAGCATCATTCCAATTCGGTGGTCGCCATGACTTGAAACGGTCCCGCCGTTTAATGGGGATTTTCCATGAATAATCATTCCATCATCAGTTGCTTCGATTTTAGCACCTAATTTTTTTAGTTCATGAACAACTGTATCAATGCGATTAGTTTCTTTAACTTTTAATTCCTCAGCATCTTTAATAATTGTTGTTCCTTCAGCTTGTGTTGCTAAAAGAGCAATAATTGGAATTTCATCAATTAATTTTGGAATTAAATCTCCTTCAACAACTGTACCTTTGAGATTGGATGTTTTAATAATAAGGTCCCCAATCGGTTCAAATGACGATTCCTCATCTTGAACGATCTTTAAGTCCGCACCCATCTTTTGCATGACCTCAATAATTCCTGTTCTTGTTGGGTTTAACCCGACATTTTTTAAGACAACTTCACTTCCTGGAATAATTGCACCTGCTACTAGAAAGAACGCAGCAGACGAAATATCCCCAGGAACGTGAATCGTCGTTCCTGTTAGCTTTTGACCACCTTTGACGATAATCTGTTGATTATCCTTATGGATTTCCCCGCCAAATTTAATGATCATTCTTTCAGTATGATCACGTGTCTCTTCTGGTTCAATAATGACACTTTGACCATCTGCTTGCAGTCCTGCGAGTATTAATGCAGATTTAACCTGTGCACTAGCAACCGGAAGTTGATAATTTACGGGTTTTAACTCCCCGCCGCGAATTGAAATAGGTGTGAAGGAACCATTTTTTCGCCCATCAATCCTGGCACCCAATTCTGATAACGGGTTTGTTACCCTTGTCATTGGCCGTTTTCCGATTGACTCATCACCAACAAGGGAGGAGAAAAATGGTCTTCCTGCCAATATTCCCATTAATAATCGGATCGTTGTTCCAGAGTTACCAACGTCTAATACTTCTGTAGGTTCAATTAACCCCTCAAACCCTTTTCCAATAATGCGAAGTTGACCATCAGATTCCTCTATGGTTACTCCAAGTTTTCGAAAACAAGATATCGTGCTTAAGCAATCTTCCCCAGGTAAGAAATTCGATACCTTTGTTTCACCGTGAGCAATCGAACCAAACATTACAGACCGATGCGATATTGATTTATCCCCAGGAATAGTTATTTCCCCGTTTAAACTTGTTATGTTTGTCTTCAGTTTAAGAGACGTCATGAAAAATCACCTTTTTTTATATTTTGACTCTGTTAACTTGCTTTAAGAACCAATTGATGTTTCAAATTTAGAATAGGTCCCAATACATCGTTCTGCTTTTTGCCGGTCCTCTTCTGTTTGAAAACTAATGACTAAGACACCATTAATATCTTCCCGTGTTTCTAGAATTCGAATATTTGTAATACTAATTTCTTCTTTTGCTAAATAACCGGTGATCTCTGAAATTACACCTGGATAGTCTGGTACATCTACAAACAAATCATAAAATGCCGGAATTGCCCCTTTATCTTTCTGAGGCAGACCATCACGGAATTGTTTTGCTTGATTAAAATAGTCAAATATTGCGGAGCTATTTTCATTTTCAAGCAATTTTTTGACACCACTCATTTCTACTTGCCACTGATCGAGCAAATCAATTAATATTTCGCGATTGTGCAGGAGGATATCCTTCCACATCTTAGGACTGCTTGAGGCAATCCGAGTTATATCTCTAAATCCGCCTGCTGCTAGTCGAGGAATTAGATTCTCTGCTTTTGCTAACTTTTCAGTTTGACGAACAATAGAGGCAGCAATGATATGAGGAAAATGACTGACAATCCCAGTTAGATAATCGTGATTTTCTGGTGTGATGGTTAAAAACTTGGCCTTCGTACCCACTAACCATGATTTTAATATTTCAACCCTTGATTCTTCTATATGTTCCTGTGGAGTTAACAGGTAAAACGCATTTTCAAATAGAATTTCTTTTGCAGCAGATACACCACTTTTATGAGAACCCGCCATTGGATGACCACCAATAAAGGTGACCCCTCGATCCTTTAGGCTTTTGGCACTTCCAACAATCTTGCTTTTTGTACTTCCTGTATCTGTCACGATAACCTCTGGATGAAGAGGGAGACCCGAAAGGAACTGAATAATTTCCTCCGTTTCATTTACAGGTGCAGAAATAATAATTAAATTAGCATCAATTGCTCCACTGTAGATATCTTCCGCTATTTCATCAATAACACCAAGCATTTTTGCGAGTCTTGCTTGTTCACTATTAATATCAAAACCTACAATTGTTACGTCCTCATGTGCCTTTTTTATACAAAGGGCAAGAGAACCGCCAATTAATCCTAAGCCAATAACAAAAACTCGGCCTTTCAATGATAACTCCCCCTAAACAACAAACCAAAACTTGTTTTACTTTTGAGTTAAAAACTCTCCTAATGCATTGAGGACACCTTCATTTTGTTCAAAGGAACCTACGGTAATTCTAACCCCATTTGGGAAACCAAGAGCTTTTCCGGAACGAACGATATAGCCTTTCTCCAATAGATTTTGGAATACATGGTCCCCATCCATTTTACAATCAATTAAAATAAAATTTGTTTGGGATGGATAATAATCTAGGTTATACTTCCTACAGAATTCATAGAACTGTTCCAGTCCTTGTCTGTTCTTTACTTTACAATTGTTGATAAATTCTTGATCAATGATTGCAGCAGTTGCCGCTAATTGACCTAGTGAATTGACATTAAAAGGCTCTCTAGCCGGCTCAAGCGCTTTAATGATTGATCGATTAGCAACCCCATAACCTATTCTTAAGGCAGCAAGTCCATATATTTTTGAGAAAGTCCTGAGGACGATTAAATTTTCATATTTTCTAGCTAATTTAACGGAATCATAGTAATCTTCAGCGACAACATATTCATAATAAGCTTCATCAAGTACGACCAGAATATCTGTTGGAACTTTCTCTAGAAAAGCTAATAAGTTAGATTCTGGTATATATGTACCTGTAGGGTTATTAGGGCTGCACAGCCAAATCACATTGGTCTGATCATCAATAGCCTCCATCATCGCTTCCAAATCATGTTCCCCATTTAAAAGAGGTACTTCTATACAAGTTGCCCCTTCAATCACTGCGTTATGCTTGTATTGAGAAAAGGAAGGTGTCGCCATTATAGTATTGGAATTAGGATGTAGAAGTGCTCTTGAAATGATTTGAATTAAATTATCCGAGCCATTACCAAATATTAATTCCTCTCCATCAACCTGTAAAAATGCAGAGAGTGTCTCTCTTAAAGTAGTTGCGTAGCCATCTGGGTAAATTGCTAAACTGGTTTGATTCGATTGAAGAGCCTCTAGAGCATGTGCAGAGCATCCAAACGGATTTTCATTTGATGCTAACTTTACTATTTTATCAAGGTTATATTGCCTCTTAACTGCCTCTATTGATTTCCCTGGTTGATAGGGAGTCAGTTGTAATAACTGCTCTTTCCATCTCATATTTATCACTCCGTTCGTAAAAGGTTATTCTAAAAGAACATTACAAAATTCCACCTATTTTGCTAGGCTGCTGCCAAGGTCAGGTCTGAGAACTGTTGCACCTTTTAAGTATACATGAATAATATCTTCTTGTGGTTCGTTAGTATTCACATGCATCATGACCCTAACACACATCTTTAAAGAATTGGGAACAGGAATTTCCTGCATACACATAACAGGTACGTAAGTCCACCCTTCGAGCTTACGAAGAGCCTTAGCAGGAAATGCTGCATTTACGTCTTCGGTTGTTGAAATGAAAATTGATCCGACTTGATCTGGTTGAATTTGATTTTCATCAATTAACCTCGTAAGAAGTTCTTCTGTTGCAGAGATAATTACATTCTCTGAATTCTCATCAACCGTGATTGCACCTCTCACCCCTCTAATCAAAACACTACCCCCTTTTAATAACTGTTTAATTCTTCAAGTAAAACTGCATCCGATAATTCCTTTACAATTGGTTGACCCAATTGTTCTAGTAGTACAAATCGAATTGCATGCCTAACTGACTTTTTATCCTGCTTCATTTTGTTGATTAATTTCTCATATGATAGATTCCCTGGAACTTTCGATTCATAACCTAGTCTCTCAATCCAGTCTATAAACTCTTCTATATCGAAAGTAAGTCCAAGTAATTGTTTACTTAGCTTTAGGGCAAAAATCATTCCAATCATAACGGCTTCCCCGTGGGTAAAGTTGCCATAACCCATTTCTGATTCAATGGCATGTCCTAGCGTGTGTCCTAAATTCAAGTAGGCCCTGATCCCATTTTCTCTTTCATCTTGACCAACGATTTTACCTTTTACTTTTATACCTTTTATTAAGGATTCAGATAATATCTCCTTTGGTATGGTTCGAAGGTCTTGGACATTATCTTTTAGCCAATGATAGAAATCGACATCATCAATAAGTGCATGTTTAATAACCTCAGCAAAACCAGAACGAATTTCATGAACTGGCAGTGTTGTAAGGAATGCTAAATCATAAAAAACCGCTTCTGGCTGATGGAAGGCCCCAATCATGTTTTTCCCCAGTGGATGATTAATGGCTACCTTGCCGCCAACGGCACTGTCATGAGCCAAAATTGTGGTTGGGATTTGTATAAACGGAATGCCCCTCATAAAGGATGCGGCAACAAATCCTGCCAAATCTCCAACTGCCCCGCCTCCAAAAGAGAGAATAACAGATTTACGGTCCAGTTGGTTTTCAAGAGCTGTTGACAGCGCATCATAATAAACATCGAACGTTTTTGCTTTCTCACCACTAGGAGCTGTATAAACTATCGGGTTAAATGAATTCAACTCCAACAATAATTTTTCCAGATGCAAATTCGCTACAGTTTCATCAGTAATAATTAATATTCTGGTCAGTCCTGCAAAATGATTGGCCAAAAAAGGGCCAATTTCCTTACTAACTCCTTCGCCCACAAAAACATTATAGTTTTTCGACTCTGTATGAATTTGAATGGTTTCCATTAAAATTCCCTCGCAAATTCCCGCTGCCTTTTAATTTCCTCTGCAAAAGTCTCAAACCGGTCACTGTAAAATTGTTCAACCAATGCATTTGCAAGTTCCCATGCAACAACACTTTCTGCAACTACTGCTGCAGCAGGCACAGCACAACTATCTGAACGTTCTACACTTGCAGCAAAAGGCTCTTTTGTGTCAATATCAACACTCATTAAGGGTTTATATAATGTTGGGATTGGTTTCATCACACCTCTAACCACAACAGGCATGCCTGTTGTCATTCCGCCTTCAAATCCTCCAAGACGATTTGTTTTACGGTAGTAACCTTTTTCTTGGTCCCATGCTATTTCATCATGAACTTCACTTCCAGGCTTCCGTGCAGCTTCAAATCCAATGCCAATTTCTACACCTTTGAAGGCATTAATACTCATAATCGCAGCTGCTAACTTTCCATCCAATTTACGATCATAGTGAACGTAGCTTCCCACGCCTGCTGGCATCCCCGTAGCAATCACTTCCACGACGCCGCCAATCGAATCCCCATTTTTCTTAGCTTCATCTATGGCAGCCATCATATCGCTCTCTACATTAGGGTCAGCACATCGTACAGGGGAATTTTCTGTCTTCTCCTTTAATTCCGCAAAAGAGATTGAGCTATCGAAATTAGCTTTTATTCCACCTATTTCAACCACATGTGAAACTAATTCAACACCTACTAATGATAATAGCTTTTTGGCAATAGAACCTGCTGCCACTCTCACGGTTGTTTCACGTGCAGAAGAACGTTCAAGAACGTTTCTCATATCCCGGTGCCCATATTTTATTGCTCCATTTAGATCTGCATGACCTGGACGGGCACGAGTAACTTTCCGTTTTATTTCATCTTCTTGTCCTTCTTCTAATAGTTCTGCCCCCATAATCTTCGTCCAATGCTTCCAGTCATTGTTTTCAACGACTAAGGCAATGGGAGAGCCAAGAGTATATCCGTGACGGACTCCAGAAACAATTTGAGCTGTATCTTTTTCAATTTGCATTCTTCTTCCACGACCATAACCCTTTTGGCGTCGCGATAATTCTTCATTTATATCTTCCAATAATAATGGCATTCCTGCAGGGAGGCCTTCTATAATTGTTGTTAATTGCGGCCCATGGGATTCTCCTGCAGTTAAATATCTCATTCCCATTTCACTTTCCCCCTTCAACTCATTAAAGAATTTTGTATCAATATACCATATACAGCGCAATAAACATAGTATAAGAAATCAGAAAAAAGAGAATAAAATTCAGAAAAAAAAGGCATTCGTATATTGACTATACAAATGCCCCTCTTCTAATTGGATTAGTAAATCCATTCGTTTACTAGTTTATTGTATTCTACTACTCCAGAATCTTTAAAAAATAATCCAATTTCACGCTCTGCACTTGCAGGTGAATCAGAACCATGGATTACATTTTTTCCTACAGTTAAACCAAAATCACCGCGAATCGTTCCAGGCGCCGCATCCTTCGGATTAGTAGAACCCATCATTTGACGAGCGGTAGCGATTACATTCTCGCCTTGCCATACCATTGCAAAAACCGGTCCGGAAGTAATAAAGTCTACTAATTCTCCGAAGAATGGGCGCTCTTTATGTTCACCATAGTGTTCTTCAGCTAGCTCATTTGGAATACTCATTAATTTAGCTCCAACCAATTGAAAGCCCTTTCTTTCAAAACGTGATACGATTTCTCCAATTAGGTTACGTTGAACACCATCTGGTTTTACCATTAAAAATGTTTTTTCCATGAATTCCACTCCTAAAAAAATTATTATGTATAATGATTGTTTTTTAGATAACAATCCATGAAAAATATTATCATTTTTTCGAAAATTTAACAAGTTAGTTTAAAATTTTCGTTTCCCTATAAACTTTGCGATATCGCGAAGAGTTTTTTTCGCTTTATTTGTAGGTAACCCCTCTAGTTCTGCTAAGGCTTTTTTGAGGTACAGATCACTAAGGGCAATTGATTTTTCAATTGCATCTGAGTTTTTTATGATGGAGATAATCTTTGTAATGTCTGAAGGATCCATTGATTCATGAACCTTTTCAATCTCTATACGTATTTCATCCTTTTCCATCGCATAAAGGGCAGGGGCAGTAATATTTCCCTGCAAAAGGTCTCCCCCAGCAGGTTTTCCTAGTTCCTGCTCAGTAGAGGTAAAATCCAAAATATCATCAATAATTTGATAAGACATGCCAACGTAATACCCAAAACGGAAGAGTTTTTTATGGACGGATTCCTCTACATTAGCAGCGATGGCTCCTAATTGACAGCTGACGGCAATTAATAAAGCCGTTTTTCTCTTAATTCGACGAAGATAATCGCGAAGATTTTGATTAAAACGATACTTATCTTTTATTTGTTGAATTTCGCCTAGTGAAACTTCAACGATTGTATTGGCTAAGATTTTATGAGCAATTGGATTTTCAATGTTAGTCATCAATTCTATTGCTAGAGCAAAAACAAAGTCACCGGTATACATGGCTATTTTGTTATCCCATTTAGACTTCACGGTTGGTTGTCCACGACGCAGATCTGCATCGTCAATCACATCATCATGGACAAGTGATGCCATATGAATTAATTCAAGTGCAACAGCAACATTCTTCATCACATGTATATCATAATTACCAAATTTACCAGCAAGCAAAACAAAAACAGGACGAATTCTTTTTCCTCCGGCTTGTAATGTATGCATAGAAGCTTGTTTAAGTAGAAGAGATTCTGCCTCAATGGTCTCTTCCAACTTTTTTTCAATCAAATTAATATCCGAATTCAAAAATGAATACATCATTTTTAATTTCATTTGTATTCACCCAGCTTTTCATCCTGTCTTCAAGTTCAATAAATTAATTTTTTTTACCAATATGAACAGCTGCAGCGCCGCCGCTATAAGGTTTATATTTCACATCTTTGAAGCCGGCCAGTTCAAACATTTTAGCAAGCTCCCTCATCCCTGGAAAATCACGTGCGGACTCATGCAGCCAAGCATATTCCCGATAACTTTTTGCAAGCAATTTACCAAACATCGGCATGATAAAACGGAAATAAAAATAATAAAGCTGTTTATATCCAATTAAAGTAGGTTGTGATGTCTCCAAACAGACAGCAATTCCGCCAGGTTTTACCACACGGTGCATTTCTTTTAATACGGTCAGGTAATCAGGGACATTTCTTAAACCAAAGCCAATGGTTACATAGTCAAAACTATTATCTGGAAAAGGGAGTTCCATTGCATTCCCATGTACTAATTTTACCTGATTTAACCCCAGGTCCTTAACCTTTTCAATCCCCACATTGAGCATGTTTTGGCTAAAATCCAGACCAATAACGCCACCGTTTGGACCCACAGCCTCCGCTAATGCTATTGTCCAATCCGCAGTACCGCAGCAAACATCAAGAGCTCGTGAACCCGGCTGTACATTCATCCTTTTCATTGTGTCTTTCCGCCACTTGATGTGTTGTTGAAAACTGATAACAGAATTCATTTTATCGTAGTTATCGGAAATCTTTTCAAACACATTGTGAACCCGCTGTTCTTTCGAATCCTGCATGTTTATATTACCCTTCTTCCACAAAAGTTTTTGCATTTGGCTGGTACTGGTTTAAGAGCGACATTATTCTCTTTTCTAGTAGTTCATTTAAATACGGAAGTTGTGCTAATCCTTTTTCAATCACTTTTTTTGTTTTTTCAAGATACAGGTCACAATATTGAAACAAGTGACTTTTTTGCTCACTTGATAATTCATTCAATTTAAAGTTATTAATTGGATAAACAATTGATTTCAACGCTTCAAACAAAACTGAGCTTTCCGTTTTAATAAATTGAGTCTTTTCATTTAATAACCGTTTAAACAGAAGCAAATTCTCAAGAAAATCATTCCAAAGATCCACTTTAAAATATTCTGAAAGATTTCCTAGTAAGGAACTTTCTATCCGCTTTATACTGGTCATTAATTCATCTATTGACACTAATTCATTTTGATAAACAGAAATTTTATTTTCATTAACTTCTTTAATCCCTTTTGAAAGTGCCTTGATCATCAATATATCTTCTGATTCTGCCAAAAGCTTATAGTATAGGCCGCTAAAGTAATCACCAGCAAGGACAGTTAATTGACGATTTTTTTCATCAACTGATGCATCTGATATATGTTCATGGGTATCAAGGGCGATTTGGATTAACATTGTGGATAAGGCATAATTCTGCATATCGCTGTATGACAATTCGAGTCGTTCCATAATGGAGATTAAGATAAGAAGTTTATCTTCATCAATAATTGGAATTTCAATATATTTAAGCAAGTATGTGTCACAAACTCTTTTTTCAACTTGCTCTCGAATATTTGTAAATTTTTGTCGAATGTCCAGCAAAAAAATCACCCTTGCTTCCCCTAAGTAATGTCTTTATGTATTCTTATTTCCTATTTGAATAGTAAAATTCATGCCAATTAATAAAGAAAATCCTAATCATTTTCTAAAAACAAGGCAGACACCATTATACCATAAAAGGTTTTCTTTAGGCAGAAATTCACAAAATAATCATTTTAGCTGCTATGAAATAAGATGAAAACAGTGTGATTAGAATTATTTTTTTATTTCACTTTCAATTTCACCGAGGTGTGTTAATATTTTCGCATTTCCCCTGATTTTAATTGCTGAAGTATGCTCAGTAAATTGAGCAATTAGGACTTCTCCTTTATCCAGTTTCTCTGAATGATGAAACTTAGTATCAGATCCCCTGGTTAAGCCGATCACATTTACTCCATCATCGATTGCCTTAATCACTACATACTCACTATTTTGATTATATCGTTTCTCCATTTAATCACCTCAAATACTGTTTGAAAATTGGACTAATACTTAATTAAAGAAAGCACTTCCGACCGTGCAATAGCATCATCCGAGAGAATACCGCGGACTGCAGTGGTTACAGTTTTTGAACCGGGCTTTTTAACACCGCGCATGGTCATACACATATGCTCTGCTTCAACCACTACCATGACCCCGTGTGGATCTAGTTTTTCCATCATACTGTCGGCAATCGTGGAAGTGATCCGTTCTTGGAGCTGAGGCCGCTTTGCGACGGCTTCCACTGCCCTTGCTAATTTACTTAATCCAGTCACACGTCCATTTTTAGGAATGTATGCTACGTGTGCTTTTCCAAAGAAAGGTACAAGATGATGTTCACACATGGAATAAAATGGGATATCTTTTACCAATACCAACTCTTCATGATCTTCACTAAAGATTGTTTCAAAATGCTTCTTTGGGTCCTCGTTTAAGCCGCTAAAAACTTCTTCATACATTTTTGCCACTCGTTTTGGTGTATCATGAAGACCTTCACGATTTGGGTCTTCACCGATTGCTTCTAATATTAAACGTACCGCTTCTTCAATTTGGGCACGATTCACTTGTGACATATAAAAATTCCTCCTAATGATCAGTCAAGTATATATGACAAATACATATTAGCACATTCATTAAAGCTCAAGCAAAAATATAGAAAAAAGGCCATGGACTTTACCATGACCTTTTTGCTTAAGCATTCGCCTATAGCAATAAATTTATGTAATTATTTTACTGCGTCTTTAAGCGCTTTACCTGGTTTGAATGCTGGAACTTTGCTAGCAGCGATATCGATTTCCTCACCTGTTTGAGGGTTACGACCTTTACGTGCTGCACGCTCACGTACTTCAAAGTTTCCAAAACCGATTAATTGTACTTTATCACCATTTTTTAAAGCATCTAAAATCGCATCAAAAACAGCATCAACTGCTTTAGTTGCGTCCTTTTTAGAAAGTTCGCTAGCTTCAGCAACTGCATTAATAAGTTCTGTCTTGTTCATGCCTTTCACCTCCTCCCAAAGAAATTATCAAGATTCGTAAATAAGATTACTTATCTACATTTCTAAACAATTTTTCTAATTTCTATACGTCATAGCGCAGTTTTATTACCAAATAATCTAAAATGATTAAATTAGTAATTCAAATCTACTTTTTTTAGGAAAAACCCTGATGGGATAAGGGTTCGCACACTATAACGTAATTCAGTTAAAAGATTATCATAATCAATACAGCATATCAAGAAGAATTCATGAAATTATGGTAATCTTTTCTTTGATTCAACAAATTTCTACTTATTTCGACCTATTTTGGTAGATATTATAAAATACTGGGAGTTTCCCTCCATATCAAGCCCCCTTTTTCACAAGGGCTGTGTTAATTTTGCATGTTGATTTGCGCTCCAGGCGCTTTAGCGCCTGCGGGGTCTTTCCAGTCCCGTACTCCAGGAGTCTCGCGCCCTCCGCTCCAATCAATATAGATACAATATCAACTATAACCTCTAACACAGCCTTCAACAAAAAAAAGGACTCCGATTGGGAGTCCATAGCCTAAAGGATGATGGCAATTAAGCCGCCTGATCCCTCGTTTATAATTCTCTCTAATGTCTCTTTTAATTTATATCTTGCATTTTCCGGCATTAAGGAAAGCTTTGCTTGGATGCCTTCTCGAACGATGGAGCTTAGACTACGGCCAAAGATATCTGAATTCCAGATCGATAATGGATCATCTTCGAAATCCTGCATTAGATATCTTACAAGTTCTTCACTTTGCTTTTCAGTACCAATGATCGGTGCAAATTCTGATTCAACATCCACTTTAATCATATGAATGGATGGCGCTACAGCCCGCAGCCTGACACCAAATCTTGCACCTTGACGAATAATTTCCGGTTCTTCAAGACTCATATCGGAAAGAGTTGGCGAAGCAATACCGTAACCCGTTTGTTTCACCATTTTTAACGCATCGGCAATGTGGTCATATTCTGCTTTAGCATGAGCAAAATCTTGCATTAATTCGAGCAGATGATCTTTCCCGCGGATTTCGACTCCGACGATTTCTTTTAAAATATCATCATATAATTCATCCGGTGCATATAAATCGATTTCAGCTACCCCTGAGCCCATTTCGATTCCTGCTAATCCTGCTCTTTCAATGAATTCAAACTCACTAAAGTGTTGGACCACTCTATCCACATCTCTTAATCTCTTGATATCTTTTACTGTATCCTTGACAGCCTCTTGATAGCTTTCTCGAAGCCAGTGGTTTTCTCTTAGGACCATTACCCAACTTGGCAGATTCACGTTAACTTCAAGGACTGGGAACTCGTAAAGTGCTTCACGAAGGACATTAAGGACATCGCTGTCACGCATACTTTCAACACTCATCGCAATTACAGGGATATCATATTTGTCTGCTAAGCTTGATCTTAATGTTTCAGTGCTTGGATGGTATGGCTGTGCACTGTTAACGACCATGATAAACGGCTTGCCAACTTCCTTCAGTTCGTTTATCACTCGTTCTTCAGCTTCAATATAGTTACTTCTTGGAATCTCACCAATCGTTCCATCGGTTGTTACAACGACTCCAATGGTAGAATGCTCTTGAATAACTTTCCTTGTGCCAATTTCAGCAGCTTCATGGAAAGGAATCGGTTCCTCATACCAAGGGGTCGTGATCATTCTTGGACCATTTTCATCCTCATAACCTTTCGCACCTGGAACCGTATAGCCGACACAATCAACAAGCCTGATATTAACATTTAATCCATCATCAACATGAACGGTGGCCGCTTGATTCGGCACAAATTTCGGTTCAGTTGTCATAATTGTTTTTCCAGCCGCGCTTTGAGGTAACTCATCAAGTGCACGTGACCTCTCAGCTTCACTGTTTATATTCGGTAACACAACAAGCTCCATAAATTTTTTAATAAATGTAGATTTTCCAGTTCGTACTGCTCCTACTACTCCTAAGTAAATATCACCGCCAGTTCTCTCGGCAATATCTTTAAAAATATCAACCTTTTCCAAGTGATCCCCTCCCGATCATAGAGTAAAGTGGGATTAAACATCCATTTAGGTATTTTTGGACAATATATGTTTATGACGTTGTCCTATAATGTTATGACACTTTTCTAAAAATTTTTTACCCCCTTATAAAAAATTTACTAGGTTCTCTTGTATCTATAGTGTCTGAACATTTGAGATAGTGGAGGGTTTCAATATATGTTTTCTTT
>NZ_JBALOS010000001.1:50488-54333 GCF_036962765.1 Neobacillus drentensis
AAAAAAAAAACCCTTCTCCTACAATATATTTCAGTGGAAAAGGGTTATGACTATTTATTCTTCTAAAAATACTGGTTCCTTCGTCTTAGAATCCCAGGTATATGGTAATGAATAGGCAGGTACAAACATGGAATCCTTCACTAAAATTGGACGAATGTCCTCACCTGGTTTTCCATTAATGTCAGTTTTTTTCATTGCTTGATATAAATCAGGGCGATAATCTACATATACCTCAGCATTGCCCGTAATCACAAAAGATAAATTCTGATTTGAAAATGGACTAGTTACAAAAGGCGCTTTTTTATACCCTAATTGTTTATAGTCCAAAGTAAAAACATTTTTTGCTAGCTGTTCTTTATAGGGAGGATATCCTTTTGTTTTAATTCTTAATTTTATATCACGTATCGCTTCTGTTATTCTTAAATCAAATAATTTAACAGCAGGTTTAGTTTCAACATCAACAAGCACATACTGGAAAACTCCGCCATTTTCATAAGCATTCCCAGGTGGCTCCGCGATATATTTAGGTGTGATTTTTTTAAAATCAATAGGATATTTTTGATAAATTGGAGTTTCTGCCTCTTTTGTTTTAATCGGAAGGATCCCGCCATTATCCGCTCTAAAGGCATCTACTGCCGTTTGAACAGCTATAATTTGATCTTTATAAGGAATTTGATTCTTTGCTAATTCCTCTTCGGGATACATACATCCTGTCAACAAAAGAATCATTATTGCTAGAAAACCACCTAGTACATTCCATTTCATACAATCACCTTTTATTTATGTATTTACGACAATTATGTTAAAAAAACAATAAGAAGCGTTATTCCGGCAATAATCATTAAAATGTAAGCGATAATTGCTGTAATAATTCGGAGTACCCCTTTTAATTTATATCTACTTAAATAAATTGTTATAATTGCAAGGAACATAAATCCCATTCCTGCAATCGAGACCCACATTTTAAACATAGCTGGCGACAAACATAACTCCCCCTTTTTTCGAAAATTAATTATATCACAAGCGATAGCTTTTCAAGAAAACTTTTGAACCAAAGAAAAAAAACTGAAGTAAAGAGGGGCGAATTCTTTACTTCAGCTTTAACGACTAAATAACCCATACTCCAGCGTATAACTACTAGGTTGCTTCGTAGCATTGTATGCAATCTAAACACAATAGGTCTCACCGAACGCCCATTTATTATGAAAAACTTTTCAAATGCATCAGCCCTGCCAAGCCCAATTTCATTTTTTATGAACATTTTTCAGTCTTCGGTATTTCGTTCCTCTAGAACATTAACCAAATCTTCCATTTCATGTGTTTTTCCCCGAGCCATCAAAACATCTACAGCATCGATTGCGTTCTTGCCATTAAATAAGACATCATAAAGGGCAAAAGTAATTGGCATGTTGACATCATACTTTTTAGCTAACTGATAAGCAGCCTTAGTGGTTCTCACACCTTCAACAACCATCCCCATGTTGTCTAATACCTCATTAAGGGTTTTGCCTTTCCCTAATAGGTTTCCTGCTCTCCAGTTACGTGAGTGAACGCTTGTACATGTAACAATTAAATCACCTATTCCTGCAAGTCCAGAAAAGGTTAATGGGTTTGCTCCCATTTTCGTACCAAGTCGAGCTATTTCTGCTAATCCACGTGTCATTAATGCAGCTTTAGCATTATCTCCATAGCCTAGCCCATCAGTAATACCCGCAGCAAGTGCAATGATATTTTTTAAGGCACCACCAATTTCAACACCGATGATATCAGAATTGGTATAAACTCGAAAATTGTTGTTGATGAATAAATCCTGTATCTTTTCTGCAGCTTCCATATTTTCAGAAGTTACTGCTACCGTTGTTGGGTGTCTGAGGCTTACTTCCTCTGCATGACTTGGACCGGAGAGTACAACGACATCCTTCAATAATTCTTTTGGCATCTCTTCTTTAATAATTTCTGAAATACGCATTAACGAATCAGGTTCAATCCCTTTACTAACGTGTGCAATTGTCAATGGTTCAGTATGAACCCCACGAATTTTCCCGATGACCTCACGTATCGCCTTTGTCGGGACTGCCAATATAAGTGTATCTACTCCCGCTAATGCATCTCTTAATGATGTATATCCAACAATTAATTCTGAAAGGACAATTTCCGGGAGATATTTCTTGTTTGTATGCTGTTCATTAATTTCTTTTACTTGCTCCTCAGCATGGCTCCATAGACGGACTTCATGCCCATTGTCTGCAAGTACCATTGCCAAAGCAGTTCCCCAACTTCCAGCTCCAATTACGGCTATTGCTGTTTTATTATCCATCAATTTAAATTACACCCGCTTTATCTTTATTTTCTTTCTCTTGCATAAATTTTGATAGGGGTCCCTTCAAATCCAAAAGCTTCTCTTATTCTGTTCTCTAAGAAGCGTTCATACGAAAAATGCAACAATTCTGGTTCATTTACAAATACAACAAAAGTCGGCGGTTTAACTGCCACTTGTGTTGTGTAGTATATTTTTAAGCGTCTGCCATTATCAGTTGGTGTCGGATTCATGGCTACTGCATCCATGATTACATCATTTAGTACGCTTGTTTCGACTCTCATCGAATGGTTCTCACTAGCTATATTAATCATCGGAAGCAGTGTGTGCACTCGTTTTTTGGTTTTAGCAGATAAAAACACAATTGGAGCATAACTAAGAAATAAGAAATGTTCCCTTATCTTCTGTTCGAGCTCTTTCATCGTCTTTTCGTCTTTTTCAACAGCATCCCACTTATTTACCACGATAACGACCGCTCTGCCCGCTTCATGAGCATAACCAGCAATCTTTTTGTCCTGTTCAATGATTCCTTCTTCAGCATTAATCACAACAAGAACAACGTCTGAACGTTCTATTGCCCTCAGGGCACGAAGCACACTATACTTTTCCGTACTCTCATAAACCTTTCCTTTTTTCCTAATACCTGCTGTATCAATTATGACATATTTCCCCCCATTGTATGTATAAGGAGAATCCACAGCATCACGAGTGGTTCCGGCAATATTACTGACGATTACGCGTTCTTCACCTAAAATGGCATTCACCAAAGAGGATTTCCCAACGTTTGGACGTCCAATTAAAGAAAACTTAATGACATCTTCACCATACTCTTCAGACTTGTCTTTGGGAAAATGTTTTGCAGCTTCATCTAATAAGTCTCCTAATCCTAGACCATGTGAACCTGAAATAGGAATAGGCTCTCCAAATCCTAATGAATAAAA
Source organism: Neobacillus drentensis (assembly GCF_036962765.1). Classification (GTDB taxonomy): domain Bacteria; phylum Bacillota; class Bacilli; order Bacillales; family Cytobacillaceae; genus Neobacillus; species Neobacillus drentensis_C. The sequence continues at coordinate 53,747 of NZ_JBALOS010000001.1, forward strand.
ATCATAGACCTGATCCCGCATTTCCGGGTTATCTATTTTATTAACTGCTAATACAACAGGCTTTTTAGACCTATAGAGTATTTTTGCCACTTCTTCATCTGCTGCAGTTACCCCTTCACGTCCGTTTGTTAAAAAGATAATTACATCTGCCTCATCAATAGCGATTTCAGCCTGCTGACGAATTTGTTCCAAAAACGGTTCATCACCGATATCAATTCCACCAGTATCGATAAGATTAAAGTCATGTGTTAACCACTCACCAGAACTATAAATACGATCTCTTGTAACTCCTGGGATGTCCTCAACTATGGAAATTCTTTCGCCTACAATTCGATTAAAAATCGTTGATTTTCCTACGTTGGGCCGTCCTACAATGGCAATAACAGGTTTAACCAATTACAATCGCCATCCTTTCTTTCCTATATTTAAATACGTTTTAGTATGTTAGCATAGAGTGAAAATTACATCAGTGGGGGGCTTACTTCCCGATAATGCGGGATCAATCCCTTAAGTTCTTATTAAGTAAGGATCTTTTCGTAAACATTGTTACTTAGGAGCTTAATAATGGGCATTTACTAAGTTTCTAG
>NZ_JBALOS010000001.1:54374-68947 GCF_036962765.1 Neobacillus drentensis
GAAGCATCTAGTTATACGAGTTGATGAATTTATACGAAAAACAACAATCTATGCGAAAATAGCCTTAAGTAAAGAAACCCTTCTGTGTTCTAGAAGGGCCTAACTATGTTATTTTATCAATGTTAATCCTTTCCCGCAATGGAAAAAAACGAAATGTGGAGTATGCGGAAAAGCTATTGTCTAAAAAAATCCAGTTCATGATGATTTTTGCTTTCCTTTTTCAAAAAAGTGAAAATGATTTTGGAGGATAGAACCTATATTTTCTAATGCGCTCCATCCTGTAAGCAATAGTGCTGTTAATGAGCAAACATCTAAGTACGCAAAAGTCCCGATTAAATAAGGAAATTGGAACTTATTTAAAATAAATGCATATAAAATTTCACCTTGCATGGCACCAGCAAATATGATGAGCAATCTACCTTTTAATGTTTTTTGCAATAATAAAGCTAAATACCACAACGTTATTCCCATCATCCATTCCTTTTTAAAAATGATCCAAATCGGATCAAAGATCTCAAATAAATGGAAGGTCACATATGCAATGGATACGGTAAATGAACAAATAAAAAAGTATATTAGTGCTCCTCGTTTTTCTTGGCTCATAAATAAGTAACAACTGCCTAACATAAATAACCCGCTTGCTTGGACTTCAAATTCGCCAATCGTAAACTGGACAGTAGACAAAATTAATGCCATTAGTATTATCACTGCCAATTTTAGTCGATATGGGTTTTGCTTTTCGAGAATAAAGGTCAAGTATATCCAAAATCCCCAAAAGACCCAATAAAAGATTTCTCCTTCCAACTCATACACCTCCTATTATTTTCATTATTGGTAATCTTTATGTAGTTTCATACTTCCTTGAATAATATTTCCTGTGTGAATCATCTTATTAAGAGGAGGTGTGTTTGAATGGGAAAAGACAGACAAGAAAAGAAGTTAAAAGCGAGTAGAAGAGTGGAATCAGATCGTGATCAAGCATTGCACTATCCTGGTGCCACAAAGCTATCAGGGCCTGAAGAAGCACGGGGATTAAATGACGGGAAAAGATAAGAAAAAAGCTCTCGCGTATGCGGGAGCTTTTATTTTATCGAACGCTGGGCAAAGTGTTTCGTATCGATGCCGCGTTGATTTAACCAATGATAGGTTTCCCCTGAGATTATTAATGGGGCTTTTTTTATATCGGAAATTGTTTTAGCACCCAAAGCCGTCATAATGATCGTTAATTCGTCATGAAGGGCTTCAATTTCTTTCTGTAAAACCTCTATCCCTTCTTTTAAAAGAATTTGCAAGAAATAACCTGCCATGCCGATTGCATTCGCACCTATTGCTAATCCCTTGGCAACATCATGTCCTGACATAAATCCACCAGAGCCGATGACAGAAAGATCTTGAGAAACAGACGATGCTTCAAGAATGGAAACACTTGTTGGAATTCCCCATTGATTAAAAAAAGACAATGATTTATCCCTGCGCTTATTTTCAATTTCCGCAAAATTTGTCCCTCCGGAGCCGCCTACATCAACTAGTTTAACACCAATGGATAAAAGGTCTTTAACGGTCTCCATCCCCATCCCAAAACCGACTTCTTTTACAATGACAGGCACTTCTGCCTCTTTTACAATTGATTCAATCCTTTTAAGTGCTCCAGAAAAATCACGATCGCCTTCGGGCATGGTTAATTCCTGAATAACATTTAAATGTAATTGCAGTGCGTCTGCTTCAATCATCTCAATTGCGGTTTTGGCGTTCTCAACTGTTGCTTCGCTTCCTAAATTCGCAATGATTACACCAGACGGATTCTCTTTGCGAACAACTTCGTAGGTATATCTTTGAGATTTATCCTTTATAGCAGCCATTTGTGATCCAACTGCCATTGTTAAACCCGTATTATTCGCCACAATTGCCAGTTCTTTATTGATACGATATGTTTTATCACCACCACCACCGGTCATGGCATTGATAAAAATAGGCGAACTTAAATAAAGTCCGCCCACTTCATGGTCTAAACCAACATCGTACACACCGATATCGGGTAAACCTTGGTGAATAAATTTTATATCATCGAAAACTGAAGAATGATTTTGCCTATTTTCAAGCGCAAAACGAATGTGGTCCCATTTCCGTTCAGATCTAGACACTCATATCACCATTATTTTCCTAAATTCTTTAATTTATCACCAATAACTTCCCCAAGTTGAAAGCCCTTTGACTCTTCAGGAAGTTCATAATCTTGATTATCCTCATACTCTTTTTCAAGAAGTTCTTTAATGCTTAATGATAAACGTTGTTCAGATTCATTTGCATCGAGGACTTTGACGTCTACTTCTTGTCCCTCTTTTAATACTTCATGCGGAGTACTAATATGCTTATGGGCAATTTGAGAGATATGAACAAGCCCTTCAACACCTGGGAATACTTCAACAAATGCACCATAAGAGACCAATCTTTTCACTTTACCTTTTAAGACGCTTCCTTTAGGTGCTTTTTCAGAAATATTTGACCATGGTCCAGGGAGTGTTTCTTTAATTGATAATGAAATTCTCTCATTATCACGGTCAACACTTAATACTTTAACTTGAACTTGCTGGCCCTCGTGAACTACATCTGATGGTTTATTAACATGATCATATGATAATTGGGAAATATGAACTAGACCGTCAATGCCGCCAATATCAACAAATGCACCAAAGTCAGTGATTCTTTGAACAGTTCCATCAATAATTTGACCAACTTGTACTGCACTAAGACGATTTTGTTTTTGCTTCCCTTTTTCTTGTTCCACTACTGCTCGATGTGAGAGAATTAAACGGTTCTTTTCTTTATCAAGTTCGACGATTTTAAAAGTAAGAGTACGGCCTTTATAATCACTAAAATCTTCTACAAAATGAGCTTCAACTAATGATGCTGGTACAAACCCACGAACGCCTAAATCGACTACTAAGCCGCCTTTTACGACGTCTTTGACTTCAGTTTCGATGATTTCTCCACTTTGGAATTGTTTTTCTAAATTCTCCCAAGCTTTTTCCGCATCAACTTTTCTTTTCGAAAGGATAATTGCTTCTTCCTCAACTTTTAAAACTTCTAATTCTAGTTCATCACCGTCTGCAACTGCATCAGATGCCTTTTCAATATGAAGACTTGAAAGTTCACTGATTGGGATAATTCCATCAAGTTTACTACCTTGGATATCGACTAGCACCTGTTTTTCTTCTACTTTGGTAACTTGTCCAGTTACTTTATCCCCAACTTCAAAGCTTTTCACTTCTACTTGATTTAATTCTTCCGACATATGTATTCCTCCTTAATCCATTTACTTCAAAAATTCTATATATGATCTGGTGGATGCCACGCAGCATACAACACAAATAAAAAAACAGAAAAGCAGTGAATTTTCAAAAAAAACTCTTTCCATTAACTTCTTATAAATAGTCTATTTTGTCAAGCAGAAGCTATTGATGTTCTTTTTTAAGTTTATCAATTTCTGACATAATTAATTCAGTAACTTGTTCTACTGATGCTTTTTCTTTTCTCATTTCATCCAAATCAATGGGTTGTCCGTAGACAATCTTTAATTTTCGGAAACTTCGATATGGACCGATTATCGCGCAAGGCACAACTGATGCTGTGGACCTTAATGCAAAAAAACCCGCTCCAGAAAGTCCCTTTCCTAGTTCACCATTCTTACTTCTTGTCCCCTCCGGAAAAAGCCCGAAGACATGTCCATCCTTTAAGATCTTTAACCCTGTTCTAAGGGCTTCACGATCACTAAAGCCCCTTTTCACTGGAAAAGCATTACACTTTCTAACGATATTGCCCAAAATAGGCACGGAGAAAATCTCTTCTTTTGCCATATAATGGACAGGGCGAGGGGCCATTATACCAACAACAATGGGATCAAAATTATGGATATGATTCGCACAAAGAAGAACCCCGCCATCTTTAGGGAAATGTTCTACTCCAATAGCTTCAATCCTATAAAGTGGTTTAAAAACTCCTGTAACCACTGATCTTGCAAACGCATAAAACGTCACACCTATCCAATCCTTTCGTGCACCAACACCATTATTTTTTCTACAACATCTGGAATTGTTAAAGAGGTTGTATCGATTTCAACTGCATCATCGCTTTTTTTCAATGGTGCTACTTCTCTCTCAGAATCAATTTTATCTCTACGAGCAATTTCTTCTTTCAATTTTTCTAAGTCAGACGGGAAGCCTTTTTGAATATTTTCAATATGACGTCTTTCAGCTCTTTCTTCCACACTTGCAAGCAAAAATACCTTTACTTCTGCACCTGGCAATACATGCGTACCAATGTCCCTTCCATCCATAACAACTCCGCCCTTAGTGGCAAAAGCTTGTTGTCTTCTGACCATTTCTTCTCGAACCTTTTGATGTTTAGCAACAAAGGAAGTTGAATTGGTTACTTCAGCAAATCGAATTTCATTCGTAATATCTTGATCGTCTAAAAATACTAACTGACCTTTATCAGATGGCAGCAATCGAATATCTGTGGATAATAATGTTTCCAATAAAGCAGCTTCGTCTTCCAAATTCAGTTGATTTACTATTGCCTTATATGTTAAAGCTCGGTACATCGCACCAGTATCAATATAAATGTAAGAAAGTTTTTCAGCTACTATTTTTGCGACTGTACTTTTTCCGGCTGCAGCTGGGCCGTCTATTGCGATTGATATTTTTTTTTCCATAAATCCTCCTATTTGTCATCATGAGTTTCTCAGATGTTGTCTACTATTATTTTACCACAAGATATTGGATTGCCTCTTTTTTTACCATGATAAAATATGAAATTTTTACAGACCAATTCAGTAAAAATGGGTAATCAAAAGAAAGCAGGCTGCCCTGCTTTCTTATTCTCCCTGAAAGGTTTCAAGAATTTCAGTATATGTATTTTCATTTACTCCTTCATACTTTGTCAATTGTTTTACTTGCGGAAATACATCTAATTGATGAAAAAAAAGTTGCGAAAGAAAAAGAAAAATAAATTGGATGATAACAATTTTGATTAAAACTCTTTCTACCTTTTTCATGACTATCCACTCCACTGAGTTAATACCTCTATTATTGGAGTTTTTCGAAAAAAATATAAGGAAAAGCAATTGCTTTTCCTTATAACACATCTTCATAAACAGCCTCTGCGTTCTTAAGTTTTTCTACATCTTCTTCTACACCACTTTTGGCGTTAATAAAAATCCGGTAAGTATCATCATTGATTGTTCCAAGGAACTCGTAACATAGTACTTCTTTATTAAGGTCATTGACAATAATCGCTTGACGGTCTTCCATGACTTTCAAGTTTGGATTTACTTTTGCTCGAGCTTGTTTCACGGAGATAGCCGGTTTTTCAATTGTTCTTGTTTGAAAAGATTTTAAATATTCTTCTGCTGATACACCAATAATATCACCATTATCCAGCGCTACCTTTACTTTTATTGATTCTGGATAAATTCTAACGCCATTAATAGAGGTTACGAAATTGAATACCCCAATATTGTCATACTGTGTGCTTTCAAATATCTCTAAATCTTTAAAGCCCGTGTCTTTTAAAAAAGCAGCCGCCTTATTATCAGCATCATTTAAACTTAGAACTTGTTTTTTTACATCCCGCTGATTGATAAACCAAATTGGTCGACCGGCTTTTTTAGTAATATCCATACTGCCTTCTTCGCCAGTTTTTTTATTTTTTATCGAAACGCTATAAAAACCATAGTTGGAACCTTTTCCATTTTCCGTAACCTTCACTTCTGAATTCCCATCAATTTTGATGTATTTCTTTGCGATTTGGATTGCCTCTTGTTTAGTAATGGTTTTTCCTTTTATTTTTTTAAAATTTTCATCCTTTTTTTGCATATTTGCAAAAGTAGGACCTAGATTAGATTCAGTATAGCCGCTTACCGTCTTTTCTACTGCTTTAAAGCCGTCAATAATGGTATTATCAGTTGATTCCTTTCCAGATGCTAAGGCAAGTTCAACATCCATCCAACGAAGATTATTTTTTAATACCATATGTTGGACTTTTCGGAGATCATTCTGAACATCTCCTGCTTGCTTATAAAGGACCTTTAGGGTGTTGTATTCATCGTTTGACAATGGTTCCTTATCCAAATCTCTTGCAGCTGTACGGTAACTAAAGTTCCCGATTCTAGCTAAGAATTCCTCTGTTTTGTTAAAGGGAAGCAAAGTTAGCGGTAATTGACCAACATTACCATGAGCCTCAGAAGTAAGCCGCCAAACTTCTATAAGGGACGGAGACAATGACTGTTTTGAATTCATTGCAAGAGTGGTCCCAATCTTATCGTGTAATAGATCAACTTGATAGGTCAGGTCATGGAATGCCCGTTGATAAGTATTTTCCGCATTTAAAAGAACGGCATTCTTCTCCTGATGTTCTTGATAGCCCCAATATGCGGTTCCCACAACACCGACTGCGAGAACGCCAATTAATATTCCTCTTATCAATTCTATTCACCTCTCTACTTGCAAAAAATATGTTTCCCGATTCGTTTAATTTGCGGTCGTCCCCAAATCCACCCGCTCGTGGCGGTGTCTGGGTTAAAATAATAGAGTGCCTCCCCAGTTGGGTCCCACCCATTGATTGCATCTAAAACAGCTTTCTTAGCATTTTCATTTGGGGTCAGCCAAATTTGACCATCCGCCACTGCAGTAAATGCTCCTGGCTCAAATATCACCCCTGAAACCGTATTAGGGAACGTTGCACTGTTTACCCTGTTAAGGATGACAGCTGCAACAGCAACCTGCCCTGTATAAGGTTCTCCCCTGGATTCTCCATAAACGGCATTAGCCATCAACTGGATATCATTTTGAGAAAAACCATTTGGTGTGTTAGCAGCCGTAGGCTTTTTAGGCGCTGTCTTTTTTGGTGCTGTGTTTTGCTGTGGTGCCTTTTGTTTTGGCGCTTGTTTGGCTGGTCCTTGTTTTGCAGGTGCTTGGTTTGCTGATCCTTTGTTTGCAGGAGTTTTAGGTGCAGGGCTTGGTGCACTCTGTTTACTTTCATCAACTCCACCGTAATGTGTAAACCTTTTACCTGAGTTAATATGTTTTTTTACAAATTGTTCGTTATACTTGCTTGCTTTAGCTAATTTTAATTTTGTCGACCACCCGGCCAATCCATCAATCGGCAACCCAAACTCATATTGGAAGTTTCTTAATGCCCAATATGTGCTCCAGCCAAAAACTCCATCAATCTTACCGTTATAAAAACCTAAATATTGAAGCCTGGATTGAAGCTCAATGACATCATCGCCAACCGAACCTTTTTCAATTACCTGATTGGTAAATGCACGCACCTCCTTACTTTCTGAAAAGGTCGATGTTACAAACATGAGAAAGATTAGTATAAAGAACTTAATTAAGATTTTCTTCTTTATCATGGAATTTTAACCCCCATTGTAAATCTCTTTTTAGCAGTAAATCTATTTTTTGTTTTAATCGGTTTTTTATTCCATTTAAATGTTAATAAAAGAAAAAACCCTTCTTTAGGAATGAAGGGTTTTTTGGACAGGATATTGTTTTTTAAAATGATTGGCACTTAAAATTTTTGCTTTCTTTACTTTCCTTAATCCAAACCACCAAAGAAAAATCATAAAAGGAAAAATGATTATAAGCCAATTTTCTTGTGAAATTAAGATAAAATCATAGGCTCCATGAAGAATAAATGGCAAAAATAAGGAAAGAATGACCCACTTTGCTTTATTCCCTTCCGTAAACTTCGCCTTTCCAATATAAAAGCCCATAATTACACCAAATAGGGCATGACTTGAAACAGGTAACAATGCACGCGTCACGGCATGTTCGATTCCATTCGCTATTAAATAGAAGATATTTTCGATTGTAGCAAAACCAAGCGATACTGCTACTCCGTAGACAATTCCATCAAAGGGTTCATCAAACTCAACATGCTGATAAACCACATAAAAAAGAATAAACCATTTAAAAAACTCCTCTAACAGACCTGTGCTAAGGAAGGCATTGAAAAGATCAGATTTTACAATATGCTCTGTTTCAAGTACATGCTGGATAAACATGATAGGAAACACAAAAAGAGCTCCGTACATAAATGTCCTTAAAACGAAGGATATTGGCTCTGGTTCATATTCATCTTTTAAATAAAAATAACTTAGTAATGCCAGTCCGGGGGCAAGCCCAGCTGATAATATTCCCAGCATGATGAACCTCTTTTCAAATCCATTTTCTTAATCGTATCATGGATTCTCTATAAAGAAAATGAAAGATTCATTCCAATTACTATTAGGTATTCCTTTATTGTCTCGTTAAAGCTTAAAATTTAATTTCCTTCAAATTACTTGCAAGGGCAACAGCCAATTTAATTCTTGCTTTTTTAGAATCGTTGTCACTCCCTAGAATGACTCCCTTATTAAAAAGATCATAGGCGCTTCCTTCGTAATCATAGGTTGTATAAACAGATCCCTCTTCTGCGCTAGTGGTGATTACCAGTTTAATACCTTGGGCAATAGCTTTATCGATTTCTGTCATCATGTTAGGAGCAACTTGACCACGTCCGACTCCCTCAAGGACAATACCAGAAATCCCTGCTTCTCGCGCTGCCTTAATAAATTTCCCATCTGCTCCAATATAGCATTTAATGATTTCAACCTGTGGAATAGAAGTTTTTAATTCAAAATATTCTCTTTTAATCGGTTTTTGAAATACATGGACTTGATCATTATCGATAATGCCAAGATATCCAAATCCAAATGCATTAAAGCCCTGAATATTAGAAGCATGTTCTTTTTTTACATATCTTGCGGCAAATATCCGTTCATTAAAAACAACAACAGTTCCAGCATCCCTTAAATCATGGGAACATGCACAATAGATGGCATGGCGTAAATTAATGTATACATCGCTTCCTATATCTTCTGGAGAGCGCTGTGACCCTGTCACTACTACTGGTCTGGAATCCTTAATGGTTAAATCGAGAAAATAAGATGTTTCTTCCATCGTATCCGTTCCATGTGTGACAACAACACCTGAAACTTCATCATCCTTAAAATAATCTTCGATCTTATTCTTCAAAAGGATTAAATCCTCAAAAGTTATATGGATACTGGCTTTTTGGAAAACCGATTCAACCACTACTTCGATGTCATTTGGCAAATTACACATACTTGCTAATTCTTCACCAGTTAAAGCTCCAGATGCTAATTTTCCTGATTCTTTATTTGGCTTGCTTGCAATTGTTCCACCTGTTGTTAATAAAACAACCTTTTTCATTATTTAGCCACCCTTTTTGCATCTTTTTCCACGATAGACCGAGAGATTGCTGCTCCATGGAATCTGCCATTTTCAATAAATATTTCATTTGCGTTATTTCCTGCTGCAATAACTCCCGCAATATATATTCCATCTATATTTGTCTCCATTGAATCGGGATTAAAGAAAGGCCGCCCAGTTTCTTCATCCATTTTTATATCCATATTTTTTAAAAATTGATGATCTGGATGGTATCCAGTCATGGCAAAAACAAAGTCATTGCTGATTGTTATTTCCTCATCGTCTTTTGTATAAAAAACTTGATCCTCTGTTATTTCTTTAACATGTGCATTAAATTCCATCATTATTTCCCCTGTACGTACTAACGACTCAAACTCAGGGAGAATCCATGGTTTTATACTTGGTGAATACTTTTCACCACGATACAAAACTGACACTCTCGCACCTGCTTTTACCAATTCGATCGCTGCATCCACACTAGAATTTTTCCCGCCAATCACACAAACATCTTTATCGTAATAGGGATGTGCTTCCTTAAAATAGTGAAATACTTTTGATGAATTTTCGCCTGGAACATTCATATAATTTGGATGATCATAATAACCGGTTGCGATGATTACATAGCGTGCACTATAGGTATTTTTATCCGTATAAACTTGAAACAATTCACCTTGTTTGGATACTTTTGTTACTTGTTCAAATGAGTTAATGCGCAGCTGTTTTCGTTTGGCCACTTCACGATAATAGACTAGAGCCTGATTTCTTTTTGGCTTATAACTATCAGTAATAAATGGCACTTCTCCAATTTCTAATTTTTCTGCCGTGCTAAAGAATGTTTGGTGGGTTGGATAGTGATAAATGGAATTCACCACATTTCCCTTTTCAATGATTAAGGATTCCTTACCTTTATCCTGAAGGGCGATGGCTGCTGCTAAGCCACAGGGGCCACCACCAACAATGATAATATCTTCTATTTGCATAATGGGTACACTCCTTAAAACAATCATACCTGGATGACAAAAAACTCCTATCGTCTATGATAGGAGTTTTTTAACTATGTTTCAATGGTTAAGTATAATATTTACATGCGGCTTGAAATTAAATCCAGCCCCTAAAGCGGCTCGCTTCTGCCATCTTTCTAACCCCAACCATATAAGCGGAAAGACGCATATCTACACGGCGTGTTTGGGCAGTTTCGTAAATATTATTAAAGGATTTTACCATTACTTTTTCAAGCTTTTCTTCTACTTCTTCTTCAGACCAATAATAACCTTGGTTATTTTGAACCCACTCAAAATATGAAACAGTTACACCGCCAGCTGACGCTAAAACATCCGGAACAAGAAGAATTCCCCGCTCTGTTAAAATCTCAGTTGCCTCAAGCGTGGTTGGACCATTAGCCGCCTCAACAACAATGCTTGCACGGATATTATGAGCATTTTCTTCCGTAATTTGATTTTCAATCGCAGCCGGAACAAGAATATCGCACTCAAGTTCAAGCAATTCTTTATTTGTTATTGTGTTATTAAATAATTTTGTCACTGTTCCAAAGCTGTCTCGTCTATCTAATAGATAATCAATATCAAGTCCATTTGGATCATGTAATGCCCCGTATGCATCGGAAATTCCAATTACTTTTGCACCAGCATCATGCATAAATTTGGATAAGAAGCTTCCAGCATTACCAAAACCTTGGATAACTACTCTAGCCCCCTCAATCTGAATCCCTTTCTTCTTTGCAGCCTCTTGGATACAGATTGTTACACCTTTTGCAGTTGCTGATTCACGTCCATGCGATCCTCCCAAAACAAGAGGCTTCCCTGTAATAAAGCCAGGTGAATTAAATTCATCAATTCGGCTATATTCATCCATCATCCAAGCCATGATTTGCGAATTGGTAAATACGTCTGGAGCTGGAATATCTTTCGTTGGTCCTACTATTTGACTAATAGCTCTAACATAACCACGGCTCAATCTCTCAAGCTCTCTAAACGACATATCTCGAGGGTCGCAAACGATACCGCCTTTACCACCGCCGTATGGCAGGTCGACGATCCCACATTTTAAACTCATCCATATTGAAAGGGCTTTCACTTCTGTTTCTGTTACACCTGGATGGAAACGAATCCCGCCCTTTGTTGGCCCCACTGCATCATTATGTTGGGCACGGTAGCCAGTAAATATTTTTATAGAACCGTCATCCATTCTAATCGGAATCTTAACTGTCATTAAACGCAATGGCTCTTTTAAGAGCTCGTAAACCTCTTCAGGATAACCTAACTTTTCAAGGGCCTTATGTATAACTGTTTGTGTCGATTTCAACACGTCATGTTTTTCCTCTTGATTAGTCTTTTCATTATCTTTTTCGGCTACCATTTGTAATCCTCCCTAAAAAAATGCTACGAATGTTGTCATCTTTCAGACACAAGTATACACCTTTAATTCATTTATGCAATAAGAAAAACATAAAAAAAACATTATGTAAACGTCGCCATTGGCATTTTAAAAGTATTTTACTAATGCAATGGCTAAATATTATTGCACAATTTCTTTTTTCATTAGGCTATGTTAAACTCGCCTGTTGATTTCCGCTCCAGGAGCGGGCGGTCCGGGGAGCCTCCCGCAGGAGTCCTCGCGCCTGGAACGGAGAACAACAGGGTGCCAAAATCAACAATAGTCTTTAACATAGCCTTTCGTTATCGGGCGGTGGCGCCCTTTGAAAATCTATAAAAAGATATAGTCACTTAAAGAAACGAAGAATGGTTTCCACCGCGTGATTATCGATAACTCGTTTACCATATTCAGCTAGTACATACGGGCTTAAAATAGAAGCATTACCAAATTCTGATAAAACGCAAGCTGCTTTCATATTTTTTTCAGGTTCTAGATTTTCCATTAATAAATAGTAACGGTTGTTCCAGGCAAAGAGATTCCCACCGAAAATATTGACTGAAGACAGTCTTTTGGCTAGACCTATAATGTCTTCAAACTCATCAAATTCATACAAGAGGTCTGGAAAGCCTTCAACCCTTACTTGCATCTCAATAAATCCATCATATAAAATTTCTTCATCTTCTATTATTTCATCAACGGTAATAATCAATATCATCCCTTGTGCCTGGAGGGAGAACACCTCTACCGCAACAGAACCTTGAATATCAACATCAAATTCCTCACTTGCCTCTTCCAGCATATCATGGAAAAGCTGATTCCATTTAATGGAATCCTTCCAAATATCTTCTTTGGAGAGTCCCCTGTCAAATAAATCATCAGAGGTAAGAAAAATTTTTATTTTATTGGCTGTTAAGCGTTCTAAGCGCATGATTTTGCCCCCTGCCGTGACATAACTCTTGTTTTCAGTGTATGCCTCAGGGTTCTGTTGGTGAATTGTCTATATTTATCCTTCCTTTTCAGAATCCCCATTTAGTTTTATTAGGTGACATTCAGCAGGAGCGCCTAACCTCAACGGAATGGCAGTGGTACCATAACCATTGCTTATTAATAGGACCGTATTATCTAACCTTTTTATTTTTCCCCGTTCATGGGGACTATATCCCAAAATGTGGATTTGTCCTCCGTGTGTATGACCACTTAACACCAAGCGGATGTTATGCTCAGGAAGAATCTTATCTGTTATACTAGGATAATGGCTCGCTAAAATCTTAAAACTGCTTTCTTCTGCATCTAATATGGCTAAATCAAGGCGATCTCGTTCTTGACTTAAATCATCAACACCCAATAAACAAATTTTTTCCCCTTGCGCCGATTCAAAGGTTACAGCTGTGTTTGCTAATACTTTAATGCCTAGTTCTAGGAGGATCGCATCCAATTTATGATAATCAACTTCATAATCATTGTTACCCCATACAAAATAAACAGGACCAATTTGCTTTAAATTCATTAGGTTTGCTTTTACTTTTTCAAAAGAGACTCCTTTTTCTGTTAAATCCCCTCCAATTATCACAATATCCGCTTTGCCAATAACAGGATTTATTACTTTTTCAGAAATTGTTCTCCTATGTATATCCGATATAAAAAAAATCGAAACACTGCCAAGTGATTTAGGAAAGTCCGGAAAGCTAAATTCATGTTCAATTATATTATTTAAAAAAGCTTGACGTACCATATATAAAACTAGACTGACACCGATGATAAAGATGAACAAGAAGACTACAGTAATAACCATTTTCCTTTTTCCCCATTTCTTAACTTCGTTCCATGGAAATCATACCATAAAAAAGACTTAAACTAAAAAAGACAATGGTTTGCTCCCACCCTAAATGAAAAAGAAACGAAAAAATAATAATCAGTAATAAATATTCAAAAAGAAGGGTATCAACCATCACTTTTCGTTTTTGCCAAGTCTTTTTGGTCCCAATAATCAGTTCACGGATTACTCTTCCAGTAATGAGAGACCCGATAAAAAAAACCAAGGTGCTCGCAAAAAATTTTAATGGATTTACAACTAGACTTATAAAAAAATCAGCTAAAACAAAGGGATGAGGAATTGAAATCCATTTGATTAGTATATACCCACATAAAAAAATGACGAAACACGTAGCTACTTTAAAAAACATAAAAACCCCCTCCCATACAATGTATGAGAAGGGATTTAAAAATTTACCTGCAGCTCGTTATTAATCTTCTTGAATACTCAATATTCTAAATCCATGTTCTTCTAATTTTTTGGTAAATTTATCAATGTTATCTTTCTTCTCAATCTTCATTACGATTCTTCGGACGAGTTTATCTGTTTCGTCAAAAGTTACCAGTGAAATAATATGCTCATGGAATTGATGAGCGATTTCCGACAGACGAGCAATTCGTCCCTCCGTTTCAACTGATGTAAAAGCAATCCTCACACCTGGACGATTTACACCAAATGCACTTTCAAAAGAACTAATTACATCCGAGCGTGTAACCACTCCTAGGAAATTTTTATTTCCATCAACAACCGCTAATAAAGGAAAATCCTTTAGATCAAGGAGTGTTTTCTCGAATAATTCTCCGCCTTCTAAAAATTTTTCATGATGTGAAGCAATATCTTTTACAAAAGTGGAAGTTAAATACTCTTCCTTTGGTTTATTTGATTGAAAGTAGCCCGCATAAATGTTATATCTTGTCGCAACTCCCACATACTTATCACCACTTAACACTGGCAGCCCATCAATCTGATGTCTTTCCAAACTTTCTAATGCTTCTTTAAGGGTTGTATCCTCTTGTGCAGTAAAACATTCATGCTTTGGAATCATAATATTTTTTACAAACAATTCCCATCACCTCAAAATATAATCA
>NZ_JBALOS010000002.1:0-46167 GCF_036962765.1 Neobacillus drentensis
ATTTAAACCTTCATAGATTAATAGATTTAATCCAGGATGGATGAGATCGGTAGTTAATTGGTTCCATTCTTTAAGTTGCGGAACAGTTACACGATAATCCATGGAAATGTCCCATAGTGTGTCACCTTTTTTTACTGTATAATGTTTTTCCGGCGCAATGGTTAAAACATCACCCGGGTGAATAAGGTCCGTAGTAAGATGATTCAACTTTTGAATATTTTCTAATGAAGTATTATTTGCACGTGATAGATCCCAAAGGGTATCTCCTTTTTGTACAGTAATAGTTGCAGCTTGTACATTAGCACTTACAGTTACTGAGAGTACAGCAACTGCTATAATTGATATAATTCTTTTAAGCATTCTTTTACCCTCCATGTTCTTTGGTTGCTAAGTTTTCTAAATAGTAACATAGAATTTTCTGAAACAAAGAACAGGGAGATGATAAATCGTTTACATCCGTGGCATTTATATTGCAATAATATTTCTACAATTCTTTTGACTTACGTTTTTGGGGCAGGATCTGTCGTTCCATTTTTTCGAAAATAGCTAACAAATTACCTATAAAACGTAACGTAGGTACGACTCGGTAAACGATTAGGGCTGAAAGAATACTAATAGCGGCTCCCACAATCACATCTCCTGGATAATGTACACCAACCCAAATCCGAGACAGACCAACAAGGCATGCTAATAAAATCCATAAAACACCTGATTTTCTTTTAAAAAGAAAGAAAACCATACAAAATGAGAAGAACAAAATGGTGTGATTACTTGGAAAAGAATTATCCACTTCATGCCCGATGAGTTTATTCACGTGAATCAGTTCAGAGAATGGCTGATTATTCGAATGGATGAGTCCGGCCATTTCTCCCATGATTTCCGCCGCTAAAAAGGTAATCAATCCGCAAATAATCATCATTCTATTGGTTTTACTTTTTGTAAACCAAAAGATCAGGATACGTAAGGCTAAAAACAGCACCATATATTCAGCAATGAAAATCATTGCTGGGTTTAAATAAGTGAAATCCTTACCACTATCATTAATGACTCTAAACAATTCAATATTAAGTTCTGATATCCACATCATCATTTTCCCCCTTATCCTTTTCTGAAGAAAATTATAATAAATTGGTCAAAAGTGGAAAATTTGTTTTTCTTACATCCTCCTTACACTTTTGTAAGTTATACCAGCCAATGAAAGCGCAACAAAAAACACTGCATCCACTTAATAAATAAAGGGGGTTGCAGTGTTTAGTCTGAATATAGTGATACATGCTTCTCCATCTTAGTTTAAGATGGTAACCTTTAATTTTTTTACACCAAAATCGATAGCATCCTGTTTAGATGGAATAAAGATATCAATTCGATTTCCTTTAATCGCTCCGCCTGTATCGGCAGCAATCGCTTCACCAAAACCTTCTATATAAACCTTACTTCCAAGCGGAATCACAGATGGGTCAACGGCGATGACCTTTTTATTGGGATTATCTTTAATATTAATCCCCGTTTTAGTAATACCTGAACACCCTTCACAGGAAGCTGTATAGGCGGTGGCTTTCACGGTAATTTCCTTGACGCTTGTACTTGTACTGCTTGCTAATTTCATCACGGGTACACTTTTCTTTTTTGCTTCTGCAATAACGGGCTTTGCAGACACCGGAAATGGTTCAGTAACTGCAGGAGCCGCTGGATTCACAGGATTGTTTGTTTTAAGCGTATTCGATTCCTTTTGGATATTTTCTAAAGTTTGATTATATTGATCCCAACGGGTATTGTCTTGTTTTTCAGTAATAGTAGCAGCTTGTACATTCGCACTAACAGTTACTGAGAGTATAGCAACTGCTATGAATGTTTTAAGTTTATTAAGCATTCTTTTTACCCTCCCTGTTGTGTGACTGCTCATTGTTCCATATCGTAACATGGATTTTTCTGAGACAAATAACAGGGATATGTTAAATCTTTTACATCTATGGCAAGTATATTGCGATAGTATTTCTGAGTTAATTTAATAATCAGAAAAAGTGACTTTGCTCATGCTTGTCTAGGTAAAAAGTCTAATCGTGTCAACTGCTGAGCTCCCTTTTTATTTATTACAATAATGTTACAAAAAATCAACTAAACCATGTGGTTAAGAAAATAATTGAGAATATTTACCAATAAAAAGTTTTAAGAGTTAACCTTTTATTAGCCATAGGGCCTGGAATAGATAAAATGGTAATAATTAATATAAAATTTTGTTCAGACGTCACTTAACATTTGTTCATGGGCTATGCTATATTTATGGAGTTAAAAAACGGTTTTTTCTTATTGAAGGAGGGGGATGTTGTGAGAAAGGACTTTTCACAACTATCTATATGAGTTATATTGGTTTATTTTTATCGGGAGCGGTATTATTTCTTAACAGCCTTATGCTATTAGGAAAGGCTGAAGCAAAAAGTGTTGGTATCTTTAATTTATTCATCGGAATCCTTCAAATCATCATCCCATCATACTTAATGGTTGCAGCAGGTCAAAATAATTGGGATCTTTATAATGTCGCAGCGATATTTTTATTTGGCTTGACGTATCTATATGTTGGTGTCACCTTATTGAAAGGGCTTGATGGCAGCGGTCTTGGTTGGTTTAGCTTATGGGTCGCGATTATTGCAGTCGTTTATACGATTACCTCCATTATTCATTTCCATGATATCGTCAATGCATTAACATGGGGAATGTGGGCCTACCTTTGGTTTCTATTCTTTTTATCAAATAGCCTTAAAAAGAAAATTGATACTTACATTGGTCTAGTTGCATTCGTACAGTCCTGGGTAACCCTAACCATTCCAGCCTTACTTTATTTTTTAGGGGTCTCAAATACGCCAAAGATTACGCAAGTCTGGACCTTCGTTTTGAGTCTCGCGATTGTCTATTTTGTTGTAAGTCTTTTCAAAATGAAATTTTCCTTTAAAAAAGAAAACAGCGGTCAAGAAATACAGGTGATATAGTGCAAAAAGAGTATGGAATCATAACGATTCCATACTCTTTTTTTTGTGAATACATAATTTGTTATGCCTTCTTTTTTGGAGAGTAGTTCAAAATAACATTTACGGAAGAATATTCCCGGCAGCGCGATAAATGCGATACCATTCCTCACGTGTCAAATGAACGTCACTCGCCTGACAGCAGTCCTTTAATCTGTCGATATTCATGGTTCCAATCACTGGCTGCATATGGGCTGGATGACGTAAAAGCCAGGCAACCGCAATGGTCGTATTGCTCACTGCATATTTAGCGGCAAGTTCATCAATCTGCTGATTCAGCTCTGGGAACTTGTCGCTGCCAAGGAATACTCCTTCAAAGAACCCGTATTGGAATGGTGACCATGGTTGGATGGTAATATCGTTCAAACGGCAATAATCAAGGATGCTGCCATCCCGGTTTATGGCTGAATCATTCTCCATGTTAACATTCATGCCATTTGAGATCATCGTGGCGTTGGTGATACTTAACTGCAGTTGGTTAGCGACAAGCGGCTGCTTCACAAATTTCTTTAACAACTGGATCTGCATGGGATTTTGGTTAGAAACACCAAAATGGCGCACTTTTCCTGAACTCTCAAGGATATCAAAGGCTTCTGCAACCTCTTCAGGCTCGACAAGCGCATCAGGGCGGTGCAAAAGCAGCACATCGAGATATTCGGTTTTCAAACGCTTCAAAATTCCGTCGACCGATTCTAAAATATGTTCTTTTGAAAAATCAAACATTCCCTTACGAATTCCGCATTTTGATTGCAGAATGATTTTTTCACGGACGCTCGAATTCATATGGATGGCATCCGCAAAAATTTCCTCACAGGTGCCGCTGCCATAAATGTCAGCATGGTCAAAGAAGTTTGCCCCTTCTTCTAATGCCGATTGAACAAAGCGCTCCGCCTCTGTCTTTTCAAGTGAATTAATACGCATACAGCCCACTGCTACAACTGGCACATCTAATGAACTGCTTCCAAGTTTAATGGTTCTCATTGATTTAGTGTCCTCCAAGTTTTGAAATGGGATGATTTCATGAAAGGATGGCAGCTATAAAATTGATCCGATTCCATCCAACCTACTGATCCTTAGCACAAGCACATGTACTTACTTTAATAATCCTACCTATTTTCACATACAATCAGAATTTTGTAAAATATTAGGCAAACAAGTTGATAGTAGTTTAATTTGTTTGTGAAGAAAGTGTAAAAAATAATCAGATATAAGTCAAATCTAGTAAGTTGGCTAAAGTTTAAAGGGATAATATAGACTGAAAAGTCAATTTTAAGGTATAACGTCAGCGATGAAATTAAATTACATGAGGCGGATTTTGTTCAACTTTCCGAGGCCTTTTTTACTGAAATGGAAAGTAAATTTGTAGAGGTATAAAAAATAAATCAAGGAACCGGATTCTTGTCCCAAGCAAATTTATACACCATGCATATTTTATTGATAATTACTATCCTGAGATGGTTAATCAGTAAAGTAGCATGGTTTTATTTTTGCTTAAAGGAGTTGGTTTTTCTTGGCACGAACACCATTAGCAAGTATCCTGCTGAAATCATATATGTCGGCAGGTACTAAAATGGAGAAACAATTAAATACCGGACAAGTTATTACACTAGATCTTCATCATATGCAAAATGTGGATTACACACCACAAATGTCTTTAATCGTGAGTGGGCAACCTGCTCCAAGAATCGTCATTGTAGGAGCAGGTTTAGCGGGGCTTACGTGTGCTTATCGGCTTAGGCAGGCAGGAATCTTATCCACCATTTACGAAGCGTCGGAGCGGGTCGGAGGACGTTGTTGGACGAGGAGAGGTTACTTCAAAGAAAATCAAATGGTCGAGCGGGGCGGGGAATTAATTGATACTTGCCATAAGGAGATTCAGAATCTGGCAAAAGAGCTGGGTTTAGAATTAGATAATTTAATCATGGCAGAGCCCGTCGAGACCAAACCATTTTATTTTTTTGGTCAACAGCCTTATACCTTTGATGAGGTAACCAATGATTTTATGAAAATCCTCCCTAAATTACAAAAGGATCTCGAAGAGGTAGGTGAAACCACTCTTTATAATCGTTTTACTGAGCGAGGATGGGAGCTCGATCAAATGTCTATCGTCGATTATATCAATGAAACCGTACCAGATGGCATCCATTCTCGATTTGGCAAATTGTTAGCACTTGCCTACACCGTAGAATTTGGTGCTGATGCTTACGAGCAAAGTGCATTAAACTTGCTTTATTTGTTGGCATATGCTCAAAATGAGCCCTTTCGAATGTACGGCGATTCAGATGAATGCTTTCATATAAAGGGTGGCAATGACCAACTCCCAACTTTATTAGCGAATAAACTTCAGGGACAAATAAAATTAAATTTCCAGTTGATAAAGATTGAACAAATGGCTCAAAAACAGATAAGGCTCGTTTTTCGAAAAAAAGAAGTGGAATGGGAAGTTTTAGCTGACAAAGTGATTCTAGCTCTCCCTTTTAGTATTTTAAGAACAATAGATTACGAGAATGCAGGATTTTGTCTGTTAAAACAAACAGCGATTGAAGAACTCGGAATGGGTGTTAACACAAAAATGCATGCTCAATTTGTTAACCGGTTCTGGAATGAGCTTGGCAATAATGGTGAATCATTTGCAGATACAGGCTATCAGCAGACCTTCGAATCAACACGAGCACAACCCGGACATTCAGGAATTCTTGTTAATTTTACTGGTGGTGAAACAGCAGCCAACCAGTTTGCTTTTACAGACCATAAATTAGAAGAGACGACTAAGGAATTTTTGGACAAACTAGAGCCTGTATTGCCAGGGAGCATGAACAATTGGAATGGTTTAGCTACCGTAGACCACTGGCTTAGTAACCAATGGACAAAAGGGGCCTATTCGTATTGGAAGGTAGGTCAATATACGAAATTTGCTGGCATTTTAGGAGAGCGGGAAGGCAAAATATTTTTTGCTGGTGAACACACTTCTATTAAGTATCAAGGTTATTTAAATGGAGCTGTCGAGACTGGCGAGAGGGCTGCCCAGGAAGTAATCAATGATATGATCATAAATTAGGAACAAATGAAAAGGCTGACATTAAGGGGACCATACGGATCCTGTTTGACGGCCTTTTTGATTGTTTACTATTTTGTTCATGCTTGCAAGGTGCTCCTGAGAGGTGAAGCCTATTAGTTAGGCGGAAATTAGAAAATGTCTCTTAGTTCACTGTTGGAATAAATTGAAATGAGGACCACGGCTCTACCCTCACCGATATTTTTAACAAAATGTGGTACACTCGCGTTCCAGCTGAACGAATCCCCTTCTTCAATAATCATTGATTCTTCGCCTTGTTCGGCAAGGACTTTACCCTCCAACACTAAATGGCACTCTTCACCTTCATGGGCATTTAATTCACCCATTGAAGCACCCACAGGAAATTCGACAAGCATCATTCTTAATCCCCCTTTGGAGGTTAAGTGTTCTATTTTCAAGTTGTTAAAAGTCGAATAAGTCCGTTCATTTTTTCTAACGACCCGCATGTGCTCCTTTTTTTCTAATAACAAATAGGGTAGCGGAACCCCTAGAAAGGTTGCGATGGTTTGCAACGTGCTAATCGAGGGAGAGGTGTTATTGTTTTCGACATTGCTGATAAACCCTTTTGATAACCCAGTCCCCTCACACATTTGGGCAATGGTGATTTTTTTTCGGTTTCGTATTGCACGAATTTTTGATCCTATATCCAAATTAGCCACCTCTAATGTTTCCGAATAAAAAATATTTTCCTTACCATTCTTTAGGCTGATAGTTTAAGTCAGCAAATAATTGATTACGCTCTTTCTTTGATAGGTCACGCCATTGTCCAAGCGGCAGGTTGCCTAAGTGAATGTTCATGATTCTAGTCCGCTGCAAGCGGACCACCCCATAGCCAAGCGCTGAGCACATCCGGCGGATTTGGCGATTTAAACCTTGTGTTAAGATGATTTGGAAGTCGAATTTAGATAGCTGCGTTACTTTACAGGGAAGCGTCTTTGTACCAAGAATCTCCACACCGGCTGCCATCTTCTTTAAAAATTCAGGGGTAATCGGTTTGTCGACTGTAACGATATATTCCTTTTCGTGCTTGTTTTCGGCACGCAAGATTTCATTCACAATATCGCCATCATTCGTTAAAAGGATGAGACCGTCTGAATCCTTATCTAATCGTCCAATATGAAAGATGCGTAAGGGATGGTTAACTAAATCGATGATATTTCCTTTTATATGGCGTTCTGTGGTGCTCGTAATCCCGACAGGTTTATTTAAAGCGATATAGACATAATTTTGGGCCACTCTAACCTGGCTGCCGTTTATCCTTACATCATCTCCGGGCTCCACCTGGCTGCCCATTACTGCCACTTTCCCATTAATCGTAACTTTTCCTTCACTAACTAATTTATCTGCGCCTCTTCTAGATGACTGTCCAGACTCACTTATAAATTTATTAATACGCATGATACACACCCTAAATGGAGAATTGTATTTTTACCATACCCAACTGCTCCCCTTTTTTCAAGTCCTTCGGTGCCTGACACCTGATAGGAGAATCTCAATTTGGAACAAGGTTAGATATTTGTCGAAATGATAGAGTTTTTCAAAGTAAATATCTTTAAAAACAGGGAAGAAATGCTTACTTTCTAACCTAATTTTTGACAAAATATTCTGATTTTATGTGTTACTTTTAGTAATAACTACTAATTGAGGGGATTATTATGAGAAAACTATCAATCATTTTCGTTTTGCTATTCAGTCTATTCTTATTTACGAGCCAAGCTGATGCAAGCGGCGGTTCCCAGTTAATTATTATTAACAAGAAGACCAATACCCTTGCCTTTTATGACAGCGGGAAACTAGTTAAAAAATTTAGCGTGGCCACGGGGAGGACAAGATCGCTAACACCAGAAGGAACGTTTAGGATTGTTAGTAAAATCGTTAATCGGCCCTATTATAAATTGAAGATCCCGGGCGGAGATCCACGGAATCCATTAGGTAGCCGGTGGATGGGACTAGAAGCAAGAGGAACCTATGGAACAACCTATGCGATTCATGGGAATGCGAATGAAAATTCGATTGGAACCTATGCAAGTTCAGGATGTATCAGGATGCACAATTCAGAAGTACGCTGGCTATATAGCCACGTTAAAAAGTATACATTAGTTATCATCACCCATACGGATAGCAGCTTTAATTCAATTGCCAAAGCGAACGGATATGGCAGCGGCTGGGTCGAACTAAGCGGTAACACGTATTATTATGTTGATGGTGAAGTAAAAACAGGTTGGCAATCAATTAATGGAAAGCGATATTTCTTTGATGATGCTGGCGTCATGCAGACCGGATGGCTTACCGCGAATGGTCAGAAATATTATCTCGATAAAAAAGGGGTAATGAGAACAGGGTGGCTCGATAAAGGCGGCAAGAAATACTACTTTGATAATAGCGGTGCGATGAAGACGGGGTGGATTGCTGACAGTGGCAAGAAATACTATCTGGACAATAAAGGGGTGCTGAAAACCGGATGGTTAGCGGTCGATGCAAAACGTTATTATCTTGATAACAGCGGTGTAATGAAAACAGGCTGGCTTGCTGATAGGGGAGAATGGTACTATTTTGATGATTTGGGCGTGATGAAAACCGGTTGGATCAACTCTGAAGGCAGATGGTATTTCCTTAATGACCGTGGTGCCATGAAAAATACCCAGGAGCTCGTCAACAATAGTCAGTGGGATTATCTCGACAAAGGTGAAGACACAAAGTCAGACCCGGCAAATTTATTAGCGGATAAATACAAACTAAGCAGTCATGAGTCGGTCGTGACAGGCTGGTTAAATTACAAGGAGAAATGGTATTACCTTTATGTTAGTGAAGATATGGTTGCCAGCTAAGGGTAGGGGAATCGATTCAGCTCCGTTCCTAAGATCAGGTATAGTCTAAGCGCACCTTCATAGGTGTGTTTTTTTTGTGCAAAGGAAGGGGGGAATGGAATTTGTTGTAGCACATCAAGGAGTAAAATGGGCTTGTTTACATTCATGCATACACGTTTACATTTTTGTGTACTTGTTTGCAATTTGTATACTTGGTGTTTACAAATATGTTTGCATGTATACATATTTGTTGTTGTTGTTTACAAATAACTTGATAACAGCGGTGTCATGAAAACAGGCATGCTAGACGAACGATATAGAATGGTATGAACTCGATACTTCTGGTGTTATGAAAACTTGCTCTGAAGGACCTTTACATTGATAAGGGGGTCATGAAAAATACTCAAACTCTAGCAACAACACCGTCAGTGGGGTTATTTCGACAAAAACGAGGCTGCTGATTCAAATAGTTCCAATTTGGTTAGAGGGAAAATACAAACTTAATAGGAAAGTGAAGATGTGACGAGCTGATTAAATTACATGGAGAAATGGTATTACTTTTATGTAGAAAAAGAAGGGTTGTAAAAGATGAAGGACATAACCCACCGCAAGAACCATAGATGAGTCCATAATAAGCTCGATAAAGGACATAACATCTGTCCTTATGAACGCCCCATGAGGACAGATGTATCAAATTCAATGAGTGGAGGATTGGGAGTATATCCTTCTTCCTTACTATTAATAAATGATTAGTTAATGAGCACCTTAGTTGGCGTGCTTTTTTGCTAAGAATAGTTATGATCAAAGTCAGCGGGATAGAATAGGCAGGATTAGTCGCAAGTTTACATTTTTGCATACATGTTTACGTTTTGTGTATACTTGTTTACAAAATCGTATACATCGTGTTTACTAAAATGTTTACATGTAAACAAATCTGTATACATCTTATGATATCGGCATGTATACAGATTTGTCATTGTTGTTTACAAAAAGTGATTACAATGAACTGAAGTTTACATATTGTTTACATCTTTACAGTTATATTTTTTTTGTTTGGAAATCATTGAAGAATCTATTAATCTTCTATACCCTTAAAGAAGGAGCTAGAATTACATACTACTTTTAAAAATAAATCTATTAAATGAAAAGGAATGATATTTATGACTAAATCTAGAGTTGCAGCTATTGATGTTGGGAATGACTCCATTAAAGCCATTTTTGGAGAATTAGAATATGAATTAAATATTCCTAACATTATTGCTAGGGATACAGAAGACCGACCTGTTATTGGGATTGAAGAACTTGATAATAAAAATCCATTAGATGGAATTCACATCAAAGTCCACTCCCCTGCTTTAAAAGAAAACAACGGAATTTATCGTATTGGTAATTTAGCTACTAAAAGTATTAATGCCACTGAGCTAGACCCTGGCAGCAGCAAGTCAGAGGAAGATCAAACGTTAATTATGCTTTTTGCAACATTAGCTTTAGATGCAGTAAAGGAAAATAACTCAAATGCTTTTCCACGCACTAAAAATATAATTGATGCCAATTATACATTGGGAACAGGTCTTCCCCTTCGTGAAGTAAAAGAAGGAAAAGATGCTGGCTATCGTTCTAAATTAGTTGGTTCCGTTCATCAAGTGGAATTCCTTGTCACTCCAAAGTACCAAGGGTTGAAAGTTAATATTAAATTTGATGAAGTAAAAGTATATCCTGAAGGATTCGCCGCATTTATTAATCTAGTTTTGGATAACAGCGGAAAAATCATCAATAAGGATCTCATTGATAAGCGCATCTTAATCCAAGATATCGGCGGATTATCAACGGATATTGCTGTCATCAAAAATCGTAATGTTGATGATGATAAAGCACAAGGGTTTAATCTAGGGGTTTCTGAATCATTAGAAGCCATCCGTGAAGAGATTAGAACAAAGCATGGAGTTGAACTCGATAGCCGTCGTGATGTGGTTGAGATTATCACTAAGAAAAGTGATCGTAATCATATTATGGTTAAAGGAAGCCGGACAAGTGTTCATGATATTACCGACCGAATCATGCTTGATTTAGCTAAAAAGCAATATCGTTTATTACGTAATGTTTGGCAGAGAAACTCGCAAACAGAAATTTGCTACTTTGTGGGTGGCGGAGCCAATGTCTTAAAGGAATATCTTAAGACGTTAAATAACAATTTAGACGGTTATAATATTGATTTCTTTGAAGATGAGAAAGAAAGTATTTGGATGATGGCCAATGCTTATTATAAACTCATCATCGACTTTGTTCGAAAGGCTGAGAGACAAACGGCGCCTAAAGTTGAACCTGTAAAAGCTAAATAAGGTGATTATATATGAAAAAACCAGCCTCAAATGAGGTTCAGCGGGGCCAGGCCATATCTTTTCGTATCCCCTCTGATACACCTGACCATATCTTAAAGCATTTACAAAAGTTGAAAGATACAGAAAGAAGGAATTTTTCCAGTAAAATTGCCGAGTTTGTCATGCAAGGTGTGAGTAGTTCTGTTTCGAGGGAAAAGGAGACCATTACGATCCCCCTCCCCCAAAAGTTAACGAAAGCCCAGAGAAACTGGTTAAAGCATGAGCATTCAGAAGCTTTGCTGGGAAGTATTCTTTATCAACTGATTTCTGACCCAGTTCGTTCGACTTCACTACTTGCTTCTTTAAATAGTCATTCAATCGATATCGACGAAGCTTTGTACCTTCAGGAAGAAGTATTTCCCGAGGAACTTCTTAAAGTTGACAGTTATCAGCAAATGGCTGCGGCTAAGGAAGATTCGCCCTCCCCTCTCGACATAAATGAGATGGAAGACGACCTCAGTGAGTTTGATTGGGAAAGTGCTAAAGAAAAGCAACCGGTCATGGAGGAAGAAGAAATCGAAGAAGATATTGACGACTTACTTGGCGGTTTTCTTGCAAATATGAATAAGTAAAAGGGCCTGACCTCAGGTGCCGCCAGTTGCGGCTAAGAGGTTTGGCCCTTTTCGTAGTGTGTTAATGCTGATTATTCGGTAACCTTTGGCTTTTTTGACTATTAGCTTGACGTTCTTTATTTTTCTTGTCCTTTTCTTGCTTTTCATGCAGCTGTTCTACAAATACGTGTGTGTTTCTGTTATCCATTCCACCTAACCTCCTTGAAAAATCGAACCAATGTTAGTTTGACCTCACGCTCTTAAAATATTCCGGTAATGGGAGTTAAACTTCTCAATTGAACATAAGTATAGATAAGAAGTACTATGAAACTATGAATATGGAATAGGTGGTGAACCGATGCAACTGCCTAACAATATTGTTCTGGCCAATGGTGCATTGAATGATTCTGTCATCCTGAAAAGAGAAATTCTCTATAAAGGGATGAATGGAAGATTTGTTGAAAGATTTTATTTGAATCCTGACACTAGCTATATTTTTAAACCTCTTACAAATAATGGTCAATTGGGTAAAGAAGTCTGGGTGTATGAACATATTCTCCCCCATTTTCCAGTCATTTTTCCAAAAATGATTTCTTATTCCATTCATGACTGTACCGAACGTAATTGGATGATTTTCGAGGACCTTGGTCCACTCTCTCATGACTTTAATGAGGAAATAGTGATGAGGGTCATTAAGTGGGTGGCTTGGTGGCATTCTCTACCGGTAGAGAACCTGGGAAATGTGCCCCTGACAGGACTGAAACCAAAAATAGAGAACGTAATATCAGAAGTTTCCATAAAGCAAGAAGGTGTATATCGAATATTGTCTTCGTTAAACATGGAACGCGAATTGATTGATCGTATTTTCTCAGAACTTAGTCTGTGGCCGTTTTCAGAAAGAAAAGTGTTATCTCATGGCGATTTACATACCGGAAATTTTGCGATGGCTGGCAATGAGTTGAAGATTTTGGATTGGGAGCACACTCATTTGAATTCGCCGTACTGGGATCTTTATCACTTGATTGATATGTCCCACCCCCTTTTTCCCAAAAAAATGACGAGTTCAATGCGGGAGAGAATTTTGGAAACGTATCTTAATCAGGTTTCGTTTGAAGAGGACCGGGCTCGTTTTTTTAAGGAGTATTATTTAGTCGCGTCCGTGTTCTCGATTTGGATGATCTTACTTATTCAAAAAGATTTAGTGGAAAACGGCGGAAAGTGGTCTACCTTTCAGCTGAATACACAACTCGCCGAAACGGCAGCAAGTCTTCAACAGTGCGCAGCAGCTCTTCGAAAACAGCCCTTATGAAAAAAGAAGCTCACTTTGATTAGTCAAAGCGAGCTTTTTTAGTTAAGCCTTTTGTTCGGTTAATTTGATGATTTCAATGACGGTGTTGGTGGCTTTAATCATATTATCTACAGAAATAAACTCAAATTTGCCGTGGAAATTTTCCCCGCCGGTAAAAATATTTGGTGTCGGCAGACCCATATAGGAAAGCTGTGAACCATCGGTGCCGCCGCGGATTGGTTTAACAATTGGCGTAATATCTAAGCTTACCATGGCTTCATGGGCGATGTCAACGATTTCCATCACGGGCTTAATTTTTTCACCCATATTGTAATATTGATCGTTCAATTCCAGTTGGATGGTGTCACTGCCGTATTTGGACTTGAGTTCATTGACGATGGCTTCGATCAACGCTTTGCGCGCCTTGAAGGTGTCCATGTCATGATCTCTGATAATATAGTGGAGCTTAGTCAGTTCAACATCTCCGTTGAATGCAAGCAGATGGAAGAAGCCTTCGTATCCTTCAGTATGTTCAGGTGCTTCCTGTGCAGGCAGCTTGCTATGTAATTCCATCCCAATTTTCATCGAGTTGACCATTTTGTTTTTGGCAGAGCCAGGGTGAATGTTGTTCCCTTTAATCGTGACCTTCGCAGCAGCCGCGTTGAAACTTTCGTACTCTAATTCCCCGAGTGGACCGCCATCCACAGTATAGGCATGCGTGGCATTAAAGGCCGCAACGTCAAACTTATGTGGTCCTCTGCCGATTTCTTCATCTGGAGTGAACGCAACGCGGACCTTACCGTGTTTAATTTCCGGATGGTTAAGCAAGTAAGCCATTGCAGTCATGATTTCCGTGATGCCGGCTTTGTTGTCAGCACCCAGCAGTGTCGTGCCATCGGTTGTGATTAACGTATGGCCTTTATAATCAGGAAGGCTTGAAAAATCTTTCGGTGACATCACTACTTTAAGGGCCTCGTTTAAAACAATTTCATTGCCATCATAATTTTCCACGATTTGCGGATTCACATTTTTCCCAGTAAAGTCAGTAGCTGTATCCACATGGGCAAGGAAGCCGATAGTTGGGACTTCTTTATCAGTATTCGCTGGCAAGGTCGCCATCACGTAGCCATTTTCGTCAATCGTGACTTCCTGCATCCCGATCGATTCTAATTCTTGAACAAGCATCCGGGCTAAGGTCCATTGCCCCTCAGTGGATGGACAAGTCTCGCTGTTTTCATTGGACTGGGTATCCACTTTAACATAGGAAGTAAACCTTTCAATCAGTTCATTTTTCAATTCCACTACACTCCCCTTTTTGAGTTGAATTCATGAATATCATATCACTATGAGAGAACGGTTACACGTTTTTCATAATTGGGTGTTGTGTGATGACCTGGCGGGCGATACTCTCGGATAAGTGTGGAATACTCTTGGATAATGTCAGTTACTCTCGGATAAATGGGCAAAACTCTTGGATAACCGGAGAATTCTCTCGGCAAGCAAAAATACTCTCGGATACGTAAGCAATACTCTCGGATAAACGGAGGGCACTCTCGGATATGCCAACAATACTCTCGCCCCTCCTAAACTAGAGTACAATATCTTAATCACGTTTAAACAAATGATACGTCCGGTTCTTATATGTTCCATCGAAATCCATATTCATACTTTGTAATAGTCGAGTGGCTGTATGGATATCATCAACTCCCAAAAACTCCCGGCACTCCCGATTTGTGATCTGCCGTTTAAATATCAAAAACCACTCGCGTATAGTCCTTTGATGGACAAGGTGATCGACCGCACCGCATTGTGGACAACACCACGTCCGGGGGAGCTTAATCATGCCGAACCCGCCGCACGCCTCACACCTTCCACCAGTCCGAAAATCTCCGAAAGGAATACCGTATGATTCACATATTGGTTTGGGAATAAAGGGTTGATGACTTTTCAAAAGCTCAGCAGATATCCAATTAAAGGTTTCGTGGTCCAACTTATTTCCATGTTGTGGGATGCTTTTCAAAAAAGAGGGAATCAATCTAGGGAATAAGATTTTCGTGTCCTTAGGGGGAATTGCCACAATTTGCTTAGGGTACGCCAATACAATTGCACCGAATATCGGGATATCAATATTTCGACTCCATAGCCAATCATTAATTAGTTCGCGATTACGCTCCAATTGGACAACCGGACTCTCATACCCATCCTGGTGTCCATCTTCTCTTGTGCGGATCAACTGAGGTGGATTATCCTTGAATTCCAGAACCCCGCCAATATTCTTCACTTCTAACACCGTACCAAACCAAGGAGTCAGTACAAATGAATCCATTTGAAATTGTTCACGCCAAGCGGGAGATAAATCGTGGAAAATATGGTGATCAGCCGAAAATGGGTGCTTCCGGAAGACCTCTGCCACCCGCTCCTCTCCACCAATCCCCGCCTCGACGGACCTTTGTTTCGCGGCCAAAACTGGCTGGAGTGGATGGCAAACGGCTACCCGCAGTTGGGCGGCAATTAATCCCTCCAACGTCAACGATACATCTCTATTTTTCATTAAAATCGTAAACCACCTCCAAAAAAATGTTTCATTGCTGTCCTTCATCAAAATTGTCCACCACCTCCATAAATAATCTCTCTAGTTTTCGCCAATCACCCCCAAATTCCTACCCTCACCCTGCATCATAGCACATCCCCAAAGGCCATATTATACATCAACTGACTATTACATATTTTTGTAAAAAATATAGCTTGACCACTATTGACCAGATGAGTCAACGGGAGTACAATGTGGTTGACTGATGTGGTCAATAGCTGATAAGGAGGGCCGCGGCAATGTTTTCAAAATTCTTCAACTTAGAAAAGGAAAAACAAGATCGAATCATAAATGCTGCTATAAAGGAATTTGCTGAGAAAGGATATGACCGGGCTTCGACCAATGAAATTGTTAAAGAAGCAGGGATATCAAAGGGGCTGCTGTTTCATTATTTTCAGAACAAAAAGCAGTTGTTCTTCTTTATTTTTGACTATTGCTACGAACTTGTAATCGACGAGTTTTACAAAAAAATTAACTTTCAAGAGACAGACTTCTTTATGCGTATGCGCCAGGCCGTCATTATTAAAACGGAAATGCTGGCGACGTATCCAGATATCTTTAAGTTTATCCAAGAGGCTTTTTTGGATGAATCGACGGAAATCAAGATCGAATTTGATAAAAAGAAAGCGGAACTGACACATATCAATATGGAAAAAGTCTATGAGGGGATTGATTTTTCAAAATTTAGGGAGGATGTTGATCTCACTAAAATCATAAAAATTATCAACTGGACGTTTGAAAAGATGAGCGATGAAGCGATGGAACGGGCAAGATTGTCGCCAACCCATGAGATTGACTACCAAAAGATTCAAGCCGAAGCAGAAGAGTATTTTCAAGTTTTAACAAGATGTTTCTATAAATGAAAACTGGTATGGGATACGATTTGATCATTAGCAAAACATTAGGAGGCTGTCGCGATGAATGTAATTGAAATTAACAATCTGACCAAGACATATGGGAAGTCAAGAGGGATTACAGACATTAGCTTTCATGTGGAAGAAGGCGAAATTTTTGGTTTTATTGGGCCCAATGGTGCGGGTAAATCAACTACAATCCGGACCTTGTTGTCGCTGATTTACCCAACAAGCGGCAGCGCTGCAATCTTTGGCAAAGATTCCGTTCAATTTGCGTCTGAAATTAAAAAGGAAATCGGTTATTTGCCTTCTGAAGTTTTTTATTATGACAATATGAAGGTTAAGGACCTATTAAAATATTCAGCTAGTTTTTATAAAAAAGATTGCAGTAAGAGAATCAAAGAATTGGCAGCGATCATGGACTTAGATCTCAATAAAAAAATTGATGACCTCTCATTGGGGAACAAAAAGAAGGTTGGAATTGTTCAAGGGCTGCTCCATGAACCGAAGTTGATTATCCTGGACGAACCGACCAGCGGCCTTGATCCGCTCATGCAGCAGAAATTCTTTGAGCTTTTAGAAGAAGAGAATAAAAAAGGAGCAACGATTCTCTTTTCATCGCACATCCTCAGCGAGGTACAGCGGTTATGCAACAGGGTTGCCATTATTAAAGAAGGTAAGATTGTTACCGTTGAAAAGATTAGTACCTTACAAGAAAACAACTATAAGAAGTTCAAAATGGAAACGAAAGAACCACTGGATCCGACCTATTTTAACATTAGCGGTGTCAATAATTTAGAGGTTAAGGGTACTCAGGCAAGCTTTTTGTTTAGAGGAAATATTAATGAAATCACGAAAAAAATCGCCGGCATCGAGCTTGTGAACCTCTGGATAGAAGAGCCAGACCTTGAGGAGATCTTTATGCATTACTACGAAAAGGAGGCATAAGAAGCTATGAATATATTTTTTCATGAGTTAAGGGCTTATCGGAAATCAACGATCATTTGGACAGTATCGTTAGTACTGATTATTGCGCTCTTTATGTCGTTTTATCCTGCCTTTGCAAAGGATGCAGATAGTTTTAAAAAGATCATGGAAGGATATCCAGAGGCGATCAGAAATGCAATCGGCTTTAACCTTGGCAACTTCTTTACGATTCTCGGCTTCTATTGCTTTCCGTTATCGTTCATTACTTTGTGCGGTGCCATTCAGGGGATGAATCTTGGCACAAGCATTGTCAGCAAGGAAGTTCGTGAGAAAACAGCTGATTTTCTGTTAACAAAACCAATTACCAGGACAACGATCATGACTTCGAAACTGCTGGCGGCGTTTATCTCAATCGTGATGACCAGTATCATTTACCTGATTGTAACGTTAATTTTGACCTTTCAAGTCAAGACGGATGAATTCAGCGTGAAAATATTAGTGCTGCTTTCACTCACAATGTTCTTTATTCAGCTGATTTTCCTTGCGATCGGAGTCATGATTTCGGTGATAGTCCCTAAGATTAAGTCCGTCCTATCGGTGTCACTTACTACCGTATTTGCGTTTTACTTTTTAGGGATGTTTAGCAGCTCGACCGGTGAAGAAGCGAAACGCTATATTTCGCCTTTTAAATATTTTGACACCGCCTATATCATAAAACATTCGGGCTATGAAGCATCCTTTCTGATTGTTAGTGCCGTTATTATTATTCTGGCCATCACAGCAAGTTATTTCGTGTATATAAAAAAGGATATCCATTCTGTGTAGACGCGAAAAGGAGGGTTAAGTCGTGAACATATTTTTAAAAGAAATGAAATCGTATCGAAAATCGCTGATTTTTTGGAGTATCGGTGTCTTCCTCATGGTAGCGTCAGGAATGGCGAAATATGCTGCCTATTCCTCATCGGGCCAATCCATCAATGATCTGATTGCTGATTTGCCCAAATCGTTAAAAGCAGTAATGGGTTTTGGTGTGGTCGATTTGTCAAAGATTAGCGGTTATTATTCATTACTGTATATATATTTGTTATTAATGGCGACGATCCACGCAGCGATGCTCGGAGCTTCCATAATTGCCAAAGAAGAGCGGGACAAAACAGCGGAATTTTTATTCACCAAACCCGTTTCTAGAACAGCCATTATTACTTCAAAACTAGTGGCGGCATTCATGAATATCGTCATTTTTAATCTCGTCACATTGATATCATCAGTAACTCTCATTGAGAAATACAACAGCACTGGGGAAGCAGTTAATGGTGAGATTGTCCTCACTCAGGTGGGGATGTTTATTTTACAAGTCTTGTTCTTGGTCATTGGCAGTGCGCTAGCCGCCGTGAAAAAGAAACCGAAAACAGCTCCATCGCTGGCAACCGGCATCCTGTTGGTAACCTATATGTTATCGATTGCAATTGATTTGAACGAGAAGATGGAAGGCATGAAATATTTAACCCCTTTTAAATACTTTGAAGCGAAAAATGTGATGCTTGGCAGAGGGCTTGAACCGTTATATATTGTTATATCAATAATAGTAACCGCCCTATTGTTAGTGGTTACGTTCACCTTTTATAAAAAGAGAGATTTGAGTGCATAGTGGGAAAAGACCGAATTATTTCGGTCTTTTTTCGTGTGTCGAAAAAAAACGTAAAATTTTTAGAAAATATTATTTTATTTTGAATATTTAAATGATAAAATAAATTCCTGCAGCAATTAATCTACAAATTTTTACAAAATAGTAGATTAATTGTTAGAAAGTATTAATCTCTGAGGAGGGATTGACGGAAGAACGCTGACTATCTACATAAACAAAAAAATTAGGGGGAAAAAACAATGGTAAATTGGAAGAATGTCCTTGGGACATCACTATTATCGACTGGACTTGTAGTTAGTTCCTTTGCACCAGCTGCATTTGCGAAGACTACTAATGGTTCAAAAATTCCATACTCAAATGCTGTACAAACTCCAGAGGGATCAACACTGCCTTTCCTTGGGAAACATACAGGTGGTCCTTTTGATATTGGTCTCGTAAATGAAGACAAAGTTCTTAAACTATTAATAGATCAAGGTATTGTTAAAAAGGATGCCTCTCCTCAAGAGCAGCAACAACAAATGAATACTTACTTTGCAAAACGTGCGGCTAAAGCCAACGTTGCCGGGACAAACCAACAAGAAGTAAAGCAAATTCGTACTCAATTGCAAGAAAAGGCAAAATTAAAAATAAAAGATGCTGGAGTTCCAAAAGCGAACAAAGCTTCAAAAACAAATGTATCTAAGTCTGTTACTTCCTCTAAGGTAGATCCTATTCAAAAGGAAACATGGGCTGGTCCAGAAAGAAAAGATAAGGTACTTGTTTTATTAGTTGATTATCCAGATGCACCTCATAGTACGATTAAAGATGGTGACGGAGCCGTTCTTCAATATGAAGATTATACTCAACAGCATTACAAAGATATGATTTTTGGTGATGATGGATATGAAGGTCCAAAGGGTGAGAACCTAGTATCTGTGAAACAATATTATGAAGAGCAGTCAGGCGGCAGTTATACTATCGATGGACAAGTTTCTAAATGGTATACAGCCAGCCAGCCTGCAGCATATTATGGCGGTAACGTCCCAGCACCAGATGGAAATGATGCGCATCCACGATCATTAGTTAAAGAAGCTTTAGCTCAAGCGGCGCAAGATCCAGATATTAATCTACAAGATTATGATATTCAAGATGAATTCGACTTAGATGGCGATGGCAACTACTTTGAGCCGGATGGAATTATTGACCACTTAATGGTTGTACACTCTGGTATTGGTGAAGAAGCTGGCGGCGGACAACTTGGCGGCGATGCTATTTGGTCTCACAGCTCCGCACTCACTGACTTACAAGGGATTCCTAACTCAACATCAGCTGTTCCAAACAGATGGGGCGGTCAGATGATTGCATATGGATATACAATTGAACCTGAGGATGGTGCAGCAGGTGTATTTGCGCACGAATTTGGTCATGACTTAGGTCTGCCTGATGAATACGATACAATGTACACACATAACTCTGTTGGTGCTCCAACTGAATATTGGACAATCATGTCAGCTGGCAGCTGGGCTGGTAAAATCAACGGAACAGAACCAACTGGGTTTAGCCCATACGATAAAGAATATTTGCAATCCACAATGCCTGGATCAAACTGGTTCAAAAATGTTGAATATAATCTTGAAGACCTAGCAAGTGGAGAAACGGTTAAATTGGACCAAGCAAGTGAGAAAGGTACAAACGCTGATGCGGTGAAGATTAACTTGCCACAAAAATCAACAACCATTAACACACCTGCTAGCGGTCAGTATGAATACTTTAGCGGCAGTGCCGATGAATTAAACAATTCTATGAGTGTTGATGTTGATTTAACAGGTAAAACAGCTGCAGAATTAACATTTAAGACTTGGTATAAGATTGAAGATGCTTATGACTATGCTTATGTTGAAGTAAAAGAAGAAGGCGCAGAAAAATACGTTTCTATTCCAGGGAATATCACAACAAATGATAATCCATATCAAGCTAATGCAGGCAATGGAATTACAGGCGACTCTAATGGCTGGAAAGATGCTACATTTGACCTTTCTGCATTTGCAGGTAAAAAAGTGTCTCTAAAATTCCATTATGTATCAGATGCTGGGGTTTCTCTTCCTGGTCTCTATGTTGACGATGTTAAGGTAACTGCCGATGGCGCTGATGTTTTAACAGACGATGCTGAGGGTGAAACTTCACCATTTGTATTCGATGGTTTTGAGAAAAATAATGGTATTAAATTATCAACTCAATACTATTTAGCTGAGTGGCGCTCTCATGCTGGGTCTGATAAAGGACTTGCAACTACTACTCGCGGAAAATCTCAATTAACTTATGATCCAGGTCTTGTTCTTTGGTATGTTGATAATAAATATACTGATAACTGGGTAGGCGATCATCCGGGCGATGGATTCTTAGGGGTTGTTGATGCCCACCAAGAGACTGCAATCTGGAAAGACAGTAACTTTAATGATGGTAGAGATGTTACTGGTCCAGTTGCGACAAGATACCAAATTCAAGATGCGGCTTTCTCTTTAAACAAAACAGATAAGTTGTTCTTAGATTACGGTTACGGATTTATGTCTTTAGGTGCACAACCAGCAGTAACTGCATTTGACGATTCAAGAGATTATAGCAATCCTGGTCAAATCTATTCAGGACGCAATGTACCGAAATATGGCTTAAAGATTCACGTAGTGGGTCAAGCTGATGATATGTCAGTTGGAGCAATTGAAATTCACACAGGAAGCGTTCACTCCGTAGATGTAAATCCATTAAGCAAAGCTTCTTATTCAAACCAAGCTGGACATAAAGAATTAACTGTTTCAGGTAAGGTTCATCATGACGGTTCTGGTGAGAGCGTAGCTCTTAAATATGAACTAGTTGATAAGAATGGAAAAGTTGTATTAACTGAGTCTGAAACATTAACTGGTACTGACAAATCGTTCGAGCGTACATTAACATTACCAACCAGTGCAACTGGTAATTATGTTGTGAAAGTAACGGCTACGGATGAAGATGGCAATGCTGTTTCTGGTCAAACTTCATTTGGAGTGGACAATGATGCACCAACAGCTTCTGTTGCTCCTAATGGCAGCACAACACCTGCTAAAGCAGTTGCTGCTAAGGTAACTGTGAAGGATGCTGAAGCTAGCTCATTAGAATATGTATGGTCACAAAGTGCAACTGCCCCTGCTACTGGCTGGAGCAAGTTCACAAATGGCAGCACATTAAAACTTTCAGGTAAAAATGGTCTATGGTACTTACATGTCCGTGGTGTAGATGCAGTTGGCAATGCTTTAAAATGGACTTCAAAATCCTTCGCATTGGATAATTTAGCACCTGCCACTCCAACGGTTTATGAAGTAAAAGATTATGATAAAAAAGTAACGGGTAAAGCTGAAGTTGGATCAAAAGTAACAGTGAAAGTTGGCTCTACTACTGTAGGCACTGCTTATGCTGATAAATATGGTAAATTCAGCGTTACATTAAAGAAAGCACTTAGTGCAAAAACAGTTGTGAGCGTAACGGCAACTGACAAAGCTGGAAATGTTAGCAAATCAGCAACTACAACAGTAAAAGACAAAACAAAGCCTGGCAAACCATCTGTTAAGAAAGTTGACAGCAATGATTTGAAAGTTACTGGAAAAGTAGAAGCAGGTGCAACTGTAACAGTGAAAGTTGGTTCAAAAACAGTCGGAACGGCTGTAGCGAATTCTAAAGGCGAATACAGTGTTAAGCTGAAAAATGCTCTTAAAACAGGCACTGTTTTAACAGTAACTGCAAAAGACAAAGCAGGTAACACTAGCTCCGCTGCTACAGTAAAAGTTGTGAAGAAATAAATAATCATGAAGGTACCCCTGAATAACTTTCAGGGGTATTTTTTTGTCTGTTTTCTAAAATTAGGATTCGACAAACTGCGAAAAAGGCCGATATTTCGGTGTTTTTGTTTATTGACTATTCAATTAATTCTGAATAAACTTAATTGTGCACGAGAATAGGACAAATAGGGGGGATTATTGTTTTGTTTAGCACTTTATTTTAGTAGAGTGATAAAATGCTAGAAATAAAAAAAGGGGGAAAAGTGGTTGAAAATCAGAAGAATATTACCGTTACTTTTGGTCTTTTTAATGGTCTTTTCTAGCTTTGCATCGGCAGCAGCTCCTTCACTGCCAAAGACTAGCAAAGCTAATAAGACAACAGCAACAGCGAAAGCTAGTACCTCAAAAAAACTTCCAAAATCAGTAAAAGTAAAAGAGACAGAGAAAAATTATAAAAAATCAGATAAAGTTCGTGTAATTGTTGAAGTTGATGGTGACCCTGCGATTACATATGCAACAAAGCAAGGGAAAAAATATAGTGAACTATCAAAATCAGTAAAAGCACAACTACAAAATAAATTATTAGATGCACAGCAGACTGTAAAAAGCCAGTTTGCTAAAAAAGCCATTAAAATGCAATTCAAACAAAACTTTACCACTACTGTTAATGGATTCAGCGGTATTGTTGAATATGGACAAATTGCTGCCATTAAAACAGTTGATGGGGTAGCAAAAGTTTCGATTGCAACGGAATATCAACGTCCTGAAATTGAGCCAAACATGAAATATAGTAAGGACATCATTGAGGCTCAAAAAGCATGGGAAGCTTTTGGTAAAAAAGGTGAAGGAATGGTTGTTGGTATTATCGATACCGGCATTGATCCAAGCCACAAAGACTTTATTTTAACAGATGGTACCAAAGCTGCACTTACAAAAGCGGATGTGGACACAGCGGTAGCCGAAAAAGGACTGCCTGGTAAGTTCTACACTGAGAAGGTTCCTTACGGTTATAACTATTATGATGAAAATGCACAAATTCTTGATCTAGGTCCTGACGCTTCCATGCACGGAATGCACGTTGCTGGTACGGTTGCAGCAAACGGGGACGAAAACAATGGCGGTATTAAAGGGGTTGCACCAGAAGCCCAATTACTTGCTCTGAAAATATTTGGTAATGACCCAGAAATGCCTTCTACATGGGGCGACATCGAAATCAAAGCAATTGACGATGCGATTAAATTAGGCGCAGATGTCATTAACATGAGCTTAGGTTCAACGGCTGGCTTTGTTCTGCCTGACGCTCCAGAGCAAGAAGCCGTTCAAAGAGCTGTTGATAATGGTGTGTTAATGTCAATCTCAGCTGGTAACTCCAACCAACTTGGGGATGGCTATGCGAATCCGTATGCAGAAAACCCTGATTACGGTGTAGTAGGTACGCCTGGTAGTTCAAACAGTTCATTACAGGTTGCTTCTCTTGAAAATAATTATCTTGATTTATATGCTGCTACTTATTCATTTGATGGTGCGGAAGTTGGGAAGGCTCCATATCTTTCTTCAAGCAGTGTAGACCCAAATAAATTAGAACAAAAGAAATTTGATATTCTTGATGCTGGAATCGGACAGCCTTCTGATTTTGAAGGAAAAGATTTCACAGGGAAATACGCGTTAGTAAAACGTGGAACCCTTACATTTGTTGACAAAACGATGAATGCACAAGCTGCAGGCGCTGCAGGTATTATCGTGTATAACAACACTAGTGGATTACTTAGCATGGCTACATCGCCAGAAATTAAGATTCCACAGTTATTTGCCTTGAAGTCTGATGGTGACGCAATGAAAGCAGCATTAGATGCGGGTAAAAAAGTTTCGATTGAATTCCAAGGCGATAAGAAAACAACACCAAATCCATCCGCAGGACAAATGTCTACGTTCACTTCTTGGGGTGTTACATCTAATTTAGATTTCAAACCAGAAATCACTGCACCAGGTGGAAATATTTATTCCACATTAAATAACAATTCATATGGTGTCATGAGTGGTACATCGATGGCAGCACCGCACGTATCGGGTGGATCTGCACTTGTTCTTGAACGTGTGAAAGAAGATTTTGCTGATCTTACAGGTGCCGCAAAAGTCGGTATGGCGAAAAATATTTTAATGAATACAAGTAAAGTAATTGATGATAAGGGCACATATAATGCCGCCTATACTCATAATCCATACTCACCGCGTCGCCAAGGTGCTGGTGTCATGCAGTTACATGCAGCATTAAGTACACCAATCGTGGTTACAAACGCTGCAACAAACGAAGCAAAAGTGGCTTTAAAAGAAATCAAAGGTAATAAAGCAACATTTACCCTAAAAGCACAAAACTTCTCTGATCAAGCAGTAACTTATAAAGTGGACGGAAGTGTGCTTACTGATTTGGTCCTTGAAGATGATAATGGCTTCCTAATAGATCAACTTGAGTCTCAAGGTATCTATAAAGACGGTACAGTAGCAGCTGCGGCTCCATGGAAGGGTGAATTCCCAATTTCATTCAGCCAAGATGAGCTGACCATTCCTGCTAAAGACAGCGTGACATTAGATGTTACCGTTGACTTAACAGATACCGTTGATTGGGCTTATAACGTTCCATTGGATGTCCTATTTAAAAATGGTTACTTCGTTGAAGGGTACGTTACGTTAACAGATGTTAAGGATGTGAATCCAACGGTTTCAGTACCATATGTAGGCTTCAATGGTGATTGGAATAAGTCACCAATTTTAGACTCAATGATTTATGATGACAACTTTGCTGATTCCTTCTATGGATGGACAGGAATGCTTACAGCTGCCGGTACTGACGAAGAGGGTAACCAGAACTTTGACTACTTAGGTGTAAATCCAGCGGACGAAACAGCTCAGGCTGCTCATATTGCGATTTCGCCAAATGGTGATGGTCAAAGCGATAACGCAATTCCAATTCTTTCCTTCTTGCGCAATGCTAAAACAGTAGAGTACAAGATTGTTGATAAAGATGGAAATGTCCTTCGTAAAATTAAATCTGATACACTTGTTTCTAAAAACTTCAACGATGGCGGCAGAGGTGCTCAATATTACTTAAATCCTGCCAATGCCTGGGACGGAAAAGTAAAGAACAAGGTCGTAGCAGATGGTCAATATTTCTATGAAGTAGATGCAACGATTGATTATGCTGGTAAAGATGCACAAAAAGTAACATTCCCTGTTCTTGTTGATACAGCTGCACCTGCAGTTACAGCAAGCGTAAGCGGCGATAAATTAACTCTTGTATCAACGGATGGAACGGGTTCAGGCGTTGCTTATTATGATATTTCTGTGAATGGTAAATCTGTATACGGTGAAAAAGATAAACCATTAGCAGGCGACAAAACAGAATATACCTTCAAGGAAGCGCCAGCAGTAGATTCGACAGTAGAAGTCGTTGCACATGACTTTGCTGGTAACTCTAGTAAGGTAGTATTAGAAGGTGCTAATGACAAGACGATTCCATTTATTCATGTTACTTCAATCGGAGCAACAAAAATCTACCATTCTCACGAGCTGCCTGTTGAAGGCTATTTAACAGATGAGTCAAAAATCCGTGAATTAACAGTGGACGGAAACCCTGTCACATTAACATTTAATGCTGAAAAAGCACGTTATGAATTCAGCACAAAAGTAACAGTACCAGGAGATGGCGTCCACGAAATTCGGATTTCCGGTTCAGATGTTGCCGGTAATGTGATTTCTTATCTAGTACGTGATCTAATTGTGGATACAACGGCTCCACAAATCACTGTTGACGTTCCATCCAAAGTGAAATCAGATGTAAGCTCGGTTGATCTTAAAGCAACCATTTCTGATAACTTTGACAAGATTCGTTACTTTGTTGATGGCAGTGAAGAATTCTTTAAAGATACCAATACCGATCATTTTGAGATGATAAGCTTTAGCAAAGAAGTCTCTACTAAACTTGATCTTGAGCCTGGTAACAATACCTTTACACTTGAGCTTGTCGATATCGCAGGCAACAAGACCACCAAAGAAGTGAATATCTTCCGCGGTGAATCCAAATACAAAGTGAAGTTCTTCAACGGCAGCACAATTGTGAAACAAACAGATGTTGTCGAGGATTCCAAGGTGGCAGCTCCAGCAGCTCTAACAAAATCAGGTTATACTTTCTTCGGATGGTATAAAGATGCCAGCTTCAAAACAAAATTTGACTTTAATGCACCAATTGTAGCAGACACAAATGTGTATGCGCGTTTTGTTAAAAACCCTTCTACACCGACATCTGTTAAAGTTGCTTCTTCTGACTACAATAAATTAACAGTTAGCTGGGCAAAAGTAACAGGTGCAAGCGGTTATGAAGTATACCGTGCAACTTCTAAATCAGGTGCTTACAGCAAAGTAGCCACTGTTAGCGGAAGCACAGCAAGCTATGCAAATAGCGGCCTGACTACTGGTAAAACTTACTATTATAAAGTGGTAGCTTATACAACAGTAGAAGGTAAAAAACTTGTAAGCCCTAATTCAAGTATTGTTAGTGCGAAGCCAGGCCTTAAAACACCTACAAGTGTGAAGGCTGATAAGGCAAGCAGCACCTCTATTAAAGTTTCATGGAGTAAAGTAAGTGGAGCAAGCGGCTATGAAGTGTATCGTGCCACTTCAAAATCTGGAAGCTACACGAAGGTAACTACAACTACTTCTGGAAACTATACAAATACGAAATTAACCAAGGGCAAAACGTACTACTATAAGGTAAGAGCTTACCGTACAGTAAGCGGTTCAAAGGTTTATAGTTCCTATTCAAGTGTTGTATCGAAGGGATTAAGCAAGTAATACGAACAAAAAGGAACGCTCGGATTTTTATGAATCCGAGCGTTCTTTATTTTTACTTTTCATTTGCCATTTTCACTAAGGTAATAATATCGCTTGAAAGCTTGCCGTAAGATGGATTTGCCAACTTGATATTGGCTTTTATGCCATCAATAAGCGGCAATGCCTTTGGATTTGTAATTGTCAAAATTTGAACATGGCCGTTAAAAGCTTTATCCATCAGTTCTTTCGCCCGGTCCAAATTATCGTCCGTATTCACCTTTTGGGCGTCCACTCCGTCAAGATTTCCCTTTCCTGAAAGACCTGAAGTGCTTTTCAACACCTTATTTTGAAGCTCATCGTAACGAGTTGAGGTAGTTTCCTGTTTGGCGCGTGCTAAAATGACGGTGTCATCAAGCACAAATACCTTTATTCCTGGGATCCCTTCTCCTGATAAACGTGATTCCAAATGAGAGGAAATGCCGCCGTCATGAAGGCTGGAACTGCCAATCAGACTATAAACATTCGTACCTACCCCTTCGGTTGTTTGTCCATTTCGGTTGGTCGTCTTTTTCTTTGCTCTGTCCACACTTGGAATGACATTGACACTATCCTTGTTATGGACATGTCCATTCCCTTTGTTGTTAATCGATTGATCATGAAAGTTGGTATTTTCTGCAGCCCCCACTTCCCTCTCTTTCATTCCGTTTT
This sequence comes from Neobacillus drentensis, assembly GCF_036962765.1. GTDB lineage: Bacteria > Bacillota > Bacilli > Bacillales > Cytobacillaceae > Neobacillus > Neobacillus drentensis_C. The sequence continues at coordinate 28,454 of NZ_JBALOS010000002.1, forward strand.
GACCGGCACAGGCGCTTAACATCAATACAGCACCAAAGAATGGTATACCCCAGATTTTCCATTTTCGTTTCAACATAGAAATGCCTCCTTATTTTTTAAAATTATTTTCTCCTTTGCTATTTCTAAGTATGAATGGATTATATTGGGAACATATTAAAACTAGAAAAATAACTATTGGAGAATAATGTCGAAAAATCATGGAGGTTCGAAAATGGCTGAAGAGAACAAAGAGAATCCTGAATCCTTATCAAGAAGAAAGTTTTTACGTAATACGGGTTTCACTGTTGGCGGGCTCGCTGTTGGTGGTGTCTTAGGCAGTCTCATCCCTCGAAATCGTGATAAAGAAGAAAAAGTAACACCGACAAAGGCAGAAAATTTCAATCAGGCGTTGATGTATTTTACACCTGAACAATTTCAGCTGACCGATGCAGCAACAGAACGAATTTTCCCAGAGGATGAGTCAGGACCGGGTGCAAAAGCGCTTGGCGTAGCATTTTATATTGACCATCAGTTAGCTGGAGATTGGGGCTTTAATGCGCGGGAATACATGCAGGCACCCTTTTACAAAGGAGAAAAGGTTCAGGGCTATCAAGGTCGGTTAAGGCGGAGAGATATTTTTGATATTGGTCTAAGGGAACTTCAAAATCACAGTATGACCGTCTATAAGAAAAAATTCACAGAATTAAAAGAAGAAGAACAGGATGCCATTCTGAGTGATTTTGAACAAGATAAGGTGAATTTAACGACCATTTCTCCGAGTGGATTTTTCCTTTTGTTGAGAAGCGCTACGTTAGAAGGAGCTTACAGTGATCCATTATATGGAGGAAACAAAAATATGGACGGCTGGAAAATGCGGAATTATCCAGGCAGTCAAATGGCTTACACAGATATTATTGATAAAGACTTTAAGAAAATAAATCCACAAAGTTTAAAAAATCATTTGAATCACTAAGAAAAGTGCGAAGGACACTAGCCGCTGGGGCGCTGGAACTAGACACTAAGAAAAGCTAAAAGCAAGATTCATTTCTAACTACGAAGAAGCAGGTGGAAACGATGGCAAGAAAATTACCGAAAGTGGATGTAGTGATTGTTGGTGTGGGTTGGGCAGGTGGAATCATTGCCTCTGAACTGGTTAAAAAGGGACTGAAAGTGGTTGGTTTGGAACGGGGCAAGGAACGCAAAACGGAAGATTACTTTATGGTCCATGATGAACTTCGCTATGCATTACGTTATGGAATGATGCAAGATTTGTCTAAAGAAACGATTACTTTCCGAGGAAATGAAAAAATCCGTGCCTTGCCAATGCGGCAATATGGCTCGTTTTTGCTCGGAGATGGTTTAGGCGGTTCGGGTATTCACTGGAATGGACAGACCTTCCGTTTTTTACCCTACGATTTTGAAATCTATAGCAAAACGGTGGAAAGGTATGGAAAAAATAAAATTCCGGCCGGAATGACGCTCCAGGATTGGGGAATTACCTATGATGAACTGGAACCTTATTATGATAAATTTGAAAAACTGACCGGCATTTCTGGAGAGGAGAATCCACTAGCTGGGAAACGCTCCAGCAAGTACCCTACTCCGCCGATGAAAAAGTCACCGCCATTGAAGATGTTTGAAGATGCGGCGAAAAAGTTGAAATTGCACCCGTATATGATGCCATCTGCGAACCTTTCAGAATCCTACACAAATCCGGATGGAATCTCGCGGTCAGCCTGTCAATATTGCGGATATTGCGAACGCTTTGGGTGTGAATATGGAGCAAAGGCAGACCCTGTAGTCACCGTTATTCCTGTTGCCAACAAAACAGGCAATTTTGAAATTAGAACCCATTCCAATGTAAGAAGAATTATAAAAAAGGGCAATAAAGCAACGGGCGTTTTGTACACCGATGTGACGACCGGTGAAGAAATTGAGCAACCGGCCGATATTGTCGTCCTAACGAGCTATGTGTTTAATAATATCCGGCTATTATTAATGTCGGACGTCGGCAGAGCTTATGATCCGCAAACTGGTAGAGGTGTGGTTGGGAAAAATTATGCCTATCAAGTTATCAAGGGCAATGCGGTGGGCTTTTTTGAAAATAAAGAATTTAATACCTTTGCAGGTGCTGGTTCGCTTGGAATGGTCTTGGATGACTATAATGGTGATAATTTTGACCACTCAAAGGTGAATTTTATCCATGGCGGCATGGTTTCGCTCAGTCAAACAGGCTTGCGGCCAATTCAGAATAACCCTGTTCCTGGAGGCAAACCAACCTGGGGCAAGGAATTCAAGGAAAAGTCTGTTAAATATGCGAATCGCTTTTTATCTGTAGGGGCGCAAGGTTCTTCAATGCCATTTCAACACCACTTTCTAGACCTCGACCCGACCTATAAAGATGCCTATGGAGACCCATTAATCCGGATTACGTTTGACTTTGAAGAGCAAGATCGTAATCTGGCAAAGTTCCTTGCTTCGAAATGTGAAGCGGTCTTAAAAGAAATGGGTGCGGATCATATCGATACGATGAAAGAATTAGGGCCGTATGATATCACTACCTACCAATCCACTCACAATACAGGCGGTGTTATCATGGGGTCGGACGCTGCAACCTCAGCAGTCAATAACTATATGCAAATGTGGGATTACGATAACTTGTTTGTCGTGGGGGCAAGTGCATTTCCGCACAACTCTGGTTATAATCCAACCGATACAGTTGGGGCTTTAGCCTATCGTGCCGCAGAAGGCATCCTAAAATACCATGATAAGGGCGGCCAAGTCGTTTAATTTAATTTGAAATGGATTAAATCATATTGATAGTGTTAATATAGATAAATGAATTGGAAATTGGAGGAGAAATAGATGACAATGATAAATGAAAACAATACCCTGCCGCCAAAAACGTGTTCGATCGAACGCTTAGTAACCATGGAAGCGGATGTGAAGAAGGTTCTTGCGGGTGAAAAAACGGCGACACGCCGTAATGGCCGTTATGCTGACCCTGGTGAAATCATGACACTGGAAGGCCAAGACTTTGTCGTGGATCGTGTATATTCCCAGTCCTTAGGTGAATTAACAGATGATGATGCGCGCCGCGAGGGCTTTGCTACTGTAGAGGAGTATAAACAGTCGATTCTAAGCTATCATCCTGGGATGCCTTGGCTGCCGCAAATGCGGGTCTGGGTCCATGAGTTCAGCCCAGTGCAAAAATAGGTTCATGATGAAAGTGGTCCATTTATCAATGGGCCGCTTTTTTTATGGCCAAACCAAGCAAAATGCAAGTCAAATATTTGGTTAATCATTTGAAAAAAATTATAATATTCCTAAACAAGGATTTCCGACAGGCTGGGGTGAGTGGATGAAATTTTTATCAAAATACATAAAGAAATATTGGAAATCTTTTAGCATCGCGGTTCTTTTTCTAACCTTTGAGGCCCTAAGTGATTTGCTGCAACCCACCATTATGGCGAAGATTATTGATGAAGGTGTGGCCAATAAGGATATCCATTATGTGTTGAAGATGGGCGGGCTGATGCTGCTGATTACCGCCTGTGGAGCAGTCGCGGCGTCCACTAGAAGTGTGGTTGCGAGTATTGTGTCGCAAAACTTTGGGACGGAGTTAAGGTCTGACTTGTTTAAAAAAATCCAAACGCTCTCGTTTAAAAACATCGATAAATTCGACCGCGCCTCGTTAGTGACGAGACTGACGAATGATGTTACCCAAGTTCAGGTGTTTGTAAATGGGTTAATGAGGATTTTCGTCAAAGCCCCGTTACTCGCAATTGGCGGGTTAATCATGGCGACGCGGTTAAACCTGCAGCTGTCGGTTGTATTAGCGGTGGTGGTCCCGATTGTGGCACTGTTAATTATCATTAATTTGCGCTTAGGCTTTCCCCGCTTTTCTCGTGTCCAAAAAGCTTTGGATCGTGTGAACAGTGTGATGCGTGAGTACTTATCCGGAGTCAGGGTGGTTAAGGCGTTTAATCGTTTTGATGTGGAAGTGGGCAAGTTTGCAGCGGTGAACGACGATTATAAGCAGCAATCCATCGGAGCGACCCGCCTCATGGCCACCTTTAGCCCTGCGATTATGTTGACGGTGAATCTTGGGATTGTCGCCGTCCTTTGGATTGGCGGGAAAGGTGTGCATAGCGGCGGCATCCAGGTTGGCCATATCATTGCCTTTATCAACTATATGACGCAAATCTTATTTTCACTGATGATGATCTCGATGGTCTTTAATATGTTTGTCAGAGCAAAGGCCTCAGCGGGAAGGATCGATGAAGTATTTTTACAAGAGGATACCCTTACATGGCCACAAGGACGGAACGAATCCTTCAAGGAACAGGGCCGAATCGATTTTGAAAATGTCTCGTTTTCCTATGAACAAGCAGCGGGCGAACCGATTTTAAAAAATATTAATCTCACAATCTTGCCTGGAGAAACGGTTGGGATCATTGGTTCTACTGGGTCAGGAAAGAGCACGCTTGTCGGACTGATTCCCCGCTTCTATGATACCGTGAGCGGTACGATTAAGGTCGACGGTGTGGATAGTAAGTTGGTTGATCCAAAGATCCTGCGTGAAAAAATTGCGATGGTTCCTCAGAAGAATATTTTGTTCACGGGTAGTGTCTCCGAAAATATCCGCTGGGGAAAGGAAGAGGCAACCGATGCGGAAGTAGTGACTGCTGCGACCATTGCGGGTGCGCATGAATTTATCGAGCGGTCACCGGAAGGCTACCACACGCGAATCGGTCAGGGCGGAGTTAATTTTTCTGGGGGGCAAAAGCAGAGGCTTGCCATTGCCCGGGCATTAGTGAAACAACCAGAAATTCTAATATTAGATGATAGTACTAGTGCGGTCGACGTCGCAACGGAGGCAAAAATCAAGGAGGGCCTGAAGAAATATGCAAAGGGACTTACCTGTTTATTAATCGCCCAGCGCGTCACCTCGATTATCGATGCCGATAAAATCGTCGTCCTTGACCACGGTGAACTTGTTGGGATGGGAACCCATCAGGAACTAATGAAGGATTGTCGTGTCTACCAGGAAATCTACCAATCTCAAATCGGCAAGGAGGTCCAGCATTAATGTCAAAGGAAAACGTACAGACACAAAGCACGCCCCCTACCCCGCCGCCAATGCGACCTGGAGGCTTTGGTGCTGCCCAGCGCCGCGGGCCTGTTGTGAAGCCTAAGAACTTTAAAGGTACACTACAAAGACTGTGGGAATACTTCGGCAAAGAACGAAAAATGCTTGCGATTATATTTATCTTTATTGTCGTCGACGCAGCATTGATGCTCCTCGCCCCCTTCCTGATTGGAAAAGCGATTGATGCGATGCGAGACAATAGCGGCAAAGTCGATTTTGGCTTTCTTGAGGTGATGATTGTTATTTTGATGGCTGCCTATGTGATGGACAGCCTGCTTACCTTTATGCAAGGCTGGCTGATGGCAGGCGTATCGCAGCGAATTGTCAAAAGCCTACGCGATTCCCTGTTTAAAAAATTACAAAAGCTGCCGGTGTCGTTTTTTGATTCACGCTCACACGGTGAATTAATGAGCAGGCTTTCAAACGATGTCGATAACGTTAGTAATACCATTTCACAATCGACGACGCAATTAATGTCCGGGGTGGTCATTATTATCGGGTCGTTAATTTTGATGTTAGTATTAAGCCCTTTATTAACACTGGCAAGTTTAATAACGGTACCACTGGTCTTTTTATTAACTAGGACCATTGCGAAGCGGACGAGTGTCTTTTTTAAAAACCAACAAGTTCAGTTGGGAAAATTGAATGGACATATCGAGGAAACGATTTCTGGAATTGAGATTGTAAAAGCATTTAATCATGAGGAAAAGGTCATTGAAGAGTTTGAGGCGGTCAATACGAACCTGCGCGAGGTCGGCTTAAAGGCACAAATTTGGTCGGGGTTTTTGATGCCAATCATGAACGTGATCAATAATCTGGGCTTTGCGGTTGTCGCCGTGGTTGGCGGGATTCTTGCGGTGAAAAGTATCATCACGGTTGGAGCGATTGCCAGCTTCATTACCTACTCAAGGCAATTTGTTCGGCCACTTAACGATTTAGCCAATATTTTCAACATCCTTCAGTCAGGCGTGGCCGGGGCGGAGCGCGTCTTTGAGATCATCGATGAACAAGAGGAGCCAGTCGACTCACAGAACGCTATTTCCTTGGAAAATCCCAAAGGCCATGTCGTTTTTGAAAAGGTTAGTTTTGGGTATCGCCCAGATGTTCCAATTCTAAAAAATGTCAGTTTCGAAGCCAAGATTGGCAGCAGTACCGCCCTTGTCGGACCAACCGGCGCAGGAAAAACAACAATTGTTAACCTGCTGACGCGATTTTATGACGTGACGAGCGGCAGTATTCTCCTCGATGGCCATGATATCCGTGAATACACACGGGACAGTCTACGAAGATGCTTCGGATTTGTCCTCCAGGATACGTATTTATTCTCAGGGACGATCAAGGAAAACATCAAGTATGGGAATGCCGCTGCAACCGATGATGAGGTCGAACGTGCGGCCAAAATGGCCAATGCCGACACGTTTATCAAACGGCTGCCCAACCAATATGAAACGGTCTTAACAGAAAATGGCGGCAACCTAAGTCAAGGACAACGGCAGCTCTTAGCGATAGCAAGGGTCATCCTAGCGAAACCTGCTTTGCTTATCTTAGATGAAGCCACAAGCAGCATCGACACCCGAACCGAGCTTCATATTCAAGAAGCCTTGCTAACCTTAATGGAGGACCGGACCAGCTTTATCATCGCCCACCGCCTCAACACGATTCGCGACGCCGATACCATCATGGTCATCGACCATGGCGAAATCATCGAGAGTGGAAACCACGAGACATTAATGGCCCAGAAAGGCAAATATTATAATATGTTTTTTAATCAATTCAAAAACGTCGAAACGGCTTTGGATTGATAGTGTATGGGGACTGGAGATTCAGTCTCTTTTTTTATGCCCTGTGGTTAATGGAGGAGGACGTTCATAAACCGAAGGGTAGTTTTTTGGAGGCTCAAGGTAAATGTAACGCTGTTTCATTGACCGAGGGGACGGGTTTCTGAGGTTTAGGGTAAATGTAACCCTCTCTCCCTCCTAAATCCTATCCCTCTCTATCAAAAAATGGCATTTAATAATGACAAGTGTAAAGACACCTGATAGAATACTAATGGTTAATAGAATTATTCGTGTACCTAAACGAGTGAAATTTAGGGAATAATATAAAAAAATAGTTACAAGCTTAGGGGGATCCACATGAATAACAAAAGGGAAATTTCAGGCCGGAGGTTGCTGGGCATAGCCGGGATGGGCTGGATGTTCGATGCCATGGATGTCGGCATGCTTTCATTCATCATTGCAGCCTTAAAAGTAGAATGGGATCTGACTCCTGGTCAGATGGGCTGGATTGGGAGTATCAATTCGATTGGGATGGCCGTCGGGGCACTTACTTTTGGTTTAATGGCCGACAAAATTGGCCGTAAAAATGTATTTATCATTACCTTATTATTATTTTCGATCGGCAGCGGTCTATCCGCGCTTACCACCACACTAGGAGCCTTTTTAGTGTTCAGATTCTTCATCGGTGCGGGGCTGGGCGGTGAACTTCCTGTCGCCTCAACCCTTGTATCAGAAAGTGTCCCAGCTGAAAAACGTGGCCGGGTGGTTGTACTGCTCGAAAGCTTTTGGGCAGGCGGATGGTTGGTATCCGCCCTTATTTCCTACTTTGTCATCCCAAAATACGGCTGGCAGATAGCCTTGATCATTAGTGCCATCCCTGCACTGTATGCATTATATTTACGAATTGGTTTACCTGACTCGCCACGCTTTACTGCATTAAAAAAGACAGAAAGAATCTCTGCTTTTCAAAGTTTTGCCCGATTATGGTCGAAGGAGTACCGCCGACAAACCGCCATGCTCTGGATTGTCTGGTTTTGCGTCGTTTTCTCCTATTATGGCATGTTCCTTTGGCTGCCAAGCGTAATGGGCATGAAAGGCTTCAGCTTAGTCAAAAGCTTTGAATATGTGTTAATTATGACCGTGGCACAATTACCAGGCTATTTCACGGCTGCTTGGTTCATCGAAAAGTTCGGGCGGAAATTTGTCCTCGTCGTTTATTTACTGGGAACAGCTGTCAGTGCCTATTTCTTTGGAACCGCAGATTCCACTGCTCAATTGCTGACTGCAGGAATTCTATTATCATTCTTTAATCTCGGAGCTTGGGGCGGCCTCTATGCATACTCACCAGAACAGTACCCAACGATTATCCGTGGAACAGGTACCGGGATGGCCGCTTCATTTGGACGCATCGGCGGTGTCCTTGGACCATTATTGGTAGGATCGCTTGTTACAAAGAACGTATCCATCTCAACTATATTTACTATTTTCTGTATAGCTGTGCTCGTCGGCGCTTTTACCGTCTTATTCTTAGGAAAAGAAACGAAACGAAAAGAATTAGTATAATAAATTTAATAAAGAGATTCCTTAATTTGGAGTCTCTTTTTTCTTTTGTAAACTGGGAAACATATTTAACCAAAATATTTAAAAACCAACTATTGTTATGAAATAAACGTAAATCCTTTTGGACTTTAGTTGAATAAAGACTTCAAGGCAATTAAACTGTATTTTTAATATATTGCAAATTATTTTAAAATAATATACAATAGTACTAGACGAACCCCCAATTATTTTGTATGATGTTTTCAGAATATTATCTTTTTTTAAACAGTTAGACAAAGAAAGTTGGGAAATTTTTTAAAAAAATAGGGGGTTTAACATGAGGAAGAAAAGATTAGCTGGAGTTTTTATGTCTTTTATGGTAGCAGCAGGGGTGTTGGCAGGATGTAATTCTAGTGCTAGTGGTGATGGGGAAAAAGACGGCACGATAAAAATTGGTGCAAACCTCGAACTATCTGGCGGTGTAGCTTCTTATGGTCAATCAGCAAAAGAAGGTATTGAGTTAGCGATTGAGGAAATCAACAAAGAAGGTATTGATGGTAAAAAATTAAAACTAGTCACAGTAGACAATAAATCTGATGCAGCAGAGGCCACAAACGGCGCACTTAAACTTGCTACACAAGATAAGGTTGTTGCAATGATCGGTTCTGCCACAAGTACAAATACACTGGCACAAGTACAGATTGCTCAAGATAATAAAATTCCATTAATTACACCAACTGCAACAAACGCTACGATAACAAATAAAGATGGAAAGTTAAATGACTTTGTCTTCCGTACATGTTTTATTGACCCATTCCAAGGTACAGTTGCAGCTAACTTCGCTACCAATGACTTAAAAGTTAAGAGTGCAGCTGTTCTGATCGATAGCTCAAGTGACTACTCTAAAGGTCTTGCGGCTTCTTTTAAAAAGAATTTTGAGGCAAATGGCGGAAAAATTGTTAAAGAAGAAGCATATGTGGCAAAAGATACAGATTTCCGTGCAACTTTAACCAATATTAAAGCAGCAAACCCAGAATATATTTTCGTTCCAGGTTTCTATGAAGAAGTAGGTTTAATTATCAAACAAGCTCGTGAGCTTGGCTTAAATGTACCAATCATGGGTGGTGACGGTTGGGACTCTCCTAAACTAGTAGAAATCGCAGGAGCTGCGACACTTAATAACACATTTATTACAAACCACTATTCATCAGGTGATAGTGATAAGAAGGTTCAAGACTTTGTTGCAGCCTTCAAAGCAAAATACGATGGTAAATCTCCGGATGCCTTTACAGCTCTAGGTTATGACACAGTGTACTTCCTTGCAGATGCGATTAAGCGTGCAGGAAGCAGCGATCCTAAGAAAATTCAAAAGGCACTTGCAGAAACAGATGGATTAGAACTTGTTTCTGGAAAAGTGAAACTTGATAAAAATCATGATCCAATCAAAGCCGCTGTTATCCTTGAGTACAAAAACGGTGAACAACAATTTAAGACAAAGATTAATCCGTAACATTAAAAGCGGAAGCGCCTTGTCCAGGGGCGACTGGCATAAGACGAGCCGGCGAGAAGGCTGATTTTTAGCCTTCTTGACGGATTGGCTTATGACCCCGAGCCCCTAGGCGCTGTAGCTAGCCCGTTAGAAAAGCGGAAGCGCCTTGTCGCTGCAGCTAAGACAATAGAAAACCTTAATCATCTAGGAACCGCCCGCATAAAAAGCAGAAGATCTGCTAGACAAATTTGATAGTTTGCCAAGGGATAGGGAGCTGATGTCTCCCTATTCCCAGTTTATTCGAGAAAAGCACGTTTCCCAACATGCCAACATTGTTTATTCATATTTCAAAAGGAACGTTGAAGTCGGTCCAAAGGAGTGTAAGACGTATGGAATTAGTACAGCAGCTTGTCAATGGAATTTCCTTGGGCAGTATTTACGCATTAATCGCCCTAGGCTACACAATGGTATACGGTATTGTAAAACTCATTAACTTTGCCCATGGGGATGTCTTCATGGTTGGTGCATTTATCGGTTTTTATTCGATTACTATTCTAGATATAGGATTTTTCCCAGCCTTACTTATTTCGATGGTTGCGTGTGCCATCTTTGGTGTATTAATTGAGAGGATTGCCTATAAACCTCTGAGAAATGCAACCAGAATTGCAGCCCTTATTACAGCGATTGGGGTTTCCTTGTTTATCGAGTATGGAACCATTTATATTCGTGGCGCCCAGCCGGAAGCTTATCCAGACGGGATCGTTCCACTAAAAACGCTAGAAATTTTTGGGGTGAAAATTAGTGGTCAGTCCATCCTTATTTTAGGAACCTCTGTAATTTTAATGATCTTACTGCAATTTATCGTTCATAAAACAAAAATTGGTAAAGCGATGCGGGCCGTATCACATGACATGGATGCCGCAAGATTAATGGGAATCAATGTAAATAACACCATTTCAGCAACGTTTGCAATTGGCTCTGCCCTTGCTGGAGCAGCAGGCGTGATCTTTGGTGTCTACTATACAAAAATTGAGCCATTGATGGGAATTATTCCCGGGCTTAAAGCATTCGTTGCAGCTGTTTTAGGCGGAATTGGAATTATTCCTGGCGCGATGACTGGTGGTTTGGTGTTGGGTGTCATTGAGTCACTCGTTAGTGCTGCAGGGTACTCTCTATGGCGAGACGGTGTAGCATTCGTGGTTCTTATCTTAATTTTAATCTTCCGTCCAGCTGGTTTATTTGGTAAAAATATCAGGGAAAAGGTGTAAGGAGGTCTTTTAGCAATGACTATTTTAAAACAAGCAAAATTTTTCTGGACCTCGATCGTTTTAGCCGTTATATTTTCGGTCGTCATGCAATTTTTAATTACTGGTGGTTCACTAAATCAGTTTTATGTTAATACGCTATTTTTTATCGGAATTAATATTATTCTAGCTGTAAGTCTTCACTTAATAATTGGAATCACGGGCCAGTTTTCGATTGGACATGCTGGATTTCTGGCTGTTGGCGCTTATGCCTCAGCAATTATGACCATGAAACTTAGTTTGCCCTTTCCAGTTGCCCTACTTGTTGGCGGATTAGCCGCAGCAGTAGCTGGGCTAATTATTGGGATTCCCTCCCTTCGCCTAAAAGGTGATTATCTCGCGATTGCTACGCTAGGATTCGGGGAGATTGTGAGAATTGTCTTCTTAAATATTGATTATGTCGGCGGAGCAAGCGGAATGACCGTCTCCCACTTTACCACGTGGCCATGGCTGATCGGTTGTGTCATTTTAACGATAATAGTCATTGCAAACTTTACGAATTCGACTCATGGTCGAGCTTGTATTTCGATTAGAGAAAATGAAATTGCTGCCGATGCAATGGGGATCAATACAACCTACTATAAGGTAACAGCCTTTGCGATCGGTGCTTTTTTTGCCGGAATTGCCGGTGCATTATATGCGCATAACTTTTACATTATCCAACCAACAAACTTTGGCTTTTTGAAATCATTTGATATTTTAATCTTTGTTGTTCTAGGCGGGTTAGGAAGTATGTCAGGGGCAGTGATTGCTGCGATTCTGTTAACAATCATTTCAACCTACCTATCTAGCTATCCAGAGGTTCGAATGGTTATTTACAGCCTTGTCCTTATCGTGATGATGCTTTTCCGTCCGCAAGGCCTGCTCGGCACAAAAGAAATTACCTCATTCTTTAAAGTTGGGAAAGCGGCTAAAGGAGGAGTACAGCATGACAACAAAAAGACAGTTGCTTAAAGTAGAAAATGCCGGAATCCGTTTTGGCGGTTTAAAGGCTGTTTCAGATGTAAACCTGGAATTAAAACAGGGTGAACTTGTCGGTTTAATTGGCCCCAATGGTGCAGGTAAAACTACATTTTTCAACCTGCTGACAGGCGTCTATGTTCCGACAGAGGGAACCATCTCGTTAACAGGTGAAAAACTTAATGGCTTAGCACCTTATAAAATCACCAAAAAAGGAATCAGCCGGACCTTCCAAAACATTCGTTTGTTTAGTGAACTGTCCGTTCTTGATAATGTAAAGGTAGCTTATCATTCGCTGGCTAAGCATTCGATGTTAAGTTCGATCCTCCGCTTTCCAACCCACTTCTCTGGTGAAAAGGAAATGGAAGAAAAGGCAATTGACTTCTTGAAAATCTTCAAGTTGGAAAATGTGATGCATGAAAAGGCTAAAAACTTGCCGTATGGGCAGCAGCGTCGCCTTGAAATTGCCCGGGCATTGGCTGCCGGTCCAAAATTATTGCTGCTCGATGAACCGGCTGCCGGAATGAATCCTCAGGAAACAGAAGAACTGATGAATTTAATTGCGTTAATCCGCGAGAAATTTTCATTAACAATCCTCTTAATTGAACATGACATGGGTCTTGTTATGGGTGTGTGTGAGCGCATCTATGTGCTTGACCATGGCCAATTAATTGCGGATGGGACACCAGAACAAATCAGAAATAATCCAAAAGTCATCGAAGCCTATCTTGGAGAGGAGGTCTCCTAATGCTAAAAGTGAATGATATAAATGTTTATTATGGTAATATCCATGCATTGAAGGGGGTTTCCCTCGAAATCAATCAAGGAGAAATTGTAACACTGATTGGTGCCAATGGTGCAGGGAAAAGTACGCTTTTACAAACCATTTCCGGACTGCTAAAACCGAAAAATGGTGAAGTTTTGTTTGAAGGCGAACATGTAGCTGGGAAAGTCCCGCAATTAATTGTGAAACGGGGAATTTCACAGGTACCAGAAGGTCGCCGCGTGTTCTCCAACATGTCCGTGGAAGAAAATCTTGAATTAGGTGCCTACTTAAGGAAAGATAAAAAAGGAATTCAAGAAGATTTTGAAAAGGTTTATCAGCTTTTCCCACGCTTACTGGAACGCCGTAAACAGCAATCCGGGACACTTTCAGGTGGAGAGCAGCAAATGGTTGCGATGGGACGAGCATTAATGGCTAGGCCGCGTCTATTACTGTTAGATGAGCCATCTATGGGTCTTGCTCCCCTGTTAGTAAAAACCATTTTCAAAATAATTGAGGAAATCAATAAAACTGGCACAACGATTCTATTAGTTGAGCAAAACGCTAATATGGCGCTCTCCATTGCCGACCGTGCCTATGTTATAGAGACAGGAAAAATTGTCGCCTCTGGTACAGCAGCCGAGCTTAACTCAAGCGACCAAATCAGAAATGCATATCTTGGCGGGCACTAGTTCGCATCGAAAGGAGTTGAGGGTGCCCCTCAACTCCTTTCCTATTATATCTCGATTTTCCTCTTTTCAGGATCAAGCCGGAATTGCTGACGGCGCTGCGGCTGTAATAGATGTCTAATTTTGTGCGCATAATCCTCAATCAGCTGTTCGAGTCCGACCAGTGTAAGGGAGAAAAAGTTGGCATAATTCTTTTGAACCTCCCACTTTAACTCGTTTTTTCCACAAATACTATATTTATTTAACATCTCAATTTCCTCGCGAATCTTCGCTAATTCTGCTCCCTGCTGCTCTTTTGGCAATGAGAGAACATAATCAATTTTATCAATATAATCAATCGATTTTTCAATCTTTCCATTAATTTCCTTATAGCCTTCTTCATTAATCAGCCCATATTTTAATTTAAATTCATTTAAGAGTTTAGCAGATTCATAGGTTGAATTTACAATATCATCACGCGTCATATCGTTTGTTTCATAGCTAAGCATATGCTTCCAAGAAGGCTGAGTGATCGCCGTGCGGTGGTCCTCAAGGGTATGGCATAACTTTTTATAACCGTGCAGCTCGGGTTGTTCAAAGGCTGGACTCGCAGGATCAAGGAACGGTGCAAGCGGTGCAACAAAGTAGAAAATCCGTTTGTCTTGCTGACAGGCCTGATGGATCTGTTCGCAGAAATCAATGTTTGCTATGGCACTCTCATACGTCTGACCCGGAATTCCCACCATGAAGAATAAATCAATTTTTTTACAGCCATGCTTTAATGCAAAGTTTAGCGTATCGATTACCTTTGTGTTAGTACAACTAAATTTCCCGTTATACCGTCTGATTTTTTCATCATGGGTTTCAAGCGTAATTTCAATACTATATTTTGGAACACTAGCATTGATCTGTTTAAAGAACGCTTCGTCTGCATATTGGAATAATTCAAATACCACTTCATTTTTGAGATTCAGTTCCTTCAGCCGGCTAAAAAATTCTGTTACATAGTCAAGTCCGCCCTGACGCAGGTCATGAAGGATGAAAATCGGTGCCCGGCTAAAGCGCGAGATAAATTTAATATCCTCGACGAGCTTTTCTGGCGACCGTAAAGCAAGGGAGCTGCGGTTACAGTTTTGATCATATGCAAACTTCGAACCGCCGCAGATGAGGCAGTTTTGTGAGCAGCCCCGTGCTGTCAGTAAGGCGGTATTAGGATATTGAAGCCACCCGCTGTATGGAAGCGGGTCAAGGAAATTCCGATATTTGAATACGGACCGTATCGCATAGCGATATCCTGGGACATCTAAATCATCCAAATCCTTTGGAACATAGGTAAGCGGATTGCAGCCGATGTCGCCTCCCTTCTTCCACGTTAAATTGGGGATGTCAGCATAGTGGGTATTTCCTTGTTCAATTTTATTCATCAACAATAGCGTCAATTTTTCAGTGGAATCACCGCGCATCACAAAATCAATACAGGGATATTCAATCAGTTCTTTATGATAATAGGTTGATGACAGTCCGCCAAAGATGACTGGGGTATGAGGATGAAGTTTTTTAACGACTTTCGCTAACTCGATACTGCCATGTGCATGCGGCAGCCAGTGTAAGTCAATTCCGAACGCCTTGGTTTGGATGTTCCTTAGTTTTGCTTCGGCATCAAATTTTTCGCTCATCAGCATCCGATTGGCAATATTGATGATTTTAACGCGCAAACCGTACCTTTCCAGATACTCTGCGATACTGGTTATTCCAATCGGGTACATCTCAAATACTGGTGATGACGGAACTACATCACTGATGGGGCCGGCCAGCAGAGAGTTTTTGCGAAAGTCATAAACACTTGGTGCGTGTAAAAGGACTAAATCATATTTCATTGATTCCACCTCAAGTAGATTAGTTTGGATATAAAATGTGAAATACTTCACATAACTATTTTTAAATAGTGATAATGAAGATATTATCTTTTTTGGAAATATCAGTAATTAAATATGATTAAATTTAGTGTACTATAATAATGGTTTAATAGAGTGACAAACGGGTGACAGATTATCGGTGATTTTGTGTAATTTCCGCTCATTTAGTATGCTGATACTAGATAAAAGTCATGAAGTCAGGGAGGGAACGTTACGTGGCACAAAGTAAAACCAATGCAATGCGAATTCTGGATGCGAAACAGGTTCGCTATGACATGCTAACCTACGATAATAAAGATGGGAAAATCGACGGTGTTTCTGTTGCCGAGAAAATAGGCAAGGACCCTAAGGAAGTTTATAAAACACTGGTTGCACAGGGCGCGAGCAAGAATGTCTATGTCTTTGTCATTCCTGTTGCGGATGAATTGGATTTGAAAAGGGCAGCGAAAGCAGCTGGTGAAAAGAACATTGAAATGCTTCCGGTAAAAGATATTCAGAAATGGACTGGATATATCCGCGGCGGCTGTTCGCCGATTGGCATGAAAAAGGAATATAAGACGTTTATTGATGAACATGCGAAACAGCTGGAGACGATCATTGTCAGCGGCGGGAAAATTGGCGTCCAAATGGTGTTAGACCCTGTTCAGTTGACAGAGGTCACAAAAGCTGACATTGTCCCGCTCATTAAGTAAGATTTTTTTCCTAGGCACTCACCTATGGGTGACAATCGCATAAGATAGGGTGAAATTAATATTACTTTGCAATTGTCACGAAAAAGCGGAAGCGCCTGTTAGGTAAAGTCCACTAGACGCTAGCGCTGATAGATAAAGGGGAGTGTTGATGGGTGGCAGGAAAAATTAAAAACTACTTTGCTGGTGGTAATACAGCTAGAGGTTTTCATAATTTATATGATTCCAATCTTCAAGGTCTCGACCGGTTATTTATTTTAAAAGGCGGACCGGGGACAGGTAAATCCTCTCTAATGAAAAAAATCGGCAATGAGTGGCTTGAAAAGGGTTATGATATTGAATTCTTACATTGTTCCTCAGATAACAATTCGATCGATGGCGTGTTGATCCCCGAATTAAAAGTGGGAATTGTCGATGGTACCGCCCCGCATGTGATTGAACCAAAAGCACCAGGTGCGGTTGACGAGTATATTAACCTGGGTGAAGCCTGGAATGCCCGTGCTTTAACCATTCATAAAAATACAATTCTAAAGTTAACCAATCAAATCAGCCAGTCCTTTCATAAGGCCTATGATACGTATAAAGAAGCACTGGACATCCATGATGATTGGGAAAAGATCTATATTAACAGTATGGATTTTAAGAAAGCCGATCAATTAACGAACAAATTAGTAGATACCTTCTTTGGGAAAATGAAACTCAGTAAAAAATCTGATATCCGCCATCGCTTTTTAGGGGCTGCAACGCCTAAAGGAGCAGTAGATTTTGTCCCGAATTTAACAGAAGAGATTCCGAAGCGTTACTTCATTAAAGGGCGCCCAGGCTCTGGAAAGTCAACGATGCTGAAAAAATTGGCGGCGGCCGCTGAAGCCCGAGGGGTGGATGTAGAGGTGTACCATTGTGGCTTTGACCCGCACAGTCTCGATATGGTTATTTTTAGAGAGCTCGGCATTGCCATCTTTGATAGTACCGCACCACATGAGTATTTCCCAAGCAGGGATGGGGATGAAATCATTGATATGTATGAATTACTCATCGCTCCTGGGACTGATGAAATTTTTGAAGAAATCCTTACCAAAATCGCGACGAATTATAAAAATAAAATGATTGAGGCTACTTCCTATTTGGCCAAGGCAAAGGCACTCCATGATGAGTTAGAGGAAATCTATATTGCTGCGATGGACTTTTCGGTTGTCGAACGAATCCAAAACAAAATAGCGGATGAAATCAGGGAGCTGGCTGCAAGTAAAGTTGAATAACTAAACTTTCGAATATCATTAATATATTAATAGCTTTTTCACCAAATTAGGCGTGGCGCATACATTAGAGGGAATATAAATAGAAGGGGATATAAAACCTTGGATAATTTCAATTACCCTCAGGGTCATGGTAGTATGCCTAATTTTCCTTATGATAACAACGTGCGGCAGTCACCATCGTACGGAGGAGGACACCAACCGCCGCAACAAGGAGGAGG
>NZ_JBALOS010000002.1:46207-59180 GCF_036962765.1 Neobacillus drentensis
GGAGGAGGACACCAACCGCCGCCGCATGGAGGAGGACACCAACCGCCGCCGCATGGAGGAGGTTCACATTATGATGGTCCTCCGACTGCACCGCCACCCACCTACATTCCGCATGAATCAGCTGGTTTATATGCAGTTGACCCAGGAGGAATAAGGCACTGTCTGTACCGTTATACCTATGTTTGGTTGAATAATGGAAGAAGCTTCTGGTATTATCCAACCTATGTAGGCAGAACATCGATTGCAGGGTATCGTTGGCGTGGATACCACTGGGAATATTACGGAATGGATTTAAACAGAATCCGCTCATTTAGTTGTCAATAATAAGAAAGAACTGTCCTGATTGGGGCAGTTCTTTCTTATGGTGAAAATTGGGTCCTCAAGATTCAAGATTTAAAGTGGACTCATGCATTCCAAAATTAAATGAAAAATATAGGTAACAAAGAGGTCATTGGGGCAAGATATCACTATACTTTGAAATGAAAGGAGCTCGAATAATGGTAAAAGACACAAATTCAGCAAACGAAACGGTTGAAGCGAACATTAAGATTAACGAACAGCTTGAAGATGGGAAGGTCCACGCATCTACAGAGAGAAGTTCTGAAGCGGAAACTGCAAACCTCCAAATGCAAGATCAATTTAGAGGTGAGAATGAACAGTCGTCTGAAGGTATTTCGGGGGCATTTATTTATAACCCATCCATAAAATTAAATCAGGAAAATAAAAAGTAAAAAATCGACTTTCAATTTTAAAAGTCGATTTTTTATTATTAAGAATTTGGATTCGTTTTGCTTTTCTTCCCTCTGTTGTGTTTATTCCCTTTGCTGTTATCACCGCTGACAAACTCGCTCGCGAATTCAGTTTGAGATTGTCTGGCTTGCGGGGAATTTTGATTCTCGCTGCCTTTGTTATATTTCTTCGTCATCATTGATCCCTCCTTGTCTGCTAATGGTTAGTTTGGCATCAACGAGGTTGTTTATTCGAAAAAAATAAAGGAGATATTGGAAGATAGGAGAATTATTTTATAGCTAGTGGGGAGTTTTGTGAGAGGAAGATTGGATGATGTCTACGATGGATTTGTTAACGCAACTATTTGAAGAAAATCGCAATGAAGCAAATGCCGGACCGATGAAGAAATATATGAAAGACCACTTTCCCTTTCTTGGAATCAAGAAGCCAGAGCGCAGTGTGTTGGAGAAGCAGTTTTTTCAAGCAACAGGGATATTAAAGGAGCCATTTAACCAAGAATTTATTCGCGCGCTTTGGGAGAAGGATGAACGAGAATATCAATATACGGCACTGGTTTATATGGAAAAGACATTGAATAAGCTCGAAAAATCGGATCTGCCTTTCATGGAGGAATTGATTCAAACGAAGTCGTGGTGGGATACAGTCGATGCGATTGCTCCCAAGCCAGTTGGAAAAATGGCCGAAAAGTTTCCTGAAGTCGTGGCTGAAACGATTGACGGCTGGTCCAAGCATGATCATCTCTGGTTACGGAGAGCGGCGCTGCTTTTTCAATTAAAATATAAAGCGAACACGAACGAAGACCTCCTTTATCAATACATACGTCTTAATGCAGACAGCAAGGAATTTTTTATCCAAAAGGCAATTGGCTGGGCATTACGGGAATATTCTAAGACGAATCCTGCTTCCGTTAAGAAGTTTATTGAAGCGACAAAGTTAGCACCGTTAAGTGTTCGGGAAGGAAGTAAGTATTTAGCTTGAGCATCTGGGAGATAATGTTTTTGATATTCTGTTAAAATGGCAATAATGAATAGGATTGAGGGTGGACAACTTGATTAAATGCATTGCAACAGATATGGATGGAACATTATTGAATTCAGTTCAACAAATCAGCACAGCGAATAAGGAAGCCATTTTAAAAGCGCAGGCTCAGGGTGTAGAAGTCGTTGTTGCGACAGGCAGGTCGTATCAGGAAGCTACCTATGTGTTAGATGAGGCAGGTTTAACCTGCCCGGTTATTTGTGTGAATGGTGCAGAAATTCGTTCCAAAGAGGGGGACGTCCTTTCAGCCACGCCAATCGGTAAACAACTAGCTAGAGAGGCAGCATCAAGGCTCGCTGAAAAGGACGTATATTTCGAAGTATATACAAATCAGGGAGCCTTCACCATTGACCCCGACAAGGCCGTGTCGATTCTCGTTGATATTGTTATGAGTGCTAACCCCGAAGCGGATCGAGAGGAAATTATCGAGGCAGCAGGGGCAAGAATCCGTGATGGATTAGTCCATAAAATCGAAGATTATGAATTGCTTTTTGCCAATGAAGACTATCAAATTTATAAATTACTTGCCTTCTCGTTTGATGCAGACAGACTTGAAGCAGCCAACCAAGCATTAGCAGACTTAGAAGAACTTGCGATTGCTTCTTCCGGTCATGGAAACCTGGAAATCACGCACCGTGATGCCCAAAAAGGGATTGCGCTCGAGTCATTTGTGAATGCAAACGGGATGGATTTAGCGGAGACGATGGCGATTGGCGATAATTATAATGATGTTTCAATGTTAAAAAAAGCCGGCAGAGCGGTAGCAATGGGCAATGCCGGTGATGAGATCAAGTCTCTTTGTGATGAGATTACAGACACCAACGAAGAAAGCGGCGTAGCGAAGGCAATTCTTGAAGTTATTTAAGGAAAGGTAGGAGTCAATGAAGAGGCTTTGTTCGATTTTACTAGTAATGGTTGCCGCGTTGTCGGGCTGTTCGCTGTTTGAAAAAAATGACGAGGGAATTCAAGGGGATGAGGTTGTTGTTCCCCAGCCAAATGTCGAAGTGGTGGCTGAACGATTGCATGTCCCTTGGTCTATTGATAAGGTGAATCAAGCATATTACATCAGTGAACGAACGGGGACCATCGTGAAGATTGAAAATGGTAAAACAGAACGTCAGCCGGTCCGTTTAGCGATGCCGCTGGCCAAGGCGGCCGAAGCGGGGCTGTTAGGCTTTGTTCTTGACCCTCAGTTTCTAGAAAATCATCAAGCGTACGCCTATTATACCTATAGTAATGACGGGAAGGGACAATTTAATCGAGTGGTTGTTCTAAGGACGAATGGTTCGGTCTGGACCGAAGAGAAAATCCTGCTCGACCGGATTCCAAGTGCTGCCTATCATCATGGCGGCAGGCTCAAAATCGGTCCCGATGAATTGCTTTATATCACGACAGGTGATGCAACCACTCAGGAAACGGCTCAGGATATAAAGAGCCTGAATGGGAAGATATTGCGGATGAAACTAGATGGAGCGATTCCAGTTGACAACCCGTTCCCAAACTCGTATGTCTACAGCTATGGCCATCGCAATCCGCAGGGCCTAGTGTGGGTAGGGAAGACCTTGTATGCAAGTGAGCACGGCCAATCGGCACATGATGAAATCAACCGGATTACGCTGGGAGCGAATTATGGCTGGCCGGTGATTCAAGGGGCGGAGCAGAAAGCTGGGATGGTTACACCTTTATATCAGTCAGGTGATGAAACATGGGCACCATCCGGCCTGGCGGCAGCCAATGGGAAGCTTTATGCCGCAGCATTAAGAGGTAACGCCGTCCGTGAATTTCGCTTGGATCAGAAGCAAACAAGCCCTGTGGTTACTGGACTAGGAAGAATTCGTGACCTCTACGTCGACGGCGCCTACCTCTACTTCGTCAGCAACAACACCGACGGCCGTGGAAACCCAGATGAGAATGACGATAAACTATATCGGGTGCTATTACGAGATTTGTGAACGGAAAGGGTGTCAGGCACCATGTGAAGAATTCACATGGTGCCTGACACCCTTCTTTTTGATCCCTGACAAAAAAGCGGAGGGTTTGGCTAACGACGCAGAAGAGTGGAATAAGGAATGGGATGCAATGGGACACTATTGGATAAAAAAATGGAAACCTTCCTTGCTATAGGTTGGTTGAAAATTTATACGAATGGTATCAGGCAAAACGTTATAAAACTCATTAAAGCATACTTTATACTGGTGTTATGAAGTGAGAATGTAAAGGGGGGATCATATGGAACTATCTTTATTATTAGAGTATGGCTGGGTCTTAATTATTTTGATTCTATTAGAAGGTTTATTATCTGCTGATAATGCTTTAGTTTTAGCTATTATGGCAAAGCATTTACCAGAAGAACAGCAGAAAAAAGCGATTAATATTGGATTGCTATTAGCTTTTATCTTTAGGATTGGTGCCATCTTTATTATTTCATATCTTTTCCACGTTTGGCAGGTTCAAGCCATTGGGGCAGCTTATTTAATTTTCATCGCATTAAAACATTTACTAAAAAAGGACCACGGAGAAAAAGAGAAAAAAGGGAAAAGCTTTCGTATGACAGTTACGCAAATTGCATTAGCAGATATCGCATTCGCTGTTGACTCTATTTTAGCTGCAGTAGCTCTTGTCATTGCCTTGCCAGATACACCAATGGGCGATATCGGAGGTATGGACGGGGCTCAATTTATTGTTATTTTATTAGGAGCGGTTGCAGGTTTAATTGTTATACGTTTTGCAGCCGGATACTTCGTTAAGCTATTGACGGAACGTCCTAATCTTGAAACAGCAGCTATGTTACTTGTCGGTTGGGTAGGGGTTAAGTTATTAATGCATACTCTTGCTCATCCAGCACTGCACATTATTCCTCACGAGTTTGTTGAGGGACCCATTTGGAATACAATCTTTTGGTCAGTTATGCTTCTTATTGCTATAGGTGGATGGTTTTTATCGAAAGGGAAAACAGAAAAAACCAGTGAGGCAAAGTAAAATTTCGGAGGGTACCCGGCAAAAATGATAAAAAAACTGGATTAAAAGCGGAAACTTGAGCCCATCTAGTAAAAAAACGAAAGAGATTGGAATATCCAATCTCTTTTTGCTGTGCTAATCCCTTAGAGGATCTCAATCTTCAATGAATTCACCTGGGAAACAAGGAGTTCTTCGTAGTCTTTTTGGGCTTGGTAGTAGATTTCTTGATCGCCGGCTTTTGGATTTTCCTTTTTGGCCTTATCAATTAAGTCCTTTTGAACCTTCTGGGACATGACAATCAAATGATACTGCTTCTTTTCCGTTGCCCAGAACTTCTCTTCACCATACTCGTTAATCAGTTTTTTAGCAGACTCAAATTGATTATATTGCTCGCGTGCTTTGAGGAGGGCTGCATCCACTTCGGTCTCTTCTGCTTTGTGACCCTTTTCATCAGCCAGTAAGGCCATCGCGCGGAGACGAATAATTTGCGTTAATAATAGATTTTTATCCTCGAGTGTTTTTTCCTGGCTGTCTAAATAAGCTAGTTCTTCCTCTAACTGCTTGCCCGAGTATTTTTCCTCTGCGCTCTCGCGGTTGATCGCCAGTTGTAATTGGTTAATAAACTTATAAAAGCTGACATCCTCAGCAGTAACCCAGTCGCCGTTCACCTTGGCAACGCCTTTTGGCTTGGTGACGTTAAGTTCTATTACCTTCTCTGCCTTTTTACCGTTTTTTTCTAACGTAAACGCTGCCTCATATTTCCCGCCCATCGGCAGATTCACTTTACCAGAATAAGTGCCATTTTTTCCTTCAACAAGCTTTACATCATAGCTGCCATGATCCATTTCCGTCATCGATAAATGGGCGGACACATCGAGTCCCTTCACAGCCTTTTTGTTCTCGGTTATGTTTATTTCAAATGGCATCGACGTGTCCTTAACGAAATATAGGTCCTTAGTGACTGTCACCTTATAATTTGGTTCTGAACTGCACCCTGTTACGATCGCAACCAGAAGAAGGATGGCAAACATTAGCCGTATCTTCATCAGCTGATCCCTCCTAAATGATGAGTGTGTAAAAACTCTGCTACTGTATATTTTTCCATTTTTCCATTAGCTAAATAAGCTACATGGGTACATATCTGCTTAATTTCGTCCAGATGGTGCGAGGAGAGTAGAATGGTTTTATCCTGAAGGGAACCGAGCACCTCTAGGATATCTTTTCTGCCAAGCGGGTCAATGCCGCTCGTCGGCTCATCCAGAATGAGCAGGCTTGAATCTTGATAAAGGGTAATCGCTAAACCAAGGCGCTGCAGCATCCCTTTGGAATACTTTTTCACTTGTTCATGGCGGTCGTCCCACAAGCTGACCGAGCGAAGCATCTGCTCAATCCGTTCCTGGTTAGCGGTCTTTGATACTGCTTCGGCAAAGAACGTCATATTTTCAAGGCCGGTCAGCATCGGATAGAGCATGAATTTTTCTGGGAGATAAGCGATTATTCTTTTCCATTCCTCATTTTTCTTGTGGACGGCAATCCCATTGATTAAAATCTCCCCGTTCTTAACCGGCAATAACCCAAGCAGACTACTAATAAACGTCGATTTCCCGGCCCCATTGCGGCCAACCAATGCACAGATTTCGTTCGGATAAATGTCGAGATTGATTGAATCTAAGACTGTCCTTTTTCCAAAAGATTGCTGTAAGTTTGTCACTTTGATCATTCGTACCCCTCCTTACGATTGAAAACAATCGCTGTGAAAAATGAAGTGATGAGCCAGAACAAGAGATTTCCGAGTAGGAAGAACGCAGGCTTCGTCCACATAAACGCTTGTAAAAGTCTCGACATATGGCCAAAGGAATATACCCCTGTGCCTGTTTCTAGGAACATTCGAACAGCCTGAAGCGGATTTAAAAAGTAGACGGAAGAAAATAGTTTCACATTTTCATGCGTTACATCAGGTAAGAACGATAGCAAGATAAAATCATGTAAGAAGAAGAAGTAGAACCAGACAAAAATTGTATAGCCGATAATCTGCATCCGTGAACGGCTAAAAGAGCCGATTGCCGCGCCAATTTGCAGGAATACGAGGCTCATGCAAACGATCGCCGCGACAAATATAAAATAACTTTTCATATCGAGTTGAAAATTAAATTTAAGCAATAACAAATAAATGAAAAACCATGTTACCAACGGAATCAGCACAACGGCATAGAGCCCGAGGCTTTTTTTTATGAGAAAACTTCCGAAATGGTCTGTCTTGGTTAATAGCATAATCAAGGTCTTTTGTTCTTTCTCTTGAAAAATCGAGAACGCCCCGATAAATAAGCAGAGAATCGGGATAAAATAGATGATCGTATCAAACAAATTGATTAAGAGTACATAATAGCCTTTATCAAATGAAAGGACGGAGGATCGAAATAAAATCGCGATTGAAATCAGAACAATAATGCTTAAGCTAAGCCACAGTCCTTTTCCCCTTAAATTTTCCTTCCATTCCTTCCAAATATAATGCATAGTCGTTGTCTCCCCTTTAGTAAAATCGCCACAACTAGTAAGCCGGCAATCAGAAAAATCGCTTTCGCATGGGTTCCTTTTGCAGCTGTGAGAGGGTGCGGGTCATGAAACATGACTGCTTCGGTTGTCAGTACAGCGTTCATTTTTTCGTAAATCTTCAGAGCGGGACTTTTTAAAAATAAATAGGATAATTCTTGGTCTTCGATTAATTGGTATAAAGAGGATTGATAGGTTATTGGAAAATCCCCAATGCTGTCTTGGTCTAGATCGGTGATGGGGAACGTGCCGCCCCAATCGTTCCCTTTGCCATCTTTGCTCCAGGAATTATGGTCACTAGTGCCGCCAAGAGTTACAGCAGGAATCGTATTTTCGGTAATTTGGTTTAACGTGAAAACTTGCTCATTGGAACTCGCCCACAGTTCAATTCCGATCTGATTTTGAACGATTTTGTTGTGGCGAAATTCGTTTCGGGTCGCTTGATCGATATACATACCGCGTTGATTCATGTAAAAAGTATTATTGGCAATATCATTGTCATTGGCTTGGAGCAGCAATAATCCAAAGGACTTGTTGCCGTAGTTTACGACGAATTGATTATCTTCGAGCTGCAAATGGTTCGAGTTCATAATTGCAGCGCCGCCGGTATTCATCGTGAAGGTATTTTTCTTAAAAATGTTTTCGTCAGAATACATGTAATGCAATCCATATCTTGTATGGCTGATTGTATTTTCATAGCTGTGATTGTGATTGGCGTATTCAAAGAACATCCCATCCCGGGTGCCTTCAATCGTATTCTTTTCTAGCAAATTATCATTAGCATAGTAAACATGAATCCCATTCCCCTGGGAGGCAATTTCACCTCTCCCCAGACCTTTAATATCGTTGGCACGAATGGTATTCTCGTGCGCCTGGCTTAAATAAATACCGTGAAAGGAGTCGCGGATGCTGATGTGTTCGACAAGATTCTTGTTTGTGTAAATCTTGATGGCCGCATATTCCTCCGCCGAGTTTCGGTTCATACTTCCATGTGTGACTGTCAGGTGGCTCAGCTTCACATGCGGGGCCTTAATCGAAATGACATTCCCCGTTCCATCTCCCTTGATCACGGTATGATTTGAGCCAATTATCGTCATCGGTTTGTCGATGACAATATTGCCCTGGTACGTTTTATTTTCAAGATTCAGGACCGCCCCTGCTTTCAGGCTGTCGATCGTTGTTTGTAAATTTTCGGCGGCCAGCTTTTTCTCAGGACTCATAACTAGCAATAGAGAAAAAATGAAAGAGAAGAGCGCAAGTTTTTTCATTTATTTTCGATCCTTCCATAACGGAATGAGTAACAGGATAAACGCTGCCATCACCAAATACGTACCGATGCCAAGCAGGCTGGTCGTTTGAAAGTTTGCAATGGTGTTATGTCCTATAATAGGTGGAACAAATGGATCCATTTTGATCGGTGCTTCAGGACTTAAATTCGTGCCAAACTTCTTCAGGGCATGATGGAGGTCATAGATTCCAAGCCCGCCGCCAATGACAAAAAGGCTGATTAATCCGTACAGGACTGATTTTTTTCGAAGCAGGGCGGTTATAAGCGTAAGGGCAGCCAATCCACCAACCAGGTAAGGTAAATACGATAATTCAGGAAAGTTCTTTTCACTGAAGTTTGCCATTCCGATATAGTGATTTAGCCCATTAACGATATCTATTTGCCCATCAAGCTTATTCGGGTACACGATGATGTTTAACCCTTCAGGATATTGGGGGGCCACGAAGACCATTTTCCACCATGGAAAAAACAATGAGAGGACAATTAAAATAGTTGAAGCAACTAGTAGTAAGGAAGAAACTACCGATAATTTTTTCGTTTTACCCTTCATATTAACATCGCCTTTATTAAGAAGTGGAAGCGCCTTGCCGAGCCCTGACAAGCATAAGGCGAGCTCTTCAAGAAGGCGTTTTTTGCCTTCTTAAGAGATTAACTTGGACCAAAGAGGGGCTAGGCGCTGCAACTAGATTTTATAGATAATAAGAGTTGTAAACACAGATGGGTATCAATCATTTCATTGATACCCATCAGCAACGGATTATTTAGCAGGTTTTACAAGGAAGTATCCGGTCATTTCCTGGTGAAGCGCAGAACAGAAGTTTGTGCAATAAAGTGGGTAGGTCCCGGCTTTATTGGCGACAAATTCCATGGTGTTGGTTTGTCCAGGCTGAACTTCCATGTTTAAGTTATAGCTGTTGATGGCAAATCCGTGGGTGATATCCTCATCAAAATCAATATTTGTCAGATGAATCGTGACATGATCTCCTTCATTTACTTCAATCACATCAGGACGCTTTGCTTTGGCATCAAAGATGAATTTTGAACGCATCGCGATTCCGTATACATCGACTTTGTTGCCATTGCGGACGATTTTCGTATCGCTCTGCTTATAAACGGCTTCCTTATTCTTTTCATCCTTCGGATAGACTTCAATCGTTTTGATCTTATCGGCTTTAATCATTTGTGCATAGTGCGGTTCTGGGTTGACTGGTGCGGATTGGACTACCTTCATTTTGCCGCTGATATCAATGAGCTGCATCGATTCTGGATGGGAAGGCCCAACCGACAAGTAGCTGTCTTTGGCAATCTTATTTAAAGCAATGATCCATTTTCCATCTGGTGCCACGGTGTCACCTTCTGCGGCAACAGAATGTCCTGGAGAATATTGAACAGGAACACGGTCTAACGTTTCCCCTGTTTTTGGATCCCATTTTACAATCTCAGAAGAAATGAACATTGTTGTATAGGCCATACCTTTGTCATCGAATTGTGTGTGTAATGGTCCTAAGGCATTTTCAGGGTTAACTTCTCTTTCCATTACGGATTTATAATTTAGGACTGGAATCCCATTCCGTTCCCCAGCGAAGTCTTTGTTTGCAACGGCTTTAAATGCTTTTTCAAACGAGAAGACAGTCATTGTTGGTGCTAATTTTCCGGAAGCAATAAAGTGCTTGCCATCTGGTGTAACGTCGACTCCATGTGGCGATTTTGCGACTGGAATTAAATAGATGCCGCCTTTTTGCTTTTCAGGGAAAATCATCTTTTGTCCGCCTACATTTTCGTACTTGCCTTCCTTGACCATTTTTTCGAGCTCTTTCCAGTTAAACAGAACAATATAGTCACGGTCTGCTTGTGAAGCGTTTATTTCAAGGTTCGTGGTAGCTTCTTCGGTATTATAAGTCGTCATAACCGCCCAATCAGCTGATTCTTTTTTACCCGCATCGGAAAGGTCATAGGACCATGGTGGAAGCGCAACTTGGTAGCCAATATGTAGCTTTTCTTTGCTTTGGTCAAACGTCACTGCAGACATCACGCCGCGGTATTTTGTGCTGTAGTCATCAAGCGATTCGTATTTGTGTTCAAGTGGTACGGCGAAACGTGTCGGCAGGAACATATACTCCGTGTTTTCAGTAACGAAGGCCGCACAGTGCGGGCCGCTTGTATTTGGAACCTTAATGATGTCTTTCACGGTGAACGTTTTTAGATCCATGGCGGCGGCACGGCTGTTACCAACATCGGTCGCGAACATGTATTTACCGTCATAGTCACCTTTCGTTTCAGAGAAGGCTGGGTGATGGAGGTCGCCCCATGTGTACCCGCCCATTAACTTCTTCGAGTGTTCATCAAAGCCATACCCTGTTGCTGAATCCTGTGAAAACACTGGAACCGTTCGAATATGACGCATCGACGGTACCCCATAAATAAACATTTGACCTGAGTGGCCGCCAGACGCAAAGAGGTAATAATCATCTTTTTGTCCGAATGGTACGTACACCTTTTCAGCATCGCTCTTTGTAGTTGAGGCTGCTTCCGTATTCGTCTTGGCTGAGAAATCGGCAAACGAGATCGTTGCGGCGACAAACCCGGCAAGCAGACCCGATGCAATCGGAATCCATTTTTTCATTTCAGTACACCACCTTTATTTTTCAGAAGCTTGTTTAAGTAGTTCTAATACTTGCTTACGTTCTTCATCTGATAATGGACTTTTGCCAATTACGCCTGACATGACGGCTGAAGTTGGCGCTTTTAAGAATTCTTCAATCGGCTTGCCGTGTTTGCCTTCAACGTTGGCATATGCCTGGGAGAGGTCTGGCCCTACGGCACCGCCTTTAATATTTAGAGCTTCAACACTGTGACAGCCAAGGCAGCCTTTTTTGTTTAGGATGTTATCCTCATTGGCAGAAACCGTGGTGGTTGTTTTTGAATCTGTTGTCGCTTCCTCTTTGGCAGCTGCTGTTTCTGTTGCTTCAGTTTTTTCTGTTTGTGCCACTTGAGGTTGTTTTTCGGAATCCCCCATGATCACGCCAAACACTAAGTAGCCTAATCCAAAGCCTAGTAATGCACAGATAACAAAACTAATAATGGCCTTATTCATTTTTTTCCCTCCTTTTTTATAAAAGGCTATTTTCGCAAAGATTGATGTTTTTCGTATAAGTTCATCAATCCGTATAACTAGGTGCTTCGGGGCATCTTTTCGTAAGAACATTTGCGAAAAGAAACTTAGTAAATGACCCTTTTAAATCTCCAAAAGCAACAAAGTTTACGAAAAGAGCCTTATAAAATGAACACCTTCATCCTAAACGCTTACACTCAAGAAAATTGTGACCTGGAGCACACCTTTTAAGCTGTTTTTGAACGTTTTGTGAAACTATGTCATATGACGGGATTTTAAAAAATGAACGTTTTGTGAAATTCGTCACTACATCAGGAGACGGAATTTTTTACAATAGGAAGTAATCAATACGGAGATGAGAGAAATAGGTGGTGAGAAGAATGAGTCGAATTGATTTTGTAAAAGATCCACATTTAGCCATTTATCAGGAAGTTGCCCACACGGCGTTACTTCGAAAAATTGTTGTTTTTAAGGAGTTATCACAAAAATCGCTGTCGATTATTGAAAAAAGGATTCAAACGCTGGAGTTGAAAAAAGGGGAACAGATTATTTCTGAGGCTGAGGCGGCCAAGGGGGTGTACTTTATTCATTCCGGTGCGGTTAAGCTGACGAAGAAGGACGATAAAGGCAATGAAATGATCGTCTGTGTGAAGCAGCAGGGGGATGTGTTTGCAGAAGCCAGTTTGTTTACAAAAAGGACTGAAACCTATCCAGCAACTGCCACCATGCTTCAGGATGGGTTGATTTTATTTTTGGATAAGCTGGAACTTGAGCGCGATTTATACAACCATCCGGAGTTATCGATGCAAATGATCAGCTATATGAGTGATGCCTTACGAGAAATGACTGCACAATTAAGAGATGTTGCCCTGCTAGATGTCTATGCGAAGACCGTTAAGACGTTAGAGCGTCTGGGAAATAAATTTAATAATGGTTTAAATAGATGGGATATTGAGATTCCCTTAACGATTCAGGAGTTTGCTACTGTCGTGGGAACCTCGAGGGAAAGTGTGAGCCGGGTTTTCTCAAAGTTGAAAAAAGACGGTATCATCGATATGAAGTCGCGGAAGATTATTATCCGTGATTGGTGTACGCTTTGTACACTGCTGCATCGTGAATATTAACAGGAAAACTAATTATGGAAAGTTTAAGGACCTATTGATTAGTGATATTTAAAACTAAAAAACTACGAGTGGGATTCAAATGACTTATTGGTTACTGTTTGGTCTGAAAAAATGATGGATTGGTCATCATAAGGTCTCTATGGTTACCGTTAT
>NZ_JBALOS010000002.1:59438-65583 GCF_036962765.1 Neobacillus drentensis
TATGCTTGAAAAAATGATGGAACGGTCATCATAATTTCTCTATAGTTACCGTTACAACTAAAATCTTATGGAATTGGCATCATCCACTATGATGATAATCGCAATGAGAGGTAGCTTAATTTTTAACCCTCTAATAATTCATGAAAACATCTACTAAAATGGAAAAGGCCCTTACGGATGAAGGGCTTTTTCTTTTAATTTGTAAATCGGTACGTCCAAAACCGTTCATTATTAATCCACTTCATCACTTGCGGGTCTTGGTTTTTTAATTTTTCTTCCACACCGCTGAACATTTGCTCCGTTTGGGAACGGTGGGCTTGGATGGCGGCCAGTTTTGTTTCGGCCACCGGGCTAATATTATTGAGGATGTCTGGTTCCCCCAGTTCATCTACACAATTATTCGAGAAAGCGACACAGTGTAAGGTTGGCCGCGCGGCTGCAGGAATTTTTTCAACAGCACGAACGACCGCCGCACCAGTAGCATCATGGTCTGGATGAACGGAGTAGCCTGGATAAAAAGTAATGATAAGGGAAGGATTGACTTCCTTGATCAAAGCTAACATCTGATTGGCTAGCTTCTCTTCATCTTCAAATTCAATCGTTTTATCGCGGAATCCGAGCATACGCAGGTCTTGAATGCCCAACACTCGAGCAGCTTCCTTCAATTCTTCTTTTCTAATTTTCGGCAGGTTTTCACGATTGGTAAACGGGGGATTTCCCATGTTGCGTCCCATTTCACCTAAAGTTAAACAGGCATAGGTGACAGGAGTGCCGTTCTGCACATGGGTCGCAATGGTCCCGGACACACCGAATGCCTCATCATCAGGGTGAGGGAAAACGACCAAAACGCGGCGTTCTTTTTCCATAAATCATTCTCCTTTCGGGCATTGCCTTATTATTCAAAAGGGGTGCTGGAAATCTCCAAGGCAACCGCTAGTTTTCCATTATGGTCGTGACCGGCTAATAATAAGTGATTCTCTTCATCTATTTCGTAATGGGTGATACCTTCTGCGTAAATCCAGCCAAGGTTGATCTTTAAACCAACCCGAAACGGGCCATTCCCTGTAATCTTTCCTAATTCATAACGGACAAGTGCATTGCGGATAAATGCTCCAGCCGAAAAGAACGATTGATCGTTATGTGATGCATAGGCACCGTTTGTCGTTTCAAGGTGAATATAAACATCTTTATTCACAAAGCTGTTGATGGCAGCCTGTGCTCCTTTTACATCAATAGGTTCCAAAGTGCAACCTCCTTTCCCTTCATTTATAGAATGATTATGTCTATTGTCTATTGTAATTAATAATGTAACTATCATACTAAAATTAGGTAAAAAATGCGAAATCCATGCTTATAACGGTGCCTGACACCATAAAAAAAGAAGAGTCGATCCTTTTGATCGGCTCTTCTTGTTAGTCGATAGGCGCTTTAACGGGCCCTATCACCATTCTTATTCGACACAGTCCTCGCAGTATTCAGTCGTAGCTTTTGCCGCACTGCGGTAGGCCCCATGCCAGGTAGGACCGACATATTCGTTGAGTCGGAAACCTTGCTGGATGGCTGCGGTGATAAATTCTTTTGCCACATCGACCGCATCATAAACGGATTTTCCTTTAGCTAATTCAGCGGTAATCGCCGATGAATACGTACATCCTGCCCCATGTGTATAGGTGGTTTCAAATTTTTCTGACTCGTAGAGCATAAAGTCCTTCCCATCATAAAGGAGGTCGACTGCTTTTTCTTCGGATTGGAGCTTGCTGCCTCCTTTAATCAACACGAATTTCGCACCTTGTTCATGGATTTTTTCGGCTGCTTCCTTCATTTCTACAACCGTACGCGGTGTCTTCATGCCGGCCAGTTGTCCTGCCTCAAATAGATTTGGAGTAACCACTAGTGCCCGTGGGAGCAAAAACTCACGCATCGCATCGGTTGTTTCTGGGCTTAAAACCTCATCTTCCCCTTTACAAACCATAACAGGGTCAATAACGACACGCTCCAGTTTGTTTTCATCGATGATACGGGCTGCTAATTGGATAATTTCTACTGTACCAAGCATCCCTGTTTTCATTGCATCAATCCCAACGGAAAGAATGGTTTCCAACTGGGTCTCAAGCGTATCAACCGCAATCGGGAAAACACTATGGTGCCAGTGGTTTTTCGGATCCATCGTAACAATGGATGTTACTGCCGTCATTCCGTAGACGCCAAGCTCCTGAAATGTTTTTAAGTCCGCTTGCAGGCCCGCCCCGCCGCTTGTATCAGAACCAGCTATGGTCATTACTTTTTTAATCGTCATATGTACTCCTCCTTTGGTTCAATAGTTCTTTCTTATTATAGAACATTTTAATTAATTTAACAGAATTTGCCCAAGAACATGTCTCGGAAATTTACCTTCAAATTAATAGTTGACAATACCATGACAAATACTTCCTTCGTACTATTTACACGCATTTATAGTGACAATTGTTACTTTCGAAAAACATGGGTGGGCGTACGATTGTAGTAAAATGTTTGGCTGCACTATTACATAAAGTCGTTCCTGATGAGGAGGGAAAACAATGAACCGGAAAGGTTGTCCCGATGAATATCCTATTTCTTTGCTGATTAACGGTTACGAAAAATTTGTGAAAGAACTGGTATGATGAAGAGGTAACAAGGGCAACTTTCCAAATCTTGATGATCCAAAACACAGAAGGAAAAACAAAGGCGCTTAATAAGCTCATTGTTGATAAATAGAGAATGGCTGTCATGCAATAGGCAGTCATGTCTTTACTAAAGGCTCTTTTCGTAAACTTTGTTGCTTTTGGAGCATATTCATGGGCATTTACTAAGGTTACTAAGACATTTTTGCTCATGTTCTTACGAGAAGATGCCACGAAGCTTCTAGGATTACTGGGTGATGAACCTAAACGAAAAACTCAATCTATGCGAAAACAGCTTTACTAAATGAAAGAGGTGCAGCGCCTCACACACTGGAATGCCAAACGCCTCGAATGTGCGCACTGCGGGAATGAGGAACATAAAACCATCAGTTCCTCACGATTGACGGCGATGCGGTCTCTCAAATTCAAGTTTGCGAAGTTTGTCATGGCTATATTAAAATTATTGATACACGTCAATATATTGAAAAACCATCCGCTGCCTTACTGGATGTACACTCCATCCACTTGGATTATGTTGCGCACGACAATGGCTATCTGGCAGCGGCCGAGAAAAATGATCTACATTAAGAGGGTGCTCGAGTCATGAAGGCTGCGGCCATTATTTTATCAGGTGGAAAATCAAGCAGGATGGGCACCAATAAAGCCCTTCTAAAAATAAACGAGAAAACGAATATTGAGAGAATCACAGATACGTTAAAGGTGTCGTTTAACGATATAATTCTTGTAACCAATCATCCTCGAGAATATCAATTTTTACGACAGAAGATAGTCTCGGATCATTTCCCAGGTAAGGGGCCGTTAGCAGGAGTTCATGCCGGTTTGCTCGCTTCTCCCTTTGAGACGAACTTTGTTGTCGCATGTGACATGCCATTTGTTTCAGTTGACCTTGCGGAACTGCTTGTAAAAAAATGTGGCGAATACGATGCCGTCATCCCTGTTATCAATGGAATCCAACACCCATTATTTGCTGTCTTCCAAAAGAGGGTGACCGAGTCGGTTGCACAACGTATTGAAACGGGACAACTTCGAATGAAACACCTGCTAGATACATTGAATGTTCTGTATGTAACAGAAAAAGACCTTCAAGCATACAGCAACATCGATGTAGAACGCGTCTTTTTTAATATGAATTACCCAAATGAATATGAAGACGCCAAAAAGTGGGCTGGAGCGAAGGATTTGTAAGAGCGAAAAAACCTCCACTTATTTAAAGTTTCATGATCTAAGGGGGGAAAAGAGGTACCATGCAAATTTGCTTGACCCCGATACAAAGGAATACAATATCTTATATGTAAACAAACTATTAGCCGGTCAAGATGCGCAGATGAGGAATATGATTTGCTGATGACAAGAGGTTTTTATGAAAGTGAAAGCGGCCAACTGCTGCTAGCGATAATCCAATCAACCGACTTCAAAGAGCAGGTTGAAAAAATTGGCGGATACCAAGTGGTCGAAAATGCTGAGCCTAAGTGCTTGGGTATAGAGGTGTAATCAGGATGATGTATGAAATCTCAAAGGAACCGATCGATATTCAAGCGGTAATTGATAAGGTTGTAAAGCGCAATGCTGGCGCGATTACAACGTTTATCGGCACGGTTCGGGAATTAACAAAGGGTAAAAAAACATTGTATTTAATCTATGAAGCGTACGAAGCGATGGCGGTCAAGAAACTGGCGCAAATCGGCCAGGAAATCGAACAGCGCTGGGAGGGTTCATGCGTAGCCATTACCCACCGAGTGGGTCGTTTAGATATCACCGATGTGGCCGTCGTGATAGCCGTTTCGACGCCGCACCGTGCGGATGCCTATGATGCCAACCGTTATGCAATTGAACGGATTAAAGAAATTGTCCCGATTTGGAAGAAAGAGCACTGGGAAGAAGGCGAAGCGTGGATAGGCAATCAGCTTGAAACAGTAACCTATCCTAGCGGCAAGCCGGAGGAGGGTGACCTACATGAATAAAGTGTTGTTTTTTGCCCATTTACGTGACGCAGTCGGCGAAGAGTTTCTTTCTGTCGAGGCGAGCGGAAAAACGGTGGCAGAGTTAAAAGCGGATTTAGGAGCTAAATACAACCTGCCCAACATGGACACCGTAATGACGGCCGTCAATGAAGAGTTTGCCGCGAACGATGAAGTGATCCAGGCTGGTGATGAAATCGCCTTTATTCCGCCAGTAAGCGGGGGCTGATTTTCCTAAGTGGCGGAGGAATCCTTGTATCCGCAATAAAACCAATGAATCCTCAAATAAAAAGAATCGATTCGCAATAAAACCAATGAATCCAAAAATGAAATGGAAAATTCGCAAATAGCTCGCCGTTTGGCGAGTTTTCTTTTAGAAAGGGGATAAGGTATGAACGAACGTTATTCACGGCAGGTCCTCTTTTCAGGGATCGGCACAGATGGACAAGCAAAGATTGGCAGCAAGCATGTCCTGATTATCGGCGCGGGGGCATTAGGGTCAGGTAGTGCAGAGGTGCTGGCCCGAGCCGGTGTCGGCAAGATTACGATTATTGACCGAGATTATGTAGAGGCCAGCAACCTGCAGCGCCAGCAGCTCTATACCGAAGAGGATGTCGTTGAGAAACTTCCAAAGGCAGCAGCGGCCGAAAAACGGTTGCGTGCGATTAACTCGGCTGTGGAAGTGGTTTCGATCATTGGCGACGCCACGCCAGCATTGCTAGAGGAATTAGTTCCTGGCGTCGATGTGATGATGGATGCGACAGATAACTTCGAAACCAGGATGGCGATGAATGATGTCTCACAAAAGTACCAGGTTCCGTGGATTTATGGGGCCTGTGTCGGCAGTTTTGGGATGATGTTTTCGATCATTCCTGGGAAAACCCCATGTCTGAATTGCCTGTTGCGCTCAATCCCACTCCAAGGGATGACCTGCGATACAGGAGGGATTATTTCACCAGCCGTCCAAATGGTAATTGCCCACCAAACTGCAGAGGCGCTCAAGATGTTGGTCGAGGATTGGGACGCGGTCCGGACTTCTTTTGTCAGCTTTGATCTTTGGAGAAACCAGTACACTAGTTTAAAAATGACAAAAGCGAAGTTCGCAGGCTGCTTGTCGTGCGGCGAGGAGCGCACCTATCCGTATCTCGATCAGGAAAATATGACGAAAACGACAGTATTGTGCGGCCGCGATACAGTACAAATCCGCCCATCGTCTCCTGGTGAGATTTCGTTAGAACGCCTCGCAGGCCAGCTTAGCTCACTCGGATATGCGGTAAAGGGCAACCCATATCTAGTGTCCGTCGAGATGGGCGCAGAGCGGATGGTTATTTTCCAAGACGGCCGTGCTCTCATTCACGGCACCAAGGATTTAATCCATGCAAAGGCTGTTTACCAGCGTATTCTAGGATAGTTTAAACCCGTACTGAAAATGGTGCGGTTTTTTTTGCCGAGGCTATTTTCGCATAGATTGTTGTTTTTCGTTTCATTTCGTCAACCCGTATCACTAGATGCTTCGTGGCATCT
>NZ_JBALOS010000002.1:65626-66169 GCF_036962765.1 Neobacillus drentensis
AGTAAATGACCTTTATTAAGCTCCAATAGCAATAAAGTTTACGAAAAGAGCCTTTGCCAAAAATCGACGTGTTTCACGTGAAACAATGGAAATCCTGTCGAAGTGTTTGCCACTCGAAAAAAGGGCCATACTCATGTAGAATAGAAACGAGACTGAAATTAGAGGTGCTTGACAAGTGAATATATCTGTCCAAAAACTATTAGCGAAAATAGAAGAGGAATTGAAGTTGGCAAAAAGCAGTGCAAAGGAAGAAAGTTTGCGGGAAAAGGTATACTCTATTAAAATATTGTGCGAGCTCCTGCTAGACGAAAAGCCCGCACTGAAAAACGAGGATCCAGTCACACCTATGCCTGCCGTTCAGCCTGCTATCTCGTACCAGGCCTTCCAACAGCCTGTGATGAACCAACCGCTGATCCAACAACCAGCTGCACAACTGCAGCAACCGAAAAAACTCGACATGGAAGACGAAGCGAATGGGGATTCCTTATTTGATTTTTAATAAAGGCTATTTTCGCATAAATTGTTGTTTTTCGTATAAGTTCA
>NZ_JBALOS010000002.1:66177-74535 GCF_036962765.1 Neobacillus drentensis
GGCATCTTTTCGTAAGAACATTTGCGAAAATTACCTAGAAACTTGGTAAATGTCCCACATTAAATTCAAAAGCAACAAAGTTTACGAAAAGAGCCTTAATAAAAAAGCGAAAGCGCCAGTCTCAGCCCCGACCAGCTTAAGACGAGCGTTTTAGAAGGCGCTTTTTGCCTTCTGATGTGATTGGCTTATGACCTCGAGGGGCTTGGCGCTGTAGCTAGACTATAACAGTAGGGAGAGATTTTACATGAAAGCATTTATTATTGTTGGTGCCATCAACGCCTTTATGGCGGTTGCACTTGGGGCCTTTGGTGCCCATGGATTAAAAGATAAACTAGATGCACATTATTTGGATATTTGGAAAACGGGTGTTACCTATCAAATGTTCCACGCAATCGGGATTTTGGTAGTGGGTCTCCTAATTGGCAAGGTTGCAGCTGCCAGCCCGCAATTCACCTGGTCCGGATGGCTCATGCTGGCGGGAATTATTTTATTCAGTGGCAGTCTGTATGTGCTTAGCTTAACTAAGATAGGCATTCTAGGGGCGATCACTCCGATTGGCGGGGTCTGTTTCTTAGCCGCATGGATCCTAATGATAGTCGGAGCGGTGAAACATCTGTAATCGAAAGGAAGGCATTGGGGGGTGCTCCCAATGTCTTTTTTATACATCTAAAAAATAAACACCAATTGATGGTCAATTGGTGTTTTCTTTAAATCGTTTATCTTGGCGGGTAAGTAGCTACTGGCGGAGCACTGCCATATGGATATTCATACTCGATTTCTTCTGGAAATTGAATGTAATCGACAGCAACCATTGGGATAAGCCAACGGGTCCCGACTTGTGGGTCGCTTAAGATCACATGGTCTCTTCCTGCCGCTTCAATAATCCCTTTAAATTCTTTCGCATTCCATTGACTATTGCCTTCGAAGGTGGCAAACACACTGGCCATTTTCCCTTTATTTAAGCGTAAAATATTTTCGATGTAGGACTGCTCAATTGGCAGCTGGCCTGGAGCCATCCCAGCAGGCGCGCCTGCTGCTGACCCGGAAAAGGCTGGTGGAGATTGTGGGAATCCTTGTGCTCCAGGTGCTGGATAAAAACTTTGCCCGGCCCCAGGCATCCCTTGGGTTCGCTGCTGTTGCCCCGCGTCTCCGGGATAAGGCTGAAATCCCTGTGGATTGTAGTATTGATTCATCTTTTTCCCTCCTAAAAAGTGAATAAAACGAGTGGCCCAACAAACTATTCATACTCCCTTCCTCCCAAATATGTTCCAATGGGGGAAAATAAACTTTTTTGCTTTTGAGAGTAGTGGAGTTTTTTCTAAGACTCGCTGTTTAAATAGTATGAGCACAAGGAGAGGAATATGACTAGCTAATAAGGGAGAAACAGCAAAAAAAGTCCCCAGCCGAAGCTGGAGACTTTTTGAATGTTAAAGTTAATCTACGTTCCAGGCGCGAGACTCCTGCGGGAAAAGCGCATCAAGTGAGACCCCGCAGGCGCTAGTACCGAGGAGGTTCCTGGACCGCGAAGTGCCTGGAACGAAAATCAACAGCCCAAATTTAACATTTACACATGAAGGAAACTAGCCACACGTTCTTCCTCTAAGATGTTACCAACAAAGAACGAGCCGAATTCTCCGTATCTAGCACTAACTTCATCAAAACGCATTTCATAAACAAGCTTTTTAAATTGAAGGACTTCGTCGGCAAACAGGGTTACGCCCCATTCATAATCGTCAAAGCCAACAGAACCAGTGATGATTTGCTTTACTTTTCCAGCATATGTACGACCAATCATTCCATGGCTGCGCATTAAACCACGGCGCTCTTCCATCGGCAGCATGTACCAGTTATCGTTACCCTGGCGGCGCTTATCCATTGGATAGAAGCAGACATGCTTTGCTTTCGGCAATGTTGGATATAAACGGGCTAAAATTTGTGGATTTTGGTATGGGTCCTCACCCGCAGGTAAATAGTTACTTAGCTCCACAACCGACACGTAAGAATGGGCAGGTACTGTGAATTCAGCCAATCTTGTTTTATTGAATTCGGTTTCAATTTGGTTCAGTTCTTCCATAGTTGGACGCAGAATCATCATCATAAAATCTGCTTTTTGACCAACAATTGTATATAAAGCATGGCTGCCTTCTTTACGTTCCTGTGTGGCATTCCACTTCTCAACTAGACTTAAAAACTCATGGATGGCGGCTTGGCGCTCATCACTAGGGAGCATTTTCCAAGTTGTCCAATCAACGGTACGGAAATCATGGAGGCAATACCAGCCATCAAGCGTTACTGCTGCTTCACTCATTATAATCACTCCTAAATAATCATTCTTCTTATTGACAATCTTTACTATAACATAGTTTGACCCAGTGGCGCGCGAATAAACCTTCCTAAACAAACCAATGGATATTTTTAATGAAAAAAGTAAATAGTAAAACCTAGAGTGCAATTTTTTGAAAACATAAACTTTTTTATGAAAACGTTTATCTGTGAGTGTTATCATTGAAATTTAAAAAAGGTTAAGTATGCTAATTAAGTAGGTTTATTAAGGGAGGATTTAGTTGTGAGTGATTTATTTGAAGGATTAAAGCAAAAAATTTCTGGTCGTGATTTAAGAATTGTTTTTCCAGAAGGATTAGACGAGCGGATTGTCAGAGCTGCAGGCCGTTTGGCAGCGGAAAAATTAATGACACCGATTTTGATTGGCAATATCGAGCAAGTGCAGGCGAAAGCAGCAGAGCTTGGTGTTTCCTTAGATGATGCAGAAATTTATGATCCTGCTAGCTATGCGGGCATGGACGAGC
Source organism: Neobacillus drentensis (assembly GCF_036962765.1). Taxonomy (GTDB): domain Bacteria; phylum Bacillota; class Bacilli; order Bacillales; family Cytobacillaceae; genus Neobacillus; species Neobacillus drentensis_C. The sequence continues at coordinate 68,985 of NZ_JBALOS010000002.1, forward strand.
TTGTATCTGCCTTTGTTGACCGCCGCAAAGGGAAAGCAACCGAAGAGGATGCACGCAAAATTTTGCTTGATGGAAACTACTTTGGCACGATGCTTGTTTATTTAAATAAAGCACACGGCCTTGTCAGCGGTGCAGTTCACTCCACTGCGGATACAGTGCGCCCTGCCTTGCAGATCATTAAGACAAAAGAAGGCGTGAAGAAAACGTCTGGTGTATTCATCATGGTTCGTGAGGATGAAAAGTATGTGTTCGCCGATTGTGCGATTAATATTGCACCGGACAGCAATGACTTAGCCGAAATTGCCATTGAAAGTGCGAAAACAGCTCATATGTTTGATATGGAACCGCGCATTGCGATGCTCAGCTTTTCGACGAAGGGTTCGGCAAAGTCGCCTGAAACGGAACGAGTGGCTGGGGCTGTGGCAGAAGCGAAGCGTCGTGACCCATCCCTTGTGTTAGACGGAGAATTCCAGTTTGATGCAGCCTTTGTTCCATCAGTGGCAAAAAGTAAGGCACCAGACTCACCGCTTCAAGGTGATGCCAACGTCTTTATTTTCCCTAGCCTTGAAGCAGGCAACATCGGCTACAAAATTGCACAGCGTTTAGGCAACTTTGAAGCCGTTGGACCGATCCTGCAGGGCTTAAATGCGCCGGTAAATGATTTATCACGCGGCTGTAATGAAGAAGACGTCTACAAGCTGGCGTTAATTACGGCAGCACAAGGAATATAAGAGTTTGGGAGGGCCGGTCCATTGTTGTGGTGGACTGGCCTGTTTTGGTTTTATTTTTCAAAAAATGCATTATAATTCTGGCACTTTGTAAAATTATCATGATTTTCGTAAATAAAGTATTATACTTTGTATAATAACTACCGAAATCTGTATAATTTCTAGTAAAAATCCTATCAATTCAGTAAGGAGTCACCCAAATGGAAGGATTACTGCGTCAGCCGCAATGGCGAATCATTGATCAATCAGCGGCGGGCATTCATTTTCAAGCGTTGCAATCGTTTGGAACCGATGATACCCTCTGTGCCTCAGTCGGGTCGGGTCAAGCACCTGCCACAGCGAGAACATGGGTTCATCATAATACCATCGTCCTCGGCATCCAGGATACCAAATTGCCATTTTTACAAGCAGGGATTGACTTCCTGCAGGCGCAAGGCTATCAAACAATTGTCAGAAACTCCGGCGGTCTCGCTGTCGTCCTCGATGAAGGGGTCCTCAATCTTTCATTAATTTTTCCTGAAGCGGAAAAAGGAATCGATATTAATCGTGGCTATGAGGCGATGTGGCAGCTCATACAGAATATGTTTGCGGATTTTCCGCACGAGATTGAGGCGCGGGAAATTGTCGGTTCTTATTGCCCGGGAAGTTACGACCTGAGCATTGCAGGGAAAAAGTTTGCCGGTATCTCCCAACGCCGCCTTAAAAGAGGGGTTGCTGTTCAGATTTATCTATGTGTGAATGGCAGTGGCGCGCAACGGGCCGAGCTAGTAAAGGAATTTTACAAACTAGCAAAACAAGATGAAGAGACCAAATTTGCTTATCCGGAAATTGTCCCCGAAGTCATGGCCTCGCTCGCGGAAATGCTCGGGACGGAGCTCACCATCTCCGACGTGATGTTTCGTCTATTAAACCAGTTAAAGGAGAGTAGCGAGCTATTATATGCCGGCCCATTAAACGAGTACGAACTGGAGCTATTTCCAGGTTATTATCAGCGGGTAATCGATCGCAATGAAAGAATCGCCGCCATGTAAAAAGCCGCAAATCCCATTGGAGTGGATTTACGGCTTTTTTTCAAAGAGATGTTGCGCTTATGCTCTTCTCCCATGCTTTCAATCAATTTACTGTCTAGCTACAGCACCTAAGGGCTCGGGGTCATAAGCTTATCTAGTTTCGGCTCCTTGGGACTCGAGTCATAAGCCCCCCCTGAAGAAGGTAAAAAGCGCCTTCTTGCAGGGTGCGTCTTATGCCTTCGTCCCAGGACAGTCGCCTCCACATTTAATTCAATCCGTCCTGAAGGTTAAAAAAGCAACCTTCATGCCGGCTCGTCTTATGCCTGTCGCCCCTAGAAAAAATGAACTACTTTTTTCCCTAAGCTAGGCGCTTCCGCTTTTCTTTTACTCAGCTACTTTCTCTAAATTCCCATTTCGGTCCATTTTGAATTTAGTAGCTGGTCTTTCTTCTTCTTCAAATAAAACAAGCTTGCGGGCGCGGTTCATGATCTTCATTAAGGTCTCGTAATCTTCTTGAATGGTCTCAGTATTTTGCTCTAGACCTTCGATTTTCGCAGCCATTTCTTTATTTTGTCGTCTTAATTCTGCCAGTTCTCTTTTTAATCTTTCATTCTCACTTTTTAATGCTTCATTTTGCAGATTGGCATGATGAAAGTTTTGCAAGTAAGTAATGACGGAATCAAGCGAAAGTCCTCCGGTATTTGCTGGGCGGTACGTTTGGACTGGTCTTTGAACCTGTGGCTGTGCTTGAACGGGCTCTTGTGATTGTAACGAAGCAGCAGGATTTACATATGTTTCCTCCGCCATCTCTGCCGTCATATCTGGCATGTCAAAAGTCGTTTCTAGCGGCATCTCCACTTGTAATGGATCAAACTCCGCTGGAGATGCGAGCGGTGGACTATATAGCAGCTTTTTCTTGCCGCCTTGCTCTTTTCCTAACACTCTTTGTCTTTGTTTTCGTTGCTTTTTCGCTAATTGCAATGCTTTTTCGTAGCGGTGGCGGACGACGGCATTCCATCTGAACCCACACGCCGCAGAAGTACGATTTAGTTTATCGCCTACCTCTTCAAATGCATTTAGCTGCGTGCTTCCTTCTCTTACATGCCTTAGAACAGTTTCGGCTAAAAGTAAATCATTTTCATCTGTCCATGCATCTTGACGAACTTTCATATGTTCAACTCCCTTGTCTCGTTTTTGGATGAACCCGTCATTGCTTCTTGACGAGTTTTTAAAAGTTCTAGTCTTAGGATGGACAAGTTTAAGAACCTTTATACCAAAATGGTTGCAAGGATAGTAGATTTTTTTAACGAGTTTAGTAAAGATTGCAACTTGCATTCGAAAGCAAGAAAATGTAAAATACCAGAGGAGTTAATCGGATGTTTTAAGCTATCCAAGCTGGATAAAATATAGATATAGATTGTAACCAAAGAAAGGGTTGTCTTACATGTCCAATGAATTTCGCGTTTGCGATGATTGTCAGGCCGTGAATTTAAAGACATTGATCCCTCGGTTGAAAGAACTCGATCCGGATGCCGAAGTTAAAATTGGCTGCCAATCCTATTGCGGGCCTGGCCGGAAAAAGACCTTCGCCTTCGTTAATAACCGCCCCGTCGCGGCATTAACAGAAGAGGAATTAATGGAAAAAGTGAATAAGAAGATAAAATAGTCACCTCGGTCCCATGAACTCAGGTGATTTATTTTTCCCGTTCATGTCGAAAAATCGTGTAGAATTTTGCTGAAAATAGGGTGGTTTTTGGGATATAATAGAAATTATCAATGCAACGGGCATGAAGCTCTTAAGCGCCAGGAGCAAGTTTACGAGGAAGAGGGAAGTCTATGACATATTCGACGGAAAAACTTAGTGAAGAAAAAGTGTTTAAAGACCCCGTCCATCGCTACGTCCACGTACGTGACCTGGCCATCTGGGATTTAATCGGAACAAAAGAGTTTCAGCGCTTGCGCCGCATCAAACAGCTCGGAACGACATTTTTAACCTTTCACGGTGCAGAACACAGCCGCTTCAACCATTCTCTAGGTGTCTATGAAATTGTCCGCCGTATCATTGATGATGTGTTTGCGGGGAGACCGGAGTGGAATGATGACGATCGCTTGCTAACCCTATGTGCGGCCTTGCTTCACGACCTTGGACATGGTCCATTCTCCCATTCTTTTGAAAAAGTATTTGATTTCGATCATGAGGAGTTTACCCGGAAGATCATTTTGGGAAACACAGAGGTAAATAAGGTTCTCTTGCGGGTAGGTCCTGATTTTCCTGCAAAAGTAGCCGAAGTGATCGCAAAAACATCGGAGAAAAAGCTCGTCGTCAGTATGATTTCCAGTCAAATTGATGCCGACCGGATGGATTATTTGCAGCGCGATGCCTATTTTACCGGCGTCAGCTACGGTCAGTTTGATATGGAACGCATCCTTAGGGTAATGCGCCCTCGTGAAGATCAGGTGGTGATTAAGAAGAGCGGCATGCATGCGGTTGAAGATTATATTATGAGTCGCTACCAGATGTATTGGCAGGTTTATTTCCATCCAGTGTCGCGCAGTGCAGAGGTTATCTTGACAAAAATCCTCCACCGCGCCAAGCAGTTGTTTGAGGAAAACTATTCTTTTAAGTATGAACCGATCCACTTTACCTCCATTTTCACTGAAAAAGTAACCTTAGAAGACTATTTAAAATTAGATGAATCAGTGATTTTATATTATTTTCAAATTTGGCAGGAAGAAACAGACCCTGTTTTAAGCGATCTCTGCCGGCGGTTTGTCAATCGCAATCTATTCAAATTTGCTGAATTTGACCCAGCGAAAGAATACAAGAAGCTCGCTGAACTAGGTTCATTATTCAAAAAGGCAGGGCTGGATCCTGAATACTATTTGGTGGTCGATTCCTCGTCAGATCTTCCGTATGATTTCTATCGTCCCGGTGAAGAGGAGGAGCGGCTCCCGATTCATTTGCTGATGAATAATGGGGAATTGAAGGAACTTTCTCGAGAATCTGAGATTGTGGATGCGATTTCGGGGAAAAGAAGGACGGATCACAAGCTCTATTACCCCGCTGATTTTCTTCTTGATGACTCGGTTAAAAAGAATGTGAAGAGGCAAATCCGTGCTCTTTTAGAGTTATAGCACGATTGGTGCCTGACACCCAATAATGATCTGTTGAGATGGAGTAGGAGATGACGAACGTTGTTAAATGATCATGCGAAACTGATGCAGGCGGTTATGGTTTCCGGTGAGATTATCGGACGGAAGAAGCTGCAAAAGATGATATATATTGCGAAAAAGGTGGCATTTCCCTTTCAGGAGCGGTTCCAGTTTCATTTTTATGGCCCCTACTCAGAGGAATTGACATTACGGGTTGAGGAGCTATGCAATATGGGATTTCTCGATGAGGTGAAGGAGAAAAAGGGCGGGTATTACCAATACCGCTACACTCTAACGGAGCCGGGGAAAGAGTTTTTGAGTTTGAATGAGGTTGAGATGCCGTTTTTACAGGATTGCCTGGTTGACATGAATGAGCAGAATGCTAGATTCTTGGAGTTGGTTTCGACGGTTTTATATTTTGATAATCTTTCAAAAGAAGAAGTGACCAACAAGGTCTTTACGTTAAAGGCAAGCCAGCGCTATACGGAGTCGGAAATTGACGAGGCCTATCAATATATCGAATCGTTAAAGGCGAAAACACATTAATGGATTTGAAAACACCGTTTGGACCGCTGCGTGCGCAGGGCTGGGCGGTGTTTTTTTGTTGTGTTCTTCAGAGGTTGTCGGCTTCCGAAAGACACTTTTCCAGTTAGGATGAGG
>NZ_JBALOS010000002.1:74639-113945 GCF_036962765.1 Neobacillus drentensis
CAGTTAGGATGAGGATTTTTGTCCATCGTTGGGGATCCGAAAGACATTTTTCCAGTTAGCATTAGGATTTTGTCCATCGGAGGTGGTCCGAAAAACATATCACCTGGTTCCGAGTGAAAGTTTGTTATTGAAGTTACTTAATTTTCAGATAAATTATTATTCTTTTGGTTAGTGATTTGTTATGATTTGGGTAATGAGGTAAAAATGATCATACTCGAGGAGGGCGCTCGCAATGACAGGAACGATTGCAGTCATAATGGTATTTGGAATTCCGATTACCGCCATCATCACCGGCCATTTTCAAAAGCAGTCAAAAATCAAGGCCAAGATGCTGAAAGATGAACTGGAGCTCGAAAAACTCAAACACATCAATTACTTAGCAGAAACCGAAAAAATGAAACTCGAACTCGAAAAACTAAAACTCGGCAGCTCCAAAGACGAGATCAAATTTTTGTCATAAAAAAGGTGTCAGGCACCATGTGAATTTTTCACATGGTGCCTGACACCACTATTACTATCACTACCACTACCTCTATTGATCGCTTTTTCGTACCCCGGCGATTCCAAGGTGGTTTTTGCTCATTTCTTCGATCATAACGTGGATGGCTTCTTTTGGAGCTCCTGTTGTTTCGCTGACTGCATCAGTTACTTTTGTAACTAGGTCACGCTTTTGTTCGTCTGATCTGCCTTCAAGCATTTTTACGGTAACGTATGGCATGTTTTTTCCTCCTATATATCACTTCGGCTTTTCTCTGATAGTGTTCCATAATTTGACGAAAAGTGCAATAACCGATGATACTTTTGATTTTCTTTTTTGAAACGATTTCATGTATACTAAAAGGAATATAGATAGATGACAACGGAGTCTGTGTGCAGCCAAAGTGTGCCATCCGTTGGAGATGGAAGGAGATATGGTGTTGGAAAATTTCAGTTTTCTTGCCTATCCGTTAAGTATGATTCCTTATCTGGCGATTACCCTGATGATTGCCTTTACGTTTCATGAGTTTGCCCACGCCTTTGTTGCCTATAAATTCGGTGACATGACCGCGAAAAACCAAGGTCGGTTGACGTTAAATCCGATTAAACACCTGGATCCGATTGGAACGATTTTAATTTTTATCGCCGGCTTCGGCTGGGCCCGTCCGGTACCGGTTAATCGCTTTTTCTTTAAAAAGCCCCGTCTCGCAAGCATTCTCGTCTCTGTTGCCGGGCCGCTTAGCAACCTAATCTTAGCTTCACTCGGCTTTGTTGTTGCGTTTGGGCTAAACCGTTTCGGTGCCGCAGCGCCCGAAAGTTTTTACACCTTTCTTGAAATCTTTATCCGGCTTAATATTGTACTGTTTATCTTTAATCTGCTGCCATTCCCACCGCTTGATGGATACCGGATTATTGAGGATTTAGCACCGACGCATATTCGTGCGAAAATGACCCAATATGAACAGTATGGTGGATTAATCTTTTTAATTTTAGTTTTTACCCCGCTCGATAACTATACGATTGAACCGATTTTTGCGGTGGTCATTCCGTGGGTATGGGATGGGTTAAGTCAATTCTTCAGTATGTTGTTTTATTAGGAGGTTTTGTTTCAATGGAGGAAAATAAGAAGAAACTTGGTTTTAATATCATCAAAAGTGATCCGACTGATGGTCATAAAGGTTATGGAAAAGGGGCCTTAAGTCTTGATAATGTTTCGCCTGTCATCATTGATGTCGATGCCGGGGAGGCGGAGATTGATGTCGGCGCCATGCATGCTCGCAGCGCCGTTGAAAAAGGGATTAAATTTTTGAAAAATCAAGAAGAGGTTCCGAACGGGAAACCGTATTGGCTTGTGTGGGTTACGATTGACCGCAAGCAAGAAGGACCGTACTATGCTGGCGTTACGGCCTGCTTCATGACCGTCGATCGGGAAATCCGGCGCGGCTACAAATCCTTGCCTGAGCACGTTAACCGCATGGATAAGTCGCTGAAGCGTCATATCATTGTCGACGAAATGGATGAGAATTCGAAAAGGGTCTTAGCAGAATTCTTACGCAATCATAATGAAGTTTTGTGGAACAACTCAACGGATGAACTCAAAAGAGGTTTACTTGCTAAGTAAAATTAATGCTTGTAATTTTTTTGAAAATTATAGTATCATATTCTTTGTTAAAACAATGTAAAACTAGGACAAGAAAAGCTCCGGAATTTTTCCGGAGCTTTTCTATTTCAATAAAACACTTATATCTGTCTAGCTCCAGCGCCTAGGGGCTCGGAGTCATAAGCCCCTAGGAAAAAATGAACTATTTTTTCCCTGATCAAGGCGCTTCCGCTTTTCTGTCTAACTCCATGGCATTATTTTCTTATACCAAGGAAGTTTTTTGGCGCCCTTATGCTTCTCAGGGACAGATTCATGATTTTTTAGATGTTCGGTGCAATATTCGGTTGGTTCGGTGCCGGTCACGAAGTAGGTGAAGCGGCGCACCGGGCAATCCTTTGTCGCCAGTTTGCCATTTGTTGGATCAACATAGACCCCAGTAACCCCTTCCTTCGGCGCCTTAAACGCCTTGACGGGCTTGCCTTTTAAGGCCTCTTCCATGAAATTTGCCCAGATATTCTTCGCGTACGTTTTTTCCGCAACGAGTTCAATCGGTTTTCCCATATCATATCCTGCCCAGACGGCGGTCACCAGCTGCGGGGAGTAGCCAATCATCCAGCTGTCGGTTTCCGTCGAGCCAGATTTCCCTGCATACGGCCGGGTAATATCGTTGATGACCGTGCTGCCTGTTACCTTCGCATAGCCGTTTAGCTTTGAATCGAAAATCCCCGTCATCATTTGCGTCATCACATACGCCTTAGCGGGATCTAACACCTTTTCGTTTTCCTCTTGTTTTTCATATATCACGTTGCCGTTGTAATCTTCTACTCTTGTAATTAAGGTGGGACTAACTTTTTTTCCGCCATTAGCCAACAGACTGTAGGCATTCGCCATTTCAATGACGCGGACACCGGAAGTCCCCAATGCCAGGGACGGGACATGCGCCATTTTGGATGAAAGACCGAATTTCTTCGCCGTTTCAATTAAGGTATCTTCTCCTAAAAATAAATGCGTTTTGACGGCATAAATATTGTCGGAAACAGCGAGCGCCTGGGCGAGAGTAATTTCACCGTCCGCATACTTATTGTTAAAGTTATGCGGTGTATAGTCAGGCTGGCCATCATCAAAATGGAAGGTCGTAAATTCACTGCGCATCGTTGAGGATGGCGTAAAGCCTTGCTCGAGAGCCGCGTAGTAAAGGAGCGGTTTGATGGTTGACCCTGGCTGCCTAATCGCCTGTACGGCACGGTTAAACGGACTTTTTTCATAGTCGCGGCCGCCGACCATCGCTTTAACATAGCCGTTTTTCGGGTCCATAGCGACAAGTCCGACTTGAATTTCCGATAAATTCGCTACATATTTATGAACCTGGCTTTCCGCCGCCTCCTGCTGTTTACGGTTAAGAGTGGTATAGACTTTTAAACCGCCAAGGGCAATCGTGCGTTCATCTAGATGTAATTGATTTTTTAAGGCATTTCTGACCGCATCCTGAAAATAGGGGGCAACCTTCACCTTTTGCTTATTGTGACTGCCCACAATGGTCACAGGCCGCATGGCGGCATCGATGGCTTCCTTTTTCGTGATGTAATGATTGGTCACCATGCTTTTTAGAATAATCGCTTGGCGGCTTTTGGCATGTTCCATTGAGGCAAGCGGGGAGTATATGCCCGGTCCTTTTGGAATTCCTGCCAGCATACTTGCTTCGGCAAGAGTTAAGTCCGCTGCTTTTTTTCCAAAATAATATTGGCTTGCTGCCTCCACACCATAGGCACCGTTGCCATAATAAATAGTATTTAAATAGCCTTCAAGAATTTCTTTCTTGGAATAATTCATCTCGATGCGGATCGTATAAAAAGCCTCGTGTAGTTTCCGCGTCCAGGTTTTGTCATGTTCCAGAAATAGATTTCGCGCATACTGCTGCGTGATAGTGCTCGCGCCCTGGACCTTCGCAAACGCTTGAACATCCGCTAACACAGCCCCGGCAATCCGCTTAAAATCAAAGCCATGGTGTTCGTAAAAGTTTTTATCTTCAATTGAAATGGTCGCATCGACCAGCTCCGGAGAAATATCCTTTAAACGGCTCCAATACCGTTTTTGGCCGCTATTACTCTCGCCAATTAATGTCCCGTCATCTGCAAATAATAGGGTCGATTGCGGAACAGCGAGCGGTGGTGCCCCTAAAATTTTTGCATAGGCAAGAATTCCAAGGAAGAGAATAAGCATACAAACCATGCCTATCAAGCTGATGAAAATAACTGCGCGCAAATATTTAATCGTCTTCCTAAACCCTTGATCAGTCATGATTTCCATGATGTTCACCACCCCTTTTGAAAAGCGGAGGCGCCTTCGGACCAAGCACAGCTTGTTCCTGCGATGACCATTCTAAGGAGCTTTCCTTAGTGGTCAGCCCCCACAAGCGCTGGAGAGCCTGGCGGTGAAGTCGTTCTTTGACTTCATCGACAGGATCGAAGCGACCTCGAAGGGCTAGGCGCTGCAGCTAGCCTCGTTTTTCCAGTTTTTAAAAAAATAGATAGTAATAGTATTGAAAAAATAGAGTCATTTTAAACATTTTTTGGTTTATTTATTTAAATTTTGCTAGACTTTTTCTTGTGTTTGTAATTCAATGGTTTGGGTACTATAAAAAGAAAAGCGGAAGTTCCTGTGCGTTGGGCACTGGGGCGGGACAGTTTTTTTGAAAATGAGAGTTGAAAGGAAGATGTAAGCATGTCAATTTGGTTTACCGAGAAGCAAACCGAAAATTTTGGAATCACGATGAAAGTAAATAAAACCTTACATACAGAGCAAACAGAGTTCCAAAAGTTAGATATGATTGAAACAGAAGAGTGGGGCAACATGCTTCTTTTAGACGACATGGTCATGACATCTGTCCGCGATGAGTTTGTTTACCACGAAATGGTGGCGCACGTTCCGCTATTTACTCACCCAAATCCTGAGAATGTCCTAGTTGTTGGCGGCGGCGATGGCGGCGTAATTCGCGAGGTTTTAAAGCATCCAAGCGTGAAAAAAGCAACGCTTGTTGATATTGATGGCAAAGTAATCGAGTATTCTAAGAAATTCCTTCCAGAAATTGCAGGCATGCTGGATGACCCGCGTGTCGATGTCCAAGTGGACGACGGCTTTATGCATATCGCAAACAGCGACAATGAGTATGACGTGATTATGGTTGATTCCACTGAGCCAGTCGGACCTGCTGTAAACCTCTTTACTAAAGGGTTCTATGCAGGGATTTCAAAAGCGTTGAAGGAAGATGGCATCTTTGTGGCGCAGTCCGATAATCCATGGTTCAAAGCGGATTTAATTCGTAACGTTCAACGCGATGTTCGCGAAATCTTCCCAATTACTCGTTTGTATGTTGCGAATATCCCAACCTATCCAAGCGGCTTGTGGGCATTCACGATCGGTTCTAAGAAATACGATCCACTAACAGTAAGCGAAGACCGCTTCCATGAGATCGAAACAAAATACTACACAAAAGAGCTTCACAAAGCAGCATTCGTCTTACCGAAATTCGTTGGGGATTTAGTGAAGTAAGAGTATTTGTAAATAAAGTATGTCTATGTGACTGAACTCGGGAAAAAAGAGTGGGTTCGGTAACATAGAGTGGTTTTATGTGACCGAAGTAGAGGAAAAAGAGCGGGTTCGTAACATAGAGAGGTTTTATGTGACCGAAGTCGAGGGAAAAGAGCGAATTCGGTAACATAGAGCGCTTTTATGTAACCGAAGAAGAGGGAAAAGAGCGAGTTCGGTAAAATAGAGCGGTTCTAAGTGACCGAACACTAGGAAAAGGGGCTTGGCGGTCGCCAATAGCTGCTTTATAAGTGTTATTACATAGAGAGTGAGGGATACATAGATGCGTTTTGATGAGTCGTATTCAGGGAATGTGTTTATTAAGAGTCATCCGAATTTTGAGGAGAGTCAGGTTGTTTTGTACGGGATGCCGATGGATTGGACAGTTAGTTACCGCCCAGGTTCGCGGTTTGGTCCAGCCCGCATCCGTGAGGTGTCGATCGGTTTAGAAGAATACAGCGCCTACCTAGACCGCGAGCTGGAAGAGGTTAAATACTTCGATGCCGGTGATATTCCGCTTCCGTTCGGAAACCCGCAAAAGAGTATCGACATAATTGAAGACTTTGTCGATCAAGTCCTTGCAGCCGGCAAGTTCCCGCTTGGGATGGGCGGCGAGCATCTTGTTTCGTGGCCAGTGATGAAGGCTGTTTATAAAAAGTACCCGGATTTAGCAATTATTCATTTTGATGCGCATACTGATTTGCGTGAGGAATATGAAGGCGAACCATTATCGCACTCGACCCCGATCCGCAAGATTGCGGAACATATTGGGCCAAGTAACGTCTATTCGTTTGGGATACGTTCTGGAATGAAGGAAGAGTTCGAATGGGCGAAACAAAACGGGATGCATATTTCGAAGTTTGAAGTCCTCGAGCCGTTAAAAGAAATTCTGCCGACACTTGCAGGCCGTCCGGTCTATGTCACAATCGACATCGATGTTCTTGATCCAGCACATGCACCTGGCACAGGTACGGTGGATTGCGGCGGTATCACTTCAAAAGAGCTGCTTGCTTCCATTCATGAAATTGCCCGTTCCGAAGTGAAGGTAGTCGGCGGTGACCTAGTAGAAGTGGCGCCAATTTATGACCCATCGGAGCAAACGGCCAATACTGCAAGTAAGTTAATTCGTGAAATGCTGCTTGGCTGGGTGAAATAGTTTTTTTGCCAACAGGAAATTGAAATTTCCTATCACCCCAAAGGCAACGTGCCTGTCCCTTTCTTCAGGGCAGGCATTTTTTGATTTGTGGCCGAGCAATGTTTATAATAGAAAAAGTATGCATTAGAGCAGAAACGTCAATTACTAGGACTAGAACCATTCTAATAGAGTGAAACTGAGTTCCTTTTTAAAAAAGAAAAAAGGGAAGTGCCATTAAGTTTGTCTACGACTGAAATTCCGATGAAAATTAATGTGAAAACGACAATTCATCAGCATGGGGGCAAGGAAGTCTATGAGTTGTCTCTGTTTGGCCGCTATCTTGAAAAAGATGGTGCTGTGTTTCTTAAGTATGAAGAGGTGCAGGATGAGGGCAGTGTCCGGACAATTGTGAAGGTGGCCGGGGATGAGGCGCTGATTTTGCGCGGTGGTGCGGTGAAGATGCGCTTGCCGTTTCGCTTGCATAAAAAGCTGCGCGGCAGTTATGAAATGCCGTTTGGGTCTTTTGAGACGATGACGCTGGCCAAGCGGATCGAGCATTCAGATGGCCTGATTGACATTCTTTATGATTTTTCGATGCAGGGGTCGCCTGCCGGTACATACCATTTGGAAATTACCTTTCAGGAGGATAACAATGAACATAGTTGAACAAGTGCAAAGTAAGTTAAAAGAAGAGATTCGTGCGGCGGTGTTGAAAGCGGAGCTGGCGTCGGAGGAGCAGATTCCGGATGTGGTTTTAGAAACACCAAAGGAGAAGGCTCACGGCGATTATTCGACGAATATGGCGATGCAGTTGGCACGGGTCGCGAAGAAGGCACCACGTGTGATTGCGGAGGCGTTAGTTGCAAATATCGACCGCTCGAAGGCATCGATTGAAAAAATTGAAATCGCGGGGCCAGGGTTTATCAATTTTTATATGAATAATAGTTATTTAACCGAGCTGATCCCGACGGTCCTAAATGCCGGGGAGAAGTACGGTGAGACGACGGTGGGCGGTAGTCAAAAGATTCAGGTCGAGTTTGTGTCGGCTAATCCAACAGGTGACTTGCACCTTGGTCATGCCCGCGGTGCAGCGGTTGGTGACTCGCTTTGTAATATTTTAGCGAAGGCCGGCTATGATGTTTCGCGTGAGTATTATATTAATGATGCTGGTAATCAGATTAATAATCTCGCATTGTCGGTGGAGGCGCGTTATTTCCAGGCACTTGGTTTGGATAAAGACATGCCGGAGGGTGGCTACCATGGCGCTGATATTATTGGTATTGGGAAAACCTTAGCTGAGGAATTTGGCGACAAGTATGTTCATGTTTCCGAGGAAGAGCGCCAGGAATTTTTCCGTGAGTACGGTTTGAAGTATGAAATGGCCAAGCTGAAGCAGGATCTTGAGGATTTCCGCGTTGGTTTTGATGTGTGGTACTCAGAGACGTCCCTTTATAAAAATGGAAAAATTGATGAGGCACTTGAGGCGCTTCGTGCGAGCGGTTATGTGTACGAGGAAGATGGTGCGACATGGCTTCGTTCAATGGATTTCGGCGATGATAAAAACCGCGTGTTGATTAAGCAGGATGGTTCTTACACGTATTTGACGCCGGATATTGCGTATCACAAGGACAAGCTGGATCGCGGTTTTGAAAAGTTGATTAACATTTGGGGTGCGGATCACCACGGCTATATTCCACGGATGAAGGCAGCACTTCAAGCGTTAGGTTATGACCGTGATACCCTTGAGGTGGAAATCATTCAACTCGTTCATCTTTATAAGAACGGGGAAAAGATGAAGATGAGTAAGCGTACTGGTAAAGCGGTGACGATGCGTGATTTGGTTGATGAAGTCGGTCTCGATGCGACGCGTTATTTCTTTGCGATGCGCAGTTCGGATACGCATATGGATTTTGATTTGGATTTAGCGGTGTCGGAGTCGAATGAAAATCCGGTTTATTATGCTCATTATGCCCATGCACGGATTTCTAGTATCCTGCGTTCTGGAGAGGAGCAGGGTGTTCAGGTGACGGCTGATGCTGATTTTTCATTGGTGTCGTCGGAAAAGGAAATGGATTTATTGAAGAAGATTGGGGAGTTCCCGGCAGCTGTAGGGGAGGCCGCAGTAAAGCGCGTCCCACACCGGATAACAAACTATATCTTTGATTTAGCGTCGACGTTCCACAGTTTCTATAATGCGGAAAAGGTGCTTGATCCTGATAATGTAGAGCGCACTAAGGCGCGCCTCGCGTTGGTGCGGGCGGTGCAAATTACGCTTCGCAATGCGCTTGCATTGATTGGGGTTTCAGCTCCAGAAAAAATGTAGTGATGTTTGGGCTCTCTTACTTAGGTAAGGGGGCCTTTTTGGAGGTCGTTGTTGTGTGAATAGTATAAATTGTATAGGTTGGACAATAAATTTTTAAAAGTGGTCAGTAACATGGACCAAGTGGACAGGAAGCTCGTCAAGGCTGACGGTAAACCTCGCAGCTGGACAGTAAACTAAAAAAAGTCGACAGTAAGTCTCAAATCTGGACAGTAACCAATTCCCCGCGCAAAATTTTCTCCTTTCCCTGCCCTGTAAAAGTGCTCTATTTAGCTAACCTTGTCCATATATATGAATATTAACAATGAAATGGCAAATACTAGTAGGGACTTTAACCAAGGGAGTGGATGAAACGAAATGAATGTGGGACGAGCCAAGGAAATTGTGGAATCTGCCGATATGATTTATGTTACCTACGAGGGGACGCCAGTAATCATTCAACATGTCGATGAAGCAACACAGGTGGCGAGAATTTACTCACGGAATGACCCGGATAATGAGCGTGACGTTCCGGTTCTACAGTTAATTGAGGAATAAAGAAGAGTCTTCGAGCTGATTCGAAGACTCTTTTCTATATCGTCAGGCGATATGCTTGTTTATTTCACCTTAACCGCCCCGCCGCTTATCCGTTTAAAGCCACGGAGCCGGCTTAGATCCTCGATTAATTTCAGTGCGGCTTGATCCTTTGCTTTCGCCTCAATCATGAAATCAACATCCGCCCCGATTTCGCGCAGCATTTTTAAAAAAGGCATGACAAATTCTGGGTCGACAAAGTCAGCATGGGAGCGGAATTCCTTCTCATTTTTAGGAGAGGAAATATGGACCTTCGGGATGTGGTGAGCATGGTCCCAGGTCCGGAAAATCCGTGGCAGCAGCTCCTCGAGAGAAGTCTCGGACAGATTGGCCATATGGTGATGGTAGTCGAACACAAACGGGATCGATTCCGTTTCACAGGCTGCTAACGTTTCTTCGGCATTGTACGTCTTATCGTCATTCTCTAAGGTCATTACCTGTTTAATCGGTGCAGGCAGTGCTGTTAAGTTTTGATGGAATCGCGGTAAGGTTTGCTGTTTATCACCATAGGCCCCGCCAATATGAATATTAATCAGTCCAACCTGCTCAAGGCCCATCGCTTCAAACATGCGATAATGGTAACGCATGTCGACCACGGCGTTTTCGGTAATCTTCGTTTGCGGCGAGGTAAACAGTGTGAACTGATTTGGATGGAAGCTGACGCGCAGGTTCTTCCGTTTTATGAGTTCACCAATCTCCAGCCATTCTGAGCGAAAAGGGGTCACAAAGTCCCAGTTCACCTCTGGATGTGTCGCAAGCGGCACAATCGAACTCGATAAACGGTACAATTCGAGTTCATGAGCAATGTTGTAGTAGAGCATCCGCAGTGTATGATTTAAATTTTGCTTCGTCACTTCCAGCAATTTTTCCTCGCGCTCGGCGGGGCTTAGCCCCTGATAACGTGTAAACGTCAGCGTCTTGGCCGGAGAGGCGTCCCATAAGCTTATCGCGTGAGATACATAACCAAACCGAATCTTCATAAAAATAACTCCTTTTATAAAAGGCTTTGTTAAGACTCATTGTTAATTGGGCGGAAGGCGCACGAGACTCCTGCGGGAAAAGTGGGTCAAGGGAGACCCCACAGGCGCAGGAGCGCCGAGGAGTCTCCCGGACCGCCCGCGGAAAGCGACAAGCCGGATTAACAGAGACTTATAAAAAATAGGAAACAAGCCCAGCGATGCCTTCTTTAAATGAGCGGATCGGGTTCGGTTTGTTAAGGACCGCTAATGTCAGTGGAGCGGAGTCCCCAATGTCCTTCTCGAGAATCTCCTTCAAACGGTGAATAAAGGCCTTGTCATAAATATAGCAGTTGATTTCTTTGTTTAAATACATGCTTCTTTTATCAAAATTGGCGGTGCCGATATCGCAGATTTTGTCATCAATCATGAGTGTTTTGGCGTGATAGAACCCTTTTTTATATTGATAAACGTTGGCACCCGCCTGTATCAACTTCCGTAAGTAGCGGTACGACCCCTCTTGGACAAGAAAATGGTCAGCCGTATAGGGGACGATCACCGAGATATGCACGCCGCGCTTTAAGGCAGCCAGTAACGCCGCTAAAATTTTTTGACAAGGGATAAAATAGGGCGAGCCAATGATCATCGATTCGTCTGCTTGTTGAATCAGTTTTAAATAATTTTCTTCTAACTGCTGGGCTTCTGTCGGAACAAAGCGGTGGCGGACCTGACCGTCAATCAAGACCGGAAAATAGGACGGATCTTCGAAAAGGTCCTCGCCGCCATACTCGTGCCAGTCAGTCAAAAACTCCGTTTGCAAAAAATTAACGCTCCGGCCGGTGATTTTCAGATGGTAATCGCGCCAAATCCCTAAAGAAGGCTCTTCATCGATATATTCCTTTCCAACATTAAATCCGCCGAGATAGCCAATTTCCCCGTCAATAATCGTAATCTTACGGTGATTTCGAACCTGTGCAGAGTAAAACAGGTAGGGAAGCTTAATGGTATTACTAAAAGCAAAGCGAACGCCCGTCTCGCGCAACGTCTGGATGGCCTCCTTCTTCACCTTTAAACTCCCAAGCCGGTCCACGAGAAGACGAACTTCCACCCCTTCACGGGCTTTTTCTTTTAAAATAGTGAAAAAGTCCTGACTAATCGCATCATCTTTGACAATATAAAAGAGCACATGAATATGCTTTTTCGCGTTTCTGAGTTCCTGAAAATAGTCGGCGAACAACTTTTTTCCGTGTGTGAAGATATCCAAATCACCATGTATAATGGCTGTTTCCCTTCTACTGACAATGGAAAGATGCTTCTTTCTACCTAAATTAAAATCTAAAACAAGCCATATAATGATGAGAAAAAATAGTCCGCTCAAAATGAGTGCCAAATTCATCAGAAATCTTTCCTCCTATCAGTTTTGTTAGTTTTTCCGAAAGTACCCTTTAATATAAGTTAACCCAACTTTTCAAAAAATCAGTTGACTGAGTGCTCACTCATAATATAATAGAGTTAAGTATAGATTCAGAAAATTAATTATTTTCTTGTAGTTGTTAAGGGGAAAACAAAGAAAGGGGCAATACAATGAATGGGTTATTATGGGTTAACTTGATTGCGTTTCTTGCTGTAACCGCTTACGCGATTAGTTTGTTCGTGTATGTGGTCAAGACCCGGATACAATTTATCAAACTCGGGAAAAAAGTTGAATTTGATGACAAAGTTAAAGAGCGGCTCCAAAAAATTTGGGTCAATGTATTTGGCCAAAAGAAATTGTTGAAGGATAAAAAAAGCGGGATCATGCACGTCATGTTCTTCTACGGCTTTATCCTCGTCCAATTTGGCGCGATTGATTTTATTATCAAAGGGATTAAACCGGGAGCCCATCTTCCGCTTGGTCCGCTCTATGCAGGGTTCACTTTCTTTCAAGAGTTAGTCACATTGATGATCTTAGTGGCGGTGATTTGGGCTTTTTATCGCCGTTATGTGGAAAAGTTAGTCCGCTTGAAGCGGAACTTTAAATCAGGTCTTGTTCTTATTTTTATCGGGGGCTTGATGCTTTCTGTTCTGCTGGGCAATGGGATGAGTATCATCTGGCACGGCGAAGAGACTTCCTGGACGGAACCAGTTGCGTCGGCGATTTCGGTTATTTTTTCAGGGATAAATGAAACTGCTTCCATTGTGATTTTCTACATTTCCTGGTGGGTGCACTTATTGTTCTTGTTAACCTTCTTAGTGTACGTTCCTCAGTCCAAACATGCCCACTTAATTGCGGGACCTGCGAATGTGTATTTTAACCGCTTGGATAAGCCGGGGAAACTAACAAAAGTTGATTTTGAAGATGAATCCCAAGAGTCATTTGGGGTTGGAAAAATAGAAGACTTCACGCAGCATCAAATGATTGACTTTTATGCCTGCGTCGAGTGCGGCCGCTGTACGAATATGTGTCCGGCAACTGGGACAGGGAAAATGCTGTCACCGATGGACTTAATCGTGAAACTGCGTGATCATTTAACCAATCATGGGGCTGTCGTTACCTCGAAGCAGCCGTGGGTGCCAACATTTGCGTTTGGCAATACAACGGGGAATCAACTGGCGCTTGCATCAGCAGGACAAGGAGCTCAGGAGTCGGCTGCAGCTGGTGGATACAGTCCAAGCTTGATTGGCGATGTCATTACGGAAGAAGAAATTTGGGCGTGTACGACATGCAGAAACTGTGAAGATCAATGTCCCGTTATGAATGAGCACGTCGATAAAATTATCGACCTGCGCCGTTATCTAGTGTTAACCGAAGGAAAAATGGATGCCGATGCGCAGCGCGCGATGACCAATATCGAACGCCAAGGCAATCCGTGGGGCTTGAACAGAAAAGAACGGGAGAATTGGCGTGAAGCCCGCGAAGATGTTCATGTACCAACCGTGAAGGAAATGAGTAAGGCCGGCGAAGAATTTGAATACCTCTTCTGGGTTGGCGCGATGGGTTCTTACGATAACCGCAGTCAAAAGATTGCATTATCGTTTGCGAAATTGCTCAATGAAGCTGGTGTGAAATTTGCCATCCTCGGCAACAAAGAGAAAAATTCTGGTGATACACCGCGCCGTCTCGGCAATGAGTTCTTGTTCCAGGAATTGGCGACAAAAAATATTGAGGAATTTGAAAAGGCTGAGGTCAAGAAGATCGTCACGATTGACCCGCATGCCTATAACATTTTCAAAAATGAATACCCTGATTTCGGCTTAACAGATGTCGAAGTACTCCATCATACCGAGCTTCTTTATGAGTTGGTCCGTGATGGCAGACTGGTGCCGAAACATGCTGTTGATGAAACGATTACCTTCCACGATTCCTGTTATTTAGGGCGTTACAATGATGTCTATGATGCGCCTCGTGAGATTCTTAAAGCCATTCCGGGCGTGAAGCTCCTAGAAATGGAGCGGAACCGAGAGAAAGCGATGTGCTGTGGTGCCGGCGGCGGGATGATGTGGATGGAAGAAGAAACCGGACACCGCATCAACGTGGCTAGAACCGAGCAGGCTCTTGCGGTTAATCCATCGGTGATCAGTTCTGGCTGTCCATACTGTTTAACGATGCTATCCGATGGAACGAAGGCAAAAGAAGTCGAAGAAAAGGTCTCGACTTACGATGTAGCAGAACTGCTTGAAAAAGCGGTTTGCGGGGAAGTGGCGTAGATTTTAATGAGTGCAGAGGTTGAATTCATAAAATTTTAAAAATTTTGTGTAAAACATTTCAACTTCTGCACTTTTTTATGTAGAATATAATGTATAGAAAAAACGCTTACATTTCCATATTTTTAAAGCTCTTTTCGTAAATTTTGTTGATTTTGGAGCTTAATAAGGGTCACTTACTATGGTTACAAGGGCATATTTGCCAAGGTCCTTAACGAAAAGATGCCACAATGCTTCTAGGATTATGGGTTGATTAACTTATTCGAAATTCAACAATCTATGTGAAAACAGACTATTAAAAAGCAGCGGGCTGCGTTTCTTTTTTGGATCGAGTCTGAGCGAGCGTTCAGTCGCCTGCGGCTATTTTTTACGAAGGTTTGTCTGAATATTATGAACAGGGGAGTGTGTGTAAGATGGGTAGAACAGTCATTTTAAGCGGAGTTAGAACACCTTTTGGAAAATTAGGAGGCGCCTTAAGCAGCTTTACCGCATCACAACTAGGTGGAATTGCTGTAAAAGAGGCATTAGTTCGTGCGGGCGTGAAGCCGGAAGATGTGGAGGAAGTCATTCTTGGGTCGGTCCTACAAGGGGGCCAGGGGCAGATTCCATCACGTCAGGCGGCTCAGCACGCGGGACTGCCATGGGAAGTAAAAACCGAAACGATTAATAAGGTTTGTGCGTCTGGAATGCGCAGTGTCACGCTGGCCGATCAAATCATCCGCGCCGGTGATGAGGAAGTGATTGTTGCAGGCGGGATGGAATCAATGAGCAACGCGCCATATCTTCTTCCAAAAGCACGCTGGGGTTTCCGGATGGGTGACGCGCAAGTTAAGGATCTAATGATTCATGACGGCTTAACATGCAGCTTTACGGGTGTTCACATGGGCACCTACGGTAATGAGGCCGCTAATGATATGGAAATTAGCCGCGAGGCACAGGATGAGTGGGCACTCAGAAGCCATGTCCGCGCGATTGCGGCGATTGAGAGCGGAAAATTTGGCGAAGAAATCGTTGCCGTAGAGGTTCCGCAGCGCAAAGGAGCTCCGGTCGTGGTTGCGACCGACGAATCTCCGCGAAAGGATACGTCGCTAGCGCGCTTGGCTAAATTAGCGCCGGTTTTTAATTCAACGGGAACCATTACGGCAGGAAATGCGCCAGGGGTCAATGACGGTGCGGCGGCTCTCGTGCTAATGAGTGAAGAGCGCGCACTTCGTGAAGGCAAGCAGGTGGAAGCAGTGATTATCGGTCATGCGGCGGTCGCGGTGGAAGCAAAGGACTTCCCAAAAACGCCAGGCATAGTAATCAATGAGCTTTTACGAAAAACAGACAAAACAGTGGATGAAGTCGATTTATTTGAAATCAACGAAGCCTTTGCGGCAGTGGCTTTAGTGAGCGGGAAAATTGCAGGTTTAGATCCAGAAAAGGTCAATGTCAATGGCGGTGCGGTCGCCTTAGGTCATCCGATTGGGGCCAGCGGGGCGCGCATTATTCTCACACTAATGCATGAATTAAAGCGACGTGGCGGCGGTATTGGGATTGCGGCCATTTGCAGCGGCGGCGGCCAGGGAGATGCCGTGATGATTGAAGTTCCGCGCGGCTAATTAGTTGATAGTTTTTAAGTTTAATAGATGTTGTTGATTTCCATATATTGTCTAATTGCACAAAGCACTTGGATTTTCGCACAAAACCATCTAAAAATGGCATAAAATTCCTGAAAAATGGCACAAAACATATTGGAAATCGCACAAAACACCAAAGAGCCTTTTTTAGAAAAAAACACTAGAAAACTTATGAAGATACCAAATAAAAAAATCTAGGTCGGAATGATTTCCGGCCTTCTTCGGAGGGGAAAGAATGAAGATTTCAAAGTTGATGGTCATTGGTGCAGGACAAATGGGCTCCGGGATTGCGCAAGTTTGTGCCCAAGCAGGGTATCAAGTCGTTCTAAATGATTTAAAGCCAGAGTTTGTGGAACGCGGCCTAGCTGGAATCAATAAAATACTTACACGGAATGTTGACAAAGGACGCCTTACGGAAGAGCAAAAACAAGCCATTCTCGGAAACATTACTGAGTCCACCGACCTAAACGATGCCCATGACGTCGACCTCGTCATTGAAGCCGCCATTGAAAACATGGACATCAAAACAAACATCTTTGCCCAGCTCGATGAAATTACCCCAGCTCACGCGATACTCGCGAGCAATACCTCATCATTGCCGATCACGGAAATTGCGGCAGCCACGAAGCGTCCGGAGAAAGTGATCGGTATGCACTTCATGAACCCAGTTCCGGTCATGAAGCTCGTCGAGATCATTCGCGGCCTCGCTACAACAGATGAAGTGTACCAAGTGATTGAAGATATGACAAAAACCTTTAGCAAGGTACCGGTTGAAGTGAACGACTTCCCAGGGTTTGTCTCCAATCGCATTCTGATGCCAATGATCAACGAAGCAATTTATACCCTCTATGAGGGCGTGGCTACGAAAGAAGCGATCGATGAAGTGATGAAACTCGGTATGAATCACCCGATGGGGCCGTTAACCTTGGCTGATTTTATCGGCTTGGATACATGTTTGTATATTATGGAAACGCTTCACCAAGGCTTTGGCGACGACAAATACCGTCCATGCCCGCTTCTCCGTAAATATGTGAAAGCTGGCTGGCTTGGCAAGAAGACAGGACGCGGTTTTTATACGTACGAATAAACACAGCATTTCTTCGATAAAGGGGTCGTGATGATGATAAGCACCACACTAGTACATTCCTCAAAAGGGGAGACCACCATGAATCTTTCATTCACTGAAGAGCAAGAAATGATGCGAAAAATGGTGCGCGATTTTGCTAACAGCGAAATTGTGCCATTCATTGAAAATATGGAAAGGGGAGAATTTCCGCGTGAAATCCTCCGAAAAATGGGTGCGCTTGGCTTAATGGGGATTCCTGTCCCGGAAAAATACGGCGGTGCGGCGATGGACTTCACTTCCTATATCTTAGCGATCCATGAGCTTTCCAAGGTCAGTGCGACAATCGGGGTCATTCTTTCAGTTCATACCTCAGTCTGCACGAACCCGATCCTATATTTTGGAACCGAGCAGCAGAAACAGAAATACGTGCCGAAATTGGCGTCAGGGGAGTACCTCGGCGCGTTTTGCTTAACAGAGCCAAGTTCCGGTTCGGATGCGGCCAGCTTAAAGTCCCGTGCTGTCAAGAAGGGCGATCAATATGTAATCAACGGCTCAAAGGTATTCATTACGAACGGCGGTGAGGCCGATGTCTATATCGTGTTTGCAAAAACGAATCCGGAACTGGGCAGCAAGGGAATTTCTGCGTTTATCGTTGAAAAAAATACCCCTGGCTTTATTGTCGGCAAGGATGAGAAGAAAATGGGCTTGCACGGTTCCAGAACTGTCCAACTCACCTTTGAAGACATGCACGTCCCAGCAGAAAACATGCTTGGCGCCGAGGGCGAGGGTTTTAAAATTGCGATGGCGAACCTGGATGTCGGCCGCATCGGAATTGCTACTCAGGCACTTGGGATTGCCGAGGCCGCACTGTCAGCTGCAACGACCTATGCCGGGGACCGTCAGCAATTTGGCAAGCCGATCGCTGCCCAACAGGGAATTGGCTTTAAGCTGGCCGACATGGCGACCAGCGTCGAAGCGGCGAAGCTATTAGTCTATCGCGCTGCTTATTTACGAACGCACGGATTAAAATGTACGTTGGAGGCGTCGATGGCGAAATTGTTCGCCACCAAAACAGCGGTCGAAGTCACAACCGAAGCGATTCAAGTATTCGGCGGCTACGGCTATACGGAAGATTATCCAGTCGAGCGCTATTTCCGTGATGCAAAAATTACTGAAATTTATGAAGGCACAAGCGAAATTCAACGAATTGTCATCAGTAAGCACCTGTAAAGAAAAGCGGAAGCGCCTTGCCCAAGGAAAAAAGTAGTTCATTTTTTCCTAGGGAAAAAAGTAGTTTTTTTTTTCAGGGAAAAAAGTAGTTCATTTTTTCCTAGGGGCTACAGGCTTATGACTCGAGTCCCAAGGGGCCGAAACTAGATAAGCTTATGACCCCGAGCTCCTAAGCGCTGGAGCTAGACAGTAATCTAAGTTCAAAACTTAATCTTATTATATATATTCATCCAAATAGGAGGACTTGAAATGAACTTTAAACTATCTGAAGAACATGAAATGATTCGGAAAATGGTTCGTGATTTTGCACGGAATGAAGTGGCGCCAACGGCTGCGGAGCGCGATGAGGAAGAACGCTTTGACCGCGAGATTTTTGACAAAATGGCGGAGCTGGGTTTAACGGGAATCCCGTGGCCGGAAGAGTACGGCGGTATTGGCAGTGATTACCTGGCTTATTGTATTGCGGTAGAGGAACTGTCCCGTGTTGACGCGTCAACAGGTGTTCTACTGTCCGCACATACATCGTTAGCGGGCTGGCCGATTTTTAAATACGGCAGTGAAGAGCAAAAGCAAACGTATCTGCGAGCCTTAGCAGAAGGGACGAAAATTGGTGCGTATGGCTTAACTGAGCCTGGCAGCGGTTCAGATGCCGGTGGAATGAGAACCACCGCCCGCCTTGAAGGTGATCATTATGTCCTCAATGGCTCGAAAATCTTCATTACCAACGGCGGTGTAGCTGACATTTATGTGGTGTTTGCATTAACGGACCCTGAAAGCAAACAACGAGGAACGACGGCGTTTATTATCGAGAGCGACTTCCCGGGCTTCTCGGTTGGAAAAAAAGAAAAGAAACTCGGGATCCGTTCGTCACCGACAACAGAAATTATTTTTGAAGATTGCAAGGTTCCAGTTGCGAATCGACTTGGGGCTGAAGGAGAAGGCTTTAAAATTGCGATGATGACCCTTGATGGAGGCCGCAACGGCATTGCCGCTCAAGCGGTGGGGATTGCCCAAGGTGCGCTTGATGCTGCAACGGACTATGCGAAGGAACGCCATCAATTCGGAAAACCAATCGTAGCGAATCAAGGGATTGCCTTTAAACTGGCCGATATGGCAACCGGGATTGAGGCCTCACGACTACTAACATATCAAGCGGCATGGCTGGAGTCACAAGGTCTGCCGTACGGCAAAGAATCGGCGATGTCGAAGCTTCTTGCCGGCGATACAGCGATGAAGGTTACCACTGAGGCCGTCCAAGTCTTCGGCGGGTATGGCTATACAAAGGATTATCCAGTTGAGCGATTCATGCGCGATGCGAAGATCACGCAAATCTATGAAGGCACACAAGAAATTCAACGACTTGTGATCTCGCGGATGATCACGAAGTAAGGCGGTTAGAGGATGGAAAAAAAACGGGATGTACTGGCTTCTGTAAAGGATGAACGCCTTGTCCAGAAACGGCGTGACCAAATGATTAAAGGGGCTGTCAGTCTTTTTAAGGAAAAGGGCTTTCACCGGACAACGACGCGGGAAATCGCCAAGGCGGCTGGTTTTAGTATTGGGACACTTTATGAATACATCCGCTCTAAGGAAGATGTTCTTTATCTTGTGTGCGACAGCATTTATGAGCATGTGAGCGAACGCCTCGCGCAGGACCTCGAGCAGAAAAATGGCACGCTTTCCAGTCTGAAGTTAGGTGTCGGGCATTATTTCCGTGTCGTCGATGAGATGCAGGATGAAGTGCTTGTCATGTATCAAGAAGCGAAATCGCTGACGAAGGATGCCCTTCCCTATGTCCTGAAAAAAGAAATCGAAATGGCCGCGATGTTTGAAAGTTTGATCGTCCGCTGTGTCGAAAATGGCGAGCTGCAGTTATCAAAAAAACAGATTGAATTAATCTCCCATAACATTATTGTCGAGGGACAAATGTGGGCGTTCCGCCGCTGGGCATTGCAAAAATTATATACACTTGATGAGTATATTGAACTGCAAACGGAGCAATTGTTCCACGGGATTCATTCGTCGACAAAAGCACGGTTGTAATGATGGCCAAGTTGCGAATAGTGAATGGAGTTCATTTTTATAAAAGGTTTACAAAAGGAGGAGAACGATGGGGAATTATCAGCCGAAGCATCATATTCGCTTTGTCACGGCTTCGAGTTTGTTTGACGGGCATGATGCTTCCATCAATATTATGAGGCGGATTCTGCAGGCTAGCGGAGCGGAGGTGATCCACCTTGGTCATAATCGATCAGTTGAGGAGGTTGTAAACGCGGCGATTCAGGAGGATGTGCAGGGGATTGCGATTTCTTCGTATCAAGGCGGGCACGTGGAGTACTTCAAGTATATGTACGATTTGTTGAAGGAGAAGGGTGCGCCGAATATCCGCATTTTTGGCGGTGGGGGCGGCGTTATTATTCCGCGTGAAATCAAGGAGCTTCATGATCACGGGATTGCGTGGATTTTCTCACCTGAGGATGGCCGTAAGCTGGGGCTGCAGGGCATGATTGACCGGATGGTGGAGGAGTGCGATTTTGCGACGGTTCCGCATGATGTGGCCGAGCAAATTGAGAAACTGCCGAGCGGGGATGTTAATGCGGTGGCGAAGTTGATTACGGTAGCTGAACTTCATGTTGATGATAAGAATGAGGCAGCGGCTACGGCTGAGCGAGTGCTCGATCAAGTGAAGTCAATGGAGAAGCAGATTCCTGTCGTTGGGATCACCGGGACGGGCGGTGCTGGAAAAAGTTCATTGACGGATGAATTGATCCGCCGTTTTATTAATGAATTGCCGGATAAAAAGGTAGCGATTCTATCAGTCGACCCGACGAAGCAAAAGACAGGCGGTGCTCTGTTAGGGGACCGAATCCGAATGAATGCGATCTTTTCACCGAATGTGTATATGCGTTCGCTGGCAACCAGGCATTCGAAAAGTGAGTTGTCACTGGCGATTAAGGATGCAGTCGCGGTCACGAAGGCAGCGGGCTTTGACCTCGTGATTGTCGAGACGAGCGGGATTGGTCAGGGCGATGCGGGCATCACGGAGATTTGCGATGTTTCCTTATATGTGATGACGAGTGAGTTTGGGGCGCCGTCACAGCTGGAAAAGATTGATATGATTGATTTTGCGGACCTGATTGTGATCAATAAGTTTGAGCGCAAGGGCTCAGAGGATGCAAAGCGCCAGGTCCAAAAGCAGTATCAGCGCAGTCATATGCTGTTTGAAAAAGACATTGATGATATGCCGGTTTATGGGACGATTGCGAGCCAATTTAATGACCCGGGCACGAATGGGTTGTTTGCCGCTTTGATTGAAAGAATGAACGACAAGATGGGTACGGGCTGGGTGACTTCTTTTAGCAAAAATGCTCTTGTTGAAAAACAAAATGTGATTATCCCAACCGACCGCCGTTATTATTTACGGGAAATTTCTGAAACGGTCCGCGGCTATCATCGGAAAGCGGAAGAACAGGCCGAGATTGCCCGGAAGTTGTTCCAGTTGGAAGGGGCGATTGGAGCGGTTAGCGATGCTGGCGTGATTGCGGCTTTAGAAGCGATCAAGCAAGAGACCGAGTCGAAGTTGACACCGGAATCTCGGAAGATTCTCGATTCGTGGGCAGAGACAAAGGCAGCCTATTCTAAAGATAAGTTCGTAACGAGGATTCGTGATAAAGAGATTATTACGGTGCTAAAATCGAAAAGCTTATCCGGTCTCGACATTCCGAAAGTGGCGCTGCCGAAGTATAAGGATTACGGGGAAATCCTTCGCTGGGTTTACCAGGAAAACGTGCCTGGTGCGTTCCCGTATACAGCTGGGGTGTTTCCGTTCAAGCGGGAAGGGGAAGACCCGAAACGTCAGTTTGCCGGGGAAGGGACACCGGAGCGTACGAACCGCCGCTTCCATTATTTATCGAAGGATGATACGGCTAAACGCTTAAGTACGGCGTTTGACTCGGTGACGCTGTACGGTGAAGATCCGGATTACCGTCCGGATATTTTCGGGAAAATTGGCGAAAGCGGCGTCAGCGTTTGTACATTAGATGATATGAAAAAGTTATATGACGGCTTTGATTTGTGCCATCCGTCGACATCGGTGTCGATGACGATCAATGGACCAGCGCCAATTATTTTAGCAATGTTTATGAATACGGCAATTGACCAGCAGGTGCAGCGGAAAGAAGCGGAACTTGGCCGTGTCTTAACGGTGGAGGAATTCGCGCAAGTGCGTGCGTATACACTGCGGACGGTGCGCGGTACGGTCCAGGCGGATATTTTAAAAGAAGATCAAGGCCAAAATACATGTATTTTCTCGACTGAATTCGCACTGCGGATGATGGGTGATATTCAGCAATACTTCATCGACCAACAGGTGCGCAACTATTATTCGGTCTCCATTTCGGGCTATCATATTGCCGAAGCTGGGGCGAATCCGATCTCGCAGCTGGCGTTTACGCTCTCGAATGGGTTCACGTATGTGGAGTATTATTTAAGCCGCGGCATGAAGATTGATGACTTTGCACCGAATTTATCGTTCTTCTTCTCGAATGGCTTGGATCCGGAATATACGGTGATCGGCCGGGTTGCCCGCCGAATTTGGGCTACGGTGATGCGCGATAAATATGGCGCGAACGAGCGAAGCCAAAAATTGAAATACCATGTTCAGACGTCGGGTCGTTCGCTCCATGCGCAGGAGATTGACTTTAATGATATCCGGACGACGCTGCAGGCGTTAATGGCCCTGCAGGATAACTGTAATTCCCTTCATACCAATGCGTATGATGAGGCGATTACGACGCCAACAGAGGAATCGGTACGCCGCGCGATGGCGATTCAAATGATTATTACCAAAGAGCATGGCTTGTCGAAAAATGAAAATCCGCTCCAAGGTTCGTTTATTGTAGAGGAGCTAACGGATCTTGTCGAGGAAGCGGTTTTACAAGAGTTTGAGCGCCTGAATGACCGCGGCGGTGTTCTTGGGGCGATGGAAACCCAGTACCAGCGCGGTAAAATCCAGGATGAATCGATGTACTATGAAATGAAAAAGCATACTGGCGAATTACCGATTATCGGCGTGAATACGTATTTGAACCCAAATCCTCCGTCTGAGGAAGAGGTCAATAATATGGAATTAGCCCGCGCTTCGTATGAAGAGAAGGAACTGCAAATCCATAATTTACGGGCCTTCCAAGAACATCATGCGGCGGAGACGGGGAAAGCACTGCAGCGCTTAAAAGAGGCCGCCGTCACCAACGGCAACATCTTTGCCGCGCTCATGGATACCGTCCCAGTCGCCAGCCTCGGCCAAATCACACGAGCCCTCTACGAAGTCGGCGGACAGTATCGCCGGAATATGTAGGGCAAGGTGGAATTTAGGAGTAGTGTAAAATATAGGGTGTCAGGCACCATNNACATGGTGCCTGACACCAATTTTTATTTACTGTGAGCCAGTTTTTGTAAAAAAATTTTTTTTATGAGATATTATTATCTGAGGTTATCTTATATAATCGATGTAGCGTACATACTTCGAGGGATTTAGGCAGGTGGAGCAAATGAAGATGGGTTATATTTTGATGGTTTTAATTGTGTTTGCCTGGCCATTAAATTATCTCTATCAACGCCAGTTAGGCGCAATCTCATTCTTGCTGCTAGCAATCTTCTTTCTAGTGATATCGATTAAAGAAATGAAAAAGCATAAGCACGCAAAGAAAAATGATAGTAAAAAAGCTCGTCCGCAAAAATTCAAGTGAAACAACGGCAAGTACTAGCATAAACCGGAAGAATTTGTTTATAATGAAGAATATGCGATTTTAAAGCCGAAGCGACCCTTTTGCGACGTACTTTTGCTGCGGGGGGCTAAAGCGAGAATTGGACAGTTCTCGAAATAAACGAATATATCAAATTTTTTTCGATAGTCCGTTATTTACTCATTTAAGAGTGTTAAATAGAGAAAGGAAGTGCCTATATTGAGTTTAGCACAATACTCAAAAGAGGAATTAAAAGAGTTATCCCTTATGGAAATGGCTTATGAATTTTTGAAAAATAGTAAGCAGCCGATTGCCTTTAGTGAACTACTACAAGAAATTAAAAAAGCAGCAGGAATTTCTGATGATGAAGTTCGTACTCGACTTGCTCAATTTTACACCGACATCAATGTGGATGGCCGTTTCCTTTCATTAGGAAGCAACCGCTGGGGACTTCGTGTCTGGTATCCAGTCGATACAGCTGAAGAAGAAGTGGTTGCCGTCGTCAAACCTAAGAAGAAGAAAGCGAAGAAGGTTGTCGATGAAGACGATCTTGAAGATTTCGATGAAATTGATGATGTTGAAGATGAATTTGATGACTTTGATGATGAAGATGATCTTTTGGATGATGAAGAAGATCTTGATATTGACGAAGTTGATGAGTTCGATGAGGACGATGATGAAGTCATCGAGGATGATCTTGACATTGAATTGGATGAAGAAGACGAGCTTGAAGATGATCTTGAGGAAGAAGAAGAATTTGAAGATGAAGAAGAAGTCGAAGAAGATTAATCAACTTGACTTTTTTTCCTTGCCCTTGTATTATCTTTTTTGGGCTCCTTAAAAAGGACGATACATTATTTACTTATAATACGCTCCCTACCAAAAGTAGGCGGGCGTTTTTTATTGTTCAAAAAACTCTTGTATCGCGGAGTTTTTTCATTTTTTCGGGCGTAAGGAAAATATTTTTTTACAAAAACCCTTAAACAAACTGAATAATGTACAAACTGTATAAGAGGGGGAAATATTTATGACAAAATATATTTTTGTAACTGGTGGTGTGGTGTCATCACTAGGAAAAGGAATTACGGCAGCATCATTAGGACGTTTATTGAAAAATCGGGGCGTAAGTGTGACGATTCAAAAATTCGATCCATACATTAACGTGGACCCGGGAACGATGAGCCCTTACCAGCACGGTGAAGTGTTCGTAACGGGTGATGGCGCTGAAACGGATTTGGACTTGGGTCACTACGAGCGTTTTATCGACATCAACTTAAACAAGTATTCAAACGTAACAACTGGAAAAATCTATTCAACGGTATTACGCAAAGAGCGCCGCGGTGATTATTTAGGGGCAACTGTGCAGGTTATTCCGCATATCACCAACGAAATTAAGGAGCGCTGCTTCCGTGCCGGAAAAGAAACGAATGCGGATGTCGTCATTACAGAAATTGGCGGAACGGTAGGGGACATTGAATCGCTCCCATTCCTTGAAGCGATTCGCCAAATCAAGAGTGACATCGGTTCTGAAAATGTGATGTACATTCACTGTACGTTAATTCCGTACATCAAGGCCGCTGGGGAAATGAAAACAAAGCCAACCCAGCACAGCGTAAAAGAATTGCGCAGCCTTGGGATTCAGCCGAACATTATTGTCGTCCGTACCGAAATGCCTGTTTCACAGGACATGAAGGATAAAATTGCCTTGTTCTGTGACATTGACCCGAAGGCGGTTATTGAATGTATGGACGCAGATACGCTGTATTCCATTCCACTTGCCCTTCAAGAACAAAACATGGACCAAATTGTTTGTGACCATTTGAAATTGGCAGTAAAAGAAGCGGATATGACCGAGTGGAAGGCATTAGTAGACCGCGTAATCAACCTTTCCAATAAGACACGAATTGGTCTTGTCGGAAAATATGTGGAACTTCAAGATGCCTATATCTCTGTAGTTGAGGCAATGAAGCATGCCGGTTATGCGTTTGATGCGGATGTCGAAATCAAATGGATTAATTCCGAAGATGTAACACGTGAGAATGTCGCTGAGCTTCTTGATGATGTTGATGGTGTCCTTGTTCCGGGCGGCTTTGGTGATCGCGGAATTGAAGGGAAGATTGAAGCGACTCGCTATGCTCGTGAGCAGAAGAAGCCGTTCCTTGGTATTTGTCTAGGAATGCAGCTGGCAACGATTGAATATGCCCGAAATGTACTTGGCTTTAAAGGAGCGCATTCCGCGGAGTTTGTGCCGGAAACAGCTTACCCAATCATTGATTTGCTTCCAGAGCAGAAAGATGTGGAGGATTTAGGAGGCACGTTGCGTTTGGGTCTGTATCCAGCGCGTCTTGTCGAGGGTACGAAGGCATTCGAAGCGTATGAGGAAGAGGTTGTTTATGAACGCCATCGTCATCGCTATGAGTTTAACAATCAGTATCGTCAAGAGATGGAAGCGGCAGGCTTTATTTTCTCTGGGACTAGCCCGGACGGCCGCTTAGTGGAAATCGTCGAGTTGAAGGATCACCCGTGGTTCGTGGCGTCTCAGTTCCATCCGGAGTTTGTCTCAAGACCAACACGTCCACAGCCATTGTTCCGTGACTTTATTAAGGCATCTTTACAGAAATAAGGTAGTAAACAGGGCCAGTTTTCTGGTCCTGTTTTTTTATAGTGGTCAAACAAACGAGGAGTTTCCATATATTGTCTAATTTCACAAAACTACTGCAAATTGGCACAAAACATCCTAAACTAGAAATTGAAATAAACAAGAACCCATTAAACACAAATACCCCCCGGGAAATAACGCAGAGCAATAAAAAAACGGGTCGATAAACGATACCCGCTTTACTCTTCATCCTCATATTCTGCCAAAATTTCCTCAATGGTAAATTTCAAGCCGTAATAAACGAACAATGCTGCCATTGAAGCTGGATACCCATAACGATTTCCTTCATCGTCAGGAAGCAATCCTTTCGTCAGCCGCAAATCCATCACGAGATCTGCTAATTCGTGTAATTCCTCACCTTCAGGAACGATCGTGGCCACCGCTACAAATGGAATCCCTTTTTTGTGAAGCTGTCTTGCCACCTCCAGTGCGGTTTCATCACTGGTATAACGCGTGAAGATCAGTGCACGATCTGATTCCGTTACTTCATCAATGGACTTAAATATCTTAACGTCTTT
The DNA here is from genome assembly GCF_036962765.1 of Neobacillus drentensis. GTDB lineage: Bacteria > Bacillota > Bacilli > Bacillales > Cytobacillaceae > Neobacillus > Neobacillus drentensis_C. The sequence goes on from NZ_JBALOS010000002.1 coordinate 101,806, forward strand.
AAACGGTTCCGCCCCGTGGAATGCTTCGAACTCGACCGCCTTCATTTCGTTTGCAGCAAAAATATATATAGACCCATCGCCAACCGGTGCCTGGGCAAGCAAGCGTGCTCCCTCTTCAAACGAATATTCTTCTTTTTCCTCGATCCGTTTAAACAAACCAGTTAATTGAGTTGTAAACATTTTTAACATAAAAACCCTCCTTTTCACCCTCTTATTATAAGCGTTTTTTTGATATAGCAAAAATATTAACAAAATCTTAAAATAATAGCAGGAGATTATTTTCCAGATAGAGAAATATAACAAGTGATAACTAATGGGATAATAAAACGAATTGAGTAAACAAGGAAGAGGTGGAGTTATGAAAGAGAAAATTTTAATCGTTGATGATCAATTTGGCATTAGAATTTTACTAAATGAAGTGTTTCAAAAAGAGGGGTATCAAACATATCAGGCAGCCAATGGCATACAGGCCCTTGAAATTGTGACAAAACATGACCCTGACCTTGTCCTATTGGATATGAAAATCCCTGGAATGGATGGAATCGAAATTTTAAAACGGATGAAGGTAATTGATCCAGATATCCGTGTTATTATTATGACGGCATATGGCGAACTGGATATGATTCAAGAAGCAAAGGACCTTGGTGCAATCACACATTTTGCAAAGCCGTTTGACATTGATGATATACGAGCAGCTGTTCGTAAACACATCCCTCAAAAAATGAATTAATGGCCATTTTTTTATAAAAAACATAAGATATATGAAGATAGGAAAATGGACGCGCTTTCATTATGACAGTTTAGAAAACTGCGTCATTTTAATGGCATTTCACCCCCTGGTTTGATATGATACATATGAACTTTTTACTGGTTTCTTATCTTTTTAAAGGTATACATAATCCGGAAAATTGAGGGAAAACCTTAATATGGAAGGCCATTTTGAAAAGATAGCAACCTAATTTAAGGAGGAATAGAAATGCCATTAGTTTCCATGAAAGAAATGCTCATTAAAGCAAAAGCTGAAGGCTATGCGGTTGGGCAATTTAATTTAAATAACTTAGAATTTACACAAGCGATTCTTCAAGCTGCACAAGCGGAGAACTCACCTGTAATTCTTGGTGTTTCTGAAGGGGCAGCTCGTTACATGTCCGGCTTCAAAACTGTTGTAAAAATGGTTGAAGGCTTAATGGAAGATTTGAAAATTACTGTTCCTGTAGCAATTCACCTTGACCACGGTTCAAGCTTTGAAAAGTGTAAAGAAGCAATTGATGCAGGTTTCACATCTGTTATGATCGATGCTTCACACCACCCATTTGAAGAAAACATAGAAATTACTTCTAAAGTAGTAGACTATGCACATTCAAAAGGTGTATCTGTTGAAGCTGAATTAGGAACTGTTGGCGGCCAGGAAGACGATGTTGTGGCAGAAGGCGTTATTTACGCAGATCCTAAAGAATGTGAAGAGTTAGTAAAACGCACTGGCATCGATTGCCTTGCACCTGCATTAGGTTCTGTTCATGGACCATACAAAGGCGAACCAAACCTTGGCTTTGTTGAAATGGAGGAAATCGGCAATATTACTGGTCTTCCATTAGTCCTTCACGGTGGAACTGGTATCCCATTAAAAGATATCCAAAGATCTGTTTCCCTAGGAACAGCGAAAATCAATGTTAACACAGAAAACCAAATCGCATCTGCAAAAGCAGTTCGTGAAACATTAGCTGCAAAACCTGAAGAATACGATCCACGTAAATATTTAGGACCAGCTCGTGACGCGATCAAAGCAACTGTTATGGGCAAAATTCGCGAATTTGGTTCTAATGGTAAAGCTTAATAGAACAATATCGAATGTCTAACCACATTTCATATTTGTTCCAAATATGATAAAATGGAAACCGTCCTCTTACTTTAGGGCGGTTTCAGTCTGTTAAAAGAAATTTGAAAATTTAGTCGAAATTGAAACTGTTTCAAACAGCTTCAATGTGCATGGCATTGAAGGCTTCGTAAAAGGTTGGAATTTCCATGTAAATAGATAATTATTCCCATTTCGTGTAAATTTTTTTAATTGCCATACATGAAAATAAAATTTTGGTGTAAACTAAAGGATAGACAAGTTGTCGGATTTTGACTTTTGGAAAAATATACCTAGAGCCTCATTTCGTAATAAGCGGATTGCACCGATTGACTTACAGGGCTTAGAAGGGAGTCGAATATGGAAAAACTTAAAATTGCAGGTGGATATCCGTTAAAGGGAACTGTTCGGATCAGCGGTGCCAAAAATAGTGCTGTTGCGTTAATTCCTGCAACCATTTTAGCGGAATCACCGGTGACAATTGAGGGATTGCCGAATATTTCTGACGTTGAAATCTTGAAGGACCTCCTTGAAGAAATCGGCGGAAACGTTCAGCTTTCCGATAACGATATGACGGTTGACCCATCGACCATGATTTCCATGCCCCTGCCAAACGGGAAAGTAAAAAAGCTCCGTGCTTCTTATTACTTAATGGGTGCTATGCTCGGTCGTTTCAAAAAGGCGGTCATTGGCTTACCTGGCGGCTGCCATTTAGGACCAAGACCGATTGATCAACACATTAAAGGCTTCGAAGCACTTGGGGCCCAAATTACCAATGAACAAGGTGCGATTTATTTACGAGCGGACGAGCTTCGCGGCGCCCGTATCTACCTTGACGTTGTCAGTGTGGGAGCGACGATTAATATCATGCTCGCCGCGGTTCGCGCCAAAGGCCGGACGGTCATTGAAAATGCCGCGAAAGAGCCGGAAATTATTGATGTTGCAACACTGTTAACCAGCATGGGAGCGAAAATTAAAGGAGCGGGAACGGACGTGATTCGTATCGACGGAGTGGAAGCGCTTCACGGCTGCCGCCACACGATTATCCCGGACCGAATTGAAGCAGGCACGTATATGATTTTAGGCGCTGCTGTTGGCGAAGGTGTGTTAATCGACAACGTCATCCCGCAGCATTTAGAATCCTTGATTGCCAAATTGCGAGAAATGGGCGTTCGCGTTGAGTCAGGCGATGACCAAGTGTTTGTCGATGGATCTACAAAGTTGAAGGCTGTTGACATCAAGACGCTCGTATATCCCGGCTTCCCGACTGACCTCCAGCAGCCATTTACGACCCTGTTGACAAAATCGTCCGGCTCAAGCGTCGTAACAGATACGATATACGGAGCCCGTTTTAAACATATTGATGAACTGCGCCGCATGAACGCCAACATTAAAGTCGAAGGGCGCTCGGCCATCATCAATGGTCCGGTTCAGCTGCAAGGGGCCAAAGTGAAAGCAAGTGACCTCAGGGCAGGCGCTGCGCTTTTCATTGCCGGCCTGATGGCAGAAGGTATTACCGAAGTAACCGGCCTCGAGCATATTGACCGTGGCTACAGCGAACTCGTCGAAAAACTAAACGGCCTCGGTGCCACAGTTTGGCGGGAAGCTCTGACACAAGAAGAAGTCGAACAAATGAAGAATACTTAGAAAAGCGAAAGCGCCTGGTCAGCGGCGTATCCTAGATCTAGACACATAGAAAAACGATAGTGCTTTGGTTAGTAACGTACATTAACCTGTAGGCGGAGCAGCTAGCCAAATAGACATAGACATAGAGCATAAGGGAGATGGAGACGATGGAAAGAAGTTTAACGATGGAGCTTGTCCGTGTCACAGAAGCAGCAGCACTTGCTTCAGCCCGATGGATGGGCCGTGGGAAAAAAGATGAGGCCGACGGTGCAGCTACCTCGGCGATGCGTGATGTGTTTGACACCGTGCCAATGAAGGGAACTGTGGTGATCGGTGAAGGGGAAATGGATGAAGCACCAATGCTGTATATCGGCGAAAAACTCGGGACAGGCTATGGTCCGCGCGTTGACGTTGCCGTTGATCCACTCGAAGGCACCAATATTTTAGCATCAGGCGGCTGGAATGCCTTAGCGGTGCTTGCTGTTGCCGACCATGGAAATCTTCTCCATGCTCCTGATATGTATATGGAAAAAATTGCGGTTGGCCCAGAAGCGGTCGGCCATATTGACATCAATGCGTCTGTGCTTGATAACCTAAAGGCTGTTGCCAAAGCGAAAAATAAAGATATCGAGGATGTCGTTGCGACGGTCTTAAATCGTCCGCGCCATGAAGAAATCATTGCCCAGCTGCGTGAGGCTGGCGCACGGATCAAATTAATTAATGATGGGGACGTGGCAGGCGCCATCAATACTGCGTTTGACAATACCGGTGTCGATATTCTCTTTGGTTCTGGCGGTGCCCCTGAAGGCGTCCTGTCCGCTGTTGCCCTCAAATGCCTTGGCGGCGAAATCATCGGGAGACTACTGCCGCAAAGTGATGCGGAATTAGAACGCTGCATTAAAATGGGACTCGATGTAAATCGTGTTCTTCGGATGGAAGACCTGGTCAAAGGTGATGACGCCATTTTTGCTGCGACCGGAGTTACAGACGGAGAATTGCTGCGCGGGGTCCAATTCAAAGGATCTTACGGCTCAACACACTCCATCGTTATGCGTGCCAAATCAGGCACCGTTCGCTTTGTCGAAGGCCGTCATAGTTTAAAGAAAAAACCTAACCTAGTGATTAAATAGAGGGTGCTACCAGTAGGGTGCCTGACACTAATGCGTGTCAGGCACCCTTCATGGCATCTTTCTCTAAAAATAAAAAACTCCTATTACACTCCATTAGGAATTTGGATAAACTCCTACAAGAAGAAATTCCCAATGAATGAAAAGAGAAAAATAAGTTGATTAATTTTTTGAATAGAGGGTAAAATAGTAATTGTTTTATTATGCATTATTTCTGCAATTCTATTCATTTCATTTCTACTTCTATCACTATTCCTCAACTCTCTTAATAATATCTGATTGAAAAAAATAAAAGTGTGGTGCACAAATGGAATTAACAATTTCAAGTTTAGAAAATATGAAGCTGAAGGAACTTTATGAGCTGGCACGCGAATATAAAGTAACCTATTACAGCAAACTAACCAAAAAAGAATTAATTTTTGCCATCCTGAAATCTCGTGCGGAACAGCAAGGGTATTTTTTCATGGAAGGCGTCTTAGAAATAATCCAATCGGAAGGTTTTGGATTCTTAAGACCAATTAACTACTCGCCAAGCTCAGAAGATATTTACATTTCTGCTTCGCAAATCCGCCGCTTCGACCTTCGTAATGGAGATAAAGTTTCCGGTAAGGTACGACCTCCAAAAGAAAATGAGCGTTATTATGGACTATTGCACGTAGAAGCTGTCAACGGGGAAGACCCGGAATCAGCGAAAGAACGAGTATACTTCCCAGGCCTCACGCCGCTCTATCCTAACCGCCAGATGAATTTGGAAACGACTCCAAAACATCTTTCCACAAGGATTATGGATGTCATCGCACCAGTTGGTTTTGGCCAGCGTGGATTAATCGTCGCGCCGCCAAAGGCTGGTAAAACAATGCTGTTAAAAGAAATTGCTAACAGCATTACAACCAACCATCCAGAAGTAGAATTAATCATGCTGTTGATCGACGAACGTCCTGAAGAAGTAACTGATATTGAGCGTTCGGTTGCCGGTGATGTTGTGAGTTCAACATTTGATGAAGTGCCTGAAAACCATATTAAGGTTGCGGAACTTGTGCTCGACCGCGCGATGCGTTTAGTAGAACATAAGCGTGATGTGGTTATCTTGATGGATAGTATTACACGTCTTGCGCGTGCATATAACTTGGTGATTCCGCCAAGCGGCCGGACACTTTCCGGGGGGATTGACCCGGCAGCCTTCCACCGTCCGAAGCGTTTCTTCGGGGCGGCTCGTAATATTGAAGAGGGCGGCAGCTTGACAATCCTTGCGACGGCGCTGGTCGATACCGGCTCCCGGATGGATGACGTCATTTATGAGGAATTTAAAGGGACAGGTAATATGGAATTGCATCTCGACCGTTCGCTCGCAGAGCGCCGGATTTTCCCTGCGCTTGATATTCGTCGTTCGGGAACTCGTAAGGAAGAATTGTTGATTCCGAAGGATCATTTGGATAAATTATGGGCGATTCGCAAATCAATGTCCGATTCACCAGATTTTGCGGAGCGTTTCTTGAAAAAATTACGCCAGACGAAGTCAAATGAAGAGTTCTTTGCCCAATTAGGGGAAGAGCTGAAAACACGCCGGTCGTAGCTGATTCGGTCAAGGACAAGCCTGGTTCAGGGGGCTATAATAAGTTCCTTTTTCAAAAAGAAACCAACAAATCCCAACTTGCAAAAATAGGTTTGCCTTGTTATAATGGGTGCAGTGTGTTTGTAGTATTTCATTGCTTGTTTTTGACAGGTACTTTATATAACTCTGTTTCGAAAGATTCAGGGCGGAAGGAGATGAAAAGAATGAAAGCAGGAATTCATCCAAATTATAAAACAATAACGGTGACTTGTGCATGCGGAAACACTTTTGAAACTGGTTCAGTGAAGAAAGAAATTCGCGTTGAAACTTGTTCAGAATGTCATCCATTCTATACTGGTCGTCAAAAATTCGCTGAAGCTGGCGGACGTGTTGACCGTTTCAACAAGAAATACGGCATCAAGAGCCAACAGCAACAATAATTGTAAAAAGTACAGGCAAGCAGCAATTTACTTGCCTGTTTTTTATTTAAATAAAATTCAAATAATTGATAGATATTTAAGGATTTGCTTGGAAGGAGACGCCGTTTTATGTATTTAATGAAGCAAAGCGGATGGGTTGAGGTTATCTGTGGCAGTATGTTTTCTGGGAAATCGGAGGAATTGATTCGCCGCGTTAGACGTGCTCAGTTCGCCAAACAAAAGATAGCTGTTTTTAAGCCGAAAATTGATAATCGCTATCACGATCAATCTGTCGTTTCTCATAATGGATCTTCTTTTGATGCGAAGCCAATTACTCATTCGATTGAGATTCTTCACCATGTGGAAGCGGATATGGATATTATCGCCATTGATGAGGTTCAGTTTTTTGATGAGGGGATTCTCAGGGTTGTGCAACAGCTGGCTGACAGCGGCCATCGGGTGGTTTGTGCGGGTCTTGATATGGATTTCCGCGGTGAGCCGTTTGGGCAGATGCCTGCGTTGATGGCGATTGCTGAATCGGTGACGAAGCTGCAGGCGGTCTGTTCTGTTTGTGGTTCGCCTTCAAGCCGGACGCAGCGCTTGATCGATGGTCATCCAGCATCCTACCATGACCCAGTGATCTTAGTAGGTGCCTCCGAAGCGTACGAGCCTCGCTGCCGCCACCACCACGAAGTCCCAAAAACGGCGTCATACCGTTCAAGCATCGAGCAAGAAGCAACAAATTAATACAAAGTGGGTCAGGATGGATGTAGTTTAGTTTACATAATGAGTGCCTGACACCATAAATAAGCTTTACACTGTAAAAACTGTCTGAGAAGGGTATTCTCGGGCAGTTTTTTTGTTTGATTATGTTTGGTGGTGGGCAATTTTTGTGGGTTGGCGGAATCATTTTAGAGTTCGGCGGAATAATGATAAAGATTGGCGGAATCCACCCGAGTTCCGGCGGAATCCCAGACCCCTTGAAAATTAAATCTTGGAAAGATTTCACTCGTCCAGTTCTAGCTGCCTCCGGGCATGATAGTAATGGGAGGTGTAAGATGCAAAAATTTTGGCTGTTTCTCTCATTAACACTGTTGTTTTTAGTTAGCGGCTGTCAGAATAATCGCGGGGCCAATCAAGAGGCTTACGACTTGCGAAAAGATCAGACGGCACCGAATTATATGTCTAACCGCGGCAATGACCGCAATGCGCCAGCGAATATGTCCAATCGGGGCGAAAATAAGCAGCGGCTTGTCGAGGATGATATTACTAACCAAAATCCTAATTTTCTCAACCTGGGTCGGACGGGGAGTGGCTCTGAAACGGGCGGCGGAAAAGATACGGGTGAAGACATCAATAAGGCCAAGCAAGTTATTGCTGATTCAAATGAATTTACTTTAGATTCCGTTTGGATCAATGGTGACCGGATGTGGGTTTCTGTTTATAAAAAAGGGATGCTGTCTGAACAGGGAAAGATTAAAGCAGAAGCACGACTTCACAGACAACTGATTCAGGCTTTACCGCGCTATAAAATGGAAGTGCGCGTGAAAGAAGATCGCCGCTAGCATGCTCTGATTATCAGGGCATGTTTTTTTGTATTGAACCTACTAATGACACACTGTCATATTCTTATTGACTTGTGACACGTTGTCATATATAATCAATTTATGACATGGTGTCACATGAATAGGAGAGTAATTATGCCGAAACAAACGTTTTTTCACTTACCGAAAGAAAAACAGGACACATTAATTCAAGCTGCTAAAAAGGAATTTTCCAGGGTGCCATTACATGAAGCATCCATTGCAAATATTATCAAAAGTGCGGGAATTCCAAGGGGGAGCTTTTATCAATATTTTGAGGATAAAGAGGATGTATATTATTACTTGGTAAATCAACTTGCCCAAAAAAATCAGGAACGATTCATTTCAACCCTGAAAGAAAAGAATGGAAATTTATTTGAGACGTTTATTGAGTCCTATCAATTTCTGATAAAAATCCAAAACAATCAAGAAGACCAAAACCTTTTTAAAAATGCCTTTTTAAATATGAATTATAAATTGGAGAACACCTTCGCTAATCATGTTTACGAGGAAAATCAAAAAAATCAGTTTGTCACTACGATCAGCCTTATCAATAGAGAACATTTAAACATTAAAAATGACCAAGAACTACACTCGATTTTAAAAATTATGGCGGCTGTCACTTTTCAGAACTTGATTCAAATGATCGTAAAAGAATGGACGGAAGAAGAAGCTTTAGAAAATTATATTGCACAAATTGAGCTGCTAAAAAAAGGGTTTTATAAAGAAGAGAAATAAAATAAGAATAAGGGGATAGAAAACTATGGATTCATCATTACAACAAAGAAAACCACCCTATTTAATGATTGCGATCTTATTTGTGGGAGCAATGGTTTCATTTTTAAATAACTCACTATTAAATGTGGCATTGCCAACGATTATGGTGGATTTAAATATTAAAGATTATTCAACGGTTCAGTGGTTATCGACAGGCTATATGCTAGTCAGTGGGATACTCATTCCAGCTTCAGCCTTTTTACTAACACGCTTTTCGAATCGCAGTCTATTTATAACCTCAATGGTGATTTTTACATTAGGGACTGCGATTGCAGCCTTTGCACCAAACTTCGGGGTATTACTTACAGGGCGGATGATTCAAGCAGCCGGTTCTTCAGTTATGGGACCTTTATTAATGAACATCATGTTAGTAAGTTTCCCTCGTGAAAAACGTGGTACTGCAATGGGGATTTTTGGGTTAGTTATGATTACAGCTCCTGCAATTGGACCGACCTTATCAGGTTATATTGTCGAGTATTATGACTGGCGCGTCCTTTTCGAAATGATTTTACCATTAGCAGTTCTTAGCTTATTGTTAGCTATTTGGAAGCTTGAAAATGTAATGGAACAGAACAAAAATGTAAAACTTGATTACTTCTCGGTTGTATTATCAAGTATTGGATTTGGTGGATTACTATATGGTTTCAGCTCAGCGAGTTCGGATGGCTGGACCGATTCCATTGTCTTAACATCGCTAATGATCGGTAGTATCGCATTAGTGGCATTCATTGTTCGTCAATTAAAACTAGCAGAACCATTATTGGATTTACGAGTTTACAAGTATCCAATGTTTGCCCTTGGATCGGTCATTTCAATTGTAAACGCTGTGGCCATGTTCTCGGGGATGATTTTAACACCAGCGTATGTGCAAAGTGTACGTGGTATTTCACCACTTGATTCAGGTTTAATGATGTTACCTGGTGCGATTGTTATGGGGCTTATGATGCCCGTTACAGGCAAATTATTTGATAAAATGGGTCCGCGTATTCTCGCAGCAGCCGGACTTGTGGTCACAGCAGTATCTACTTACATGCTAGCAAACTTACAAATCGATTCTACTCACACTTATATTATTCTTGTTTACACGTTAAGAATGTTTGGTATGTCAATGGTGATGATGCCAATCATGACCAACGGGTTAAATCAGTTGCCAACACGCTTAAATCCACATGGGACAGCTGTTAACAATACAGCACAGCAGGTGTCTGGTTCGATTGGTACCGCTATTCTTGTTACGATCATGAATTCGGTGACAAAAACAGAAGCGACAAGCTTAATGGCTGGTGTTGATCCAACAACCCTGACAGAAGCTTCAACTGCATTATTAACAAAGCAAGCGTTGTTGGCTGGTATTCAGTATTCATTCTACGTAGCCCTTGCCATCAATGTTGTCGCTCTCGTATTAGCGTTATTCGTTAAACGAGTGGATACAAGTGAAGAAGTGGTTAGTAAGATAGAGCAGCAGGGGAACACACAGATGAAGCCTGCTTCAATTCAATAAATAAAAGGTGGGATCATCGATACGGTGATCCCACTAATGGAAAAGGCTTTTTAAAGAGGTGGTTTTATCCAAAAATATCCTGCGAAAAAATTTCCCCCAGGAATTTGGTTTTGACGGTTGTTTTCACCTATACTATAATTAGAATGTTATGGACAAAAAATTGAGGTGAATAGACTGTGTTTGATCGTCTTCAATCGGTGGAAGATCGCTATGAGAAGTTGAATGAACTTTTGAGCGACCCAGAAATTATTAATGATTCAAAAAAATTACGTGAATATTCAAAAGAACAATCTGATATACAAGAAACAGTTCAAACGTATCGTGAATATAAAGAAGCACGCGCGCAGCTTCAGGATGCGAAAGTGATGTTGGATGAGAAGCTGGATGCTGAAATGCGTGAAATGGTGAAGGAAGAAGTTAACGAACTGGAAGCGCAGATCGTTGATTTGGAAGCGAAGATGAAGATTCTCTTGATTCCGAAGGATCCGAATGATGACAAAAACGTTATCTTTGAAATCCGCGGTGCAGCAGGCGGGGACGAGGCGGCCTTGTTTGCTGGGAATTTATACCGCATGTACAGCCGTTATGCAGAAGCGCAAGGCTGGAAGATTGATCTACTTGATGCGAGCCCAACTGGTCTTGGCGGTTACAAGGAAATCAGCTTTATGATTAATGGCCAGGGTGCTTATTCGAAATTGAAGTATGAGAATGGCGCGCACCGAGTGCAGCGTGTTCCGGAGACAGAATCAAGCGGCCGGATTCATACGTCAACAGCGACGGTTGTTTGTTTGCCGGAAGCGGAAGAATTAGAAGTGGAAATCAATGATAAAGATATTCGTTTCGATGCGTTTGCTTCCAGCGGCGCCGGCGGACAGTCCGTTAATACGACGATGTCAGCGGTGCGGTTAACGCATATTCCGACGGGGATTGTGGTTTCGATTCAAGATGAGAAATCACAGCATAAGAACAAAGATAAAGCGATGAAGGTACTACGGGCACGTATTTATGATAAGTATCAGCAGGAAGCGCAGGCGGAATATGATTCGGTGCGTAAATCGGCGGTAGGGACGGGGGACCGTTCGGAGCGGATTCGTACCTACAACTTCCCGCAAAACCGGGTGACAGACCACCGTATTGGCTTAACGATTCAAAAGCTCGATCAAATTTTGGAAGGCAAGCTCGATGATATCATCGATGCGCTGATTATGGATGATCAAGCGCGCAGGCTGGATAGTGCCTCTAATGAGTAAAAAAGTATTTGAAGCTCTTCAATGGGCTTCTTCTTTTTTAGGTCCAGCGAATCGGGATGCAAATGCGGGCGAGCTTTTGCTGCGCCATTTCACCGGGATGTCGCGCGCGCAATTATTTGCGAATATGCGTGATGAGTTAGCTCCAGGTGTGTGGGAGGACTTTGAAAAAGCGGTTTTTGACCATGTGAAGGGTGTCCCGGTCCAGTATATCATCGGGGAGGAAGAGTTTTATGGGCGCCCGTATCTCGTCAATGAAGAAGTGCTGATTCCAAGACCAGAAACAGAAGAACTCGTCTACGGCACCCTCCAACGGATCAAACGGCTGTTTAGCACGGAGAAACCAATCATCAAGCTGGCCGACATCGGAACCGGCAGCGGCGCCATAGCCATTACAATGAAGTTAGAAGAGGCGGAACTTATGGTGTCAGGCACCAATGGCACTATGAAGGCAGT
>NZ_JBALOS010000002.1:114077-136322 GCF_036962765.1 Neobacillus drentensis
AAATGGTGTCAGGCACCAATAGTCCTATGAGGCCAGTGTTAATGGTGTCAGGCACTGATATAGCGGAGGCGTCGTTGGCTGTGGCGCGGGAGAATGCGGAACGGCTTGGGGCGGAGGTGGAGTTCCTGCAGGGGGATTTGCTGGGGCCGTTTATGGAGAGCGGGGCCCGGTTTGATGTGATTCTTTCCAATCCGCCTTATATTCCGCTTGAGGATATCTCGACGATGTCGGAGGTTGTGACGGAACATGAACCGCACCGGGCGTTGTTTGCAGGCGCGGACGGTTTGGATTTTTACCGCCGCTTTATGGTTGAGCTGCCACGTGTGCTAGAGAAGCGCGCGCTGGTTGGGTTCGAGATTGGGGCAGGTCAGGGCGAAGCGGTAGCGGAGCTTTTCCGAGAGGCGTTTGCAAATGCCAAGGTGGAGATTGTTAATGATATTAATGGCAGGGACCGGATGGTGTTTGCGGAGATTGGTTTCGGGGCTTAAATTCTGGTCTAAGCTCTGGCTATAAGCTTTGGCTTATGCCTGGGTTGCCGAACGAATAAAAAACGTGGAAGTGTTAAAGAATATCAATAGAAACGCTCAGAGGCTGATTGGCTCTGAGCGTTTTTTTATGCTTCAATTAGATAAGAAGACAACTCTTTTATTTTGGCGTTATTACGTGAACTGGCGAAGGTGTATACGTTACAGAACGAATATTTCTGCTTATTTTCCATTAGCAAGGTGCCGTTAACGGACCCATGATAGCCATACGTGATGATGGTGCTGATCTCAAGTTCGGTTACTTGATTATTCTGGTTTTGTTTCAGGACTGCGAGGACCTTGTCTTTGCCTTGGATCTGGTGTTGACCGATGATATTCCAGTGAAAATCGTCAGTGATGCTGTCAGCTAAATATGTGAGATCGTTCTGGACAAAGGCGATGTTAAATTCTTTAAGATGGGCTTTTTTGGGGGCGTTTCCGCAATCGTCCACACAAATAACGTTTAAATCTACTTTTTTGGAATTGGGCTGATTCATTTTTTGTGCTCCATTTTCATGAGATTAATTATAAAAATAGGGTCTGTTAAACTTGCCTGTTGATTTCCGCTCTAGACGCTTCGCTTTCCGCGGGCGGTCCGGGGAGCCTCCCGCAGGAGCCTCCCGCAGGAGTCTTCGNNAAATCAACAATAAGCTTTAACCTAGCCTAAAAAAAGCCTGTTCTCTTATTTTACCATATAATTCGATTGTTCCCTTTTATATGGAAGGGCATTCACCGCAAATCTTTGAAAAATATCAAATTTTAATAGTTTAAGATTCTGGCATTTTGTCCAAAATGAAGATATCGAAGGGACGGTGCTCGAATTGAAAAGTAAACTTGTGGTTTGGGGATATCTAATCGTTTTATCATTAGGGACGATGTTGAGTTTATATATGCCGAAGACGGAAGCAGCAGCGAAGGAATCGATTGTGATTCCAGGGGAAGCGATTCGGCTCCGGATTCTTGCGAATAGTGATTTTGAAAAGGATCAAGCGATTAAGCGGAAAGTGCGTGATGCGGTTAATGCACAGATTACACTGTGGGTACAGGATTTAACGTCAATGGAAAAAGCAAGAACCGTCATCAATTCAAAGCTTCCTGAAATTCAAGCGATTTCGGAAAGAGTTGTCCGTGAGCAAGGGTCAACACAATCGGTGAAGGTCGAATTTGGCAAGGTTCAGTTTCCAACGAAATTATATGGTCAATATTTATATCCGGCCGGAGAGTATCAAGCCATCTTGATTACATTAGGTTCAGGTGAAGGTGCGAACTGGTGGTGTGTGCTTTATCCACCATTATGCTTTCTTGATTTTTCAAATGGTGTTGCTGTGAGTGATGGATTTGAAGAGAAGAAGGCGAAGGCGAAAACGGTGAGTACGGAAAAGCAGAAGGACAAGGTTGAAAAGGTTAAAAAGGAAACGGGCCTGGCGGATGATGGAGTAAAAGAGGTAAAGGTTGAGGATAAGTCTGAGGATAAAGCGGCTGTAGAAACCGCACAAGAAGAAGTTGCAGTGAAGCATGAAACTGTGAAGGCGAAGAAAGAAGCAGAGAAGAAAGAAGTAGAGAAGAAGACGGAAAGGCTGAGTGAAAAAGAAGGCCCTGTGTTCAATGAGTTAGAAATAGAAGAGGAAGTGCCGGTGACAGTGGCTCAAAACGAGGCGCCTGTGTATACTGCCGAAGATGAGAAGCCGGTAGAAGTGAAGTTTTTCGTGGTAGAAATGTGGGAAAAGATGTTTAACTAGACCAGATCCAAGCATGGAGCTGGTTTTTTCGTTTTAAGAATAAATTTTACTAGATTTCCGATTCTAGCGGTTCTATTTTTTCTAGCTCATCCATATTCATAGAGTAGAATCTTAAAAAGAGGTGGATGGGATGCAGGCATTGATTCGCAGGGCTAAAAAAGAAGATTTGGGCAATTTACGAGAGTTTTTAACGAGAGCGAAACTGGGAACGGATGGATTAACCGATGAGACGATTGACTATTTTTTACTGCTAGAGAATGAGGACGGGATCTTAAAGGGCTCGCTTGGGATGGAGGCGTTCACGGAGTTCGGCCTATTGCGCTCACTTGTGGTCACACCTGGACAAGCTGAGAAGGAAATCTTCGTTCTATTTGATCAAATGGTGCAATTAGCGAAAGAAAAAGGGATGAAAGGTTTGTTTTTGGCAACAAATAAGAGCGTAGCCTTACCGTTTTTTGAATTAATGGGCTTTCAGAGAGTCGAGCGGGAAGAATTACCTAGCGAATTTTATCACTCAGAGCATATTCGACACGTTTTAAATGTGGATAACTCGTTATTTTTGAAATTTTCATTATAATTGTGGATATATCCACAAAGTTATCCACTTTTTTAAGGAAGTTGTGCACAATTTGTGGATAACACTTGTATTTATGCCCACCTTCTTTTATACTTTCAAACGTATTGAGTGAAAAATATGAGTCTAGGTGACTAAATTCGCCAAATTTCGCTAGTAGACTCGTTTGAGATAAAGGTGGATAACGATGAATACGAAAGTCTGGAAAGTGGATAAGTATGTGGATAAACTTGAAAATAATCCACAAGTTGTGGATGCAGCGAATTTTTTGCGGGATAACGAAGTGGTCGCATTGCCGACGGAGACGGTGTATGGCCTTGGCGGGAATGCGAAAAGCGATGTGGCAGTGAAGAAGATTTTTGCGGCGAAGGGACGGCCGAGTGATAATCCACTGATTATCCACATTGCAGAAAAAAGTCAGCTGAGCACGTTTGTGGATGAAATTCCTGAGAAGGCGGAACAGTTAATCGAGGCTTTTTGGCCGGGACCGCTGACGATTATTTTTAAAAAGAAGGAAGGCGTTCTTTCTGAAACTGCGACGGCAGGCTTGGCGACGGTTGCTGTGAGGATGCCGGATCACCCTGTTGCACTGGCGCTGTTGATAAGCTGTGGGTTGCCAATCGCTGCCCCGAGTGCGAACAGCTCGGGCAAACCGAGTCCAACAAATGCCGACCATGTTTTGGACGACTTAAATGGGAAAATTGCTGGTGTGATTGACGGTGGGCCGACAGGAATTGGGGTCGAATCAACGGTGATCGATTGCACGGAGGCAATTCCTGTTATCTTACGGCCAGGCGGGGTAACGAAAGAGCAGCTTGTGTCGGTTGTGGGCGAAGTTCAGGTCGATGCTGCGTTAACCGATGAGGGGGCACGGCCGAAAGCACCGGGCATGAAATACCGCCATTACGCTCCCAATGCACCGCTTTATATGGTGTCAGGCACCACAAAATTCCTCCAGCACTTGGTGGACGAAAAGCGGCAGGAGGCATTGAGGGTCGGGGTACTGACGACGGAAGAGAATGCCGAACTGTTCAAGGCGGATGTGGTGCTCACGTGCGGGAAACGGGCGGAGCTGGAGACGGTAGCTGCTGCGCTTTATGATACATTACGAAAATTTAATCTCGAACAAGTTGATGTGATTTATAGTGAGATCTTTCCGAACACGGGTGTCGGAAATGCCATCATGAACCGCCTTCAAAAGGCGGCGGGAAATAAACTGATTACAGAATAACCACCAGACTTCTCCTTTTTAAAAGGGGGCTGGTGGTTTTTTTTGTTTGTTTTTTGGGTGTCAGGCACCATGTGCAGCTCCCCAAAATGGTAACAACCTTTGGAATTGGGTGGGTGGATTCCAGTTCTCCAACATGACTTCTAAAATAGTTTGGACGTGCATATGCTAGGGTAGTTAGTCCAAGGAGGCGGAGTCCGAATGTCTGAAATGATTAGCGAATTAGTAACTTTGATGTTAATGGCGTTTGCACTAGGGATGGATGCATTTTCGGTCGGACTTGGCATGGGAATGTACAAACTTCGGCTTAAGAAAATTTTTAATATCGGGATCACGATCGGCTTATTCCATGTGTGGATGCCGCTTTTGGGTTTAATCACTGGGAAATTTTTATCAGAGAAGTTTGGTACGTTTGCGACATTTATCGGTGGTTTTCTGCTGATTTTACTAGGTGTGCAAATGATTTGGTCTACCCTTAAAAAAGGGGACGAGAAGGTCATTTCCCCAGTTGGCTTTGGCCTGGTGCTTTTTGCTTTGAGCGTAAGCCTAGATAGTTTTTCGGTTGGACTGACCTTAGGTATTTACGGAGCGAAAACGATTATGGTGATCATCTGTTTTGGCATCATGGCAACCGTGCTAACATGGTTTGGACTATTGCTGGGCCGAAAGATGCAGGGCTGGATGGGGTCTTATAGTGAAGCGCTGGGCGGCGCGATTCTCCTTGCCTTCGGATTAAAGCTCCTCGCCCCATTCTTGTAATGGAGAAATCCGCGGCATACCTATGGTAAAATAAAGGCAGCTAGTTATTACATAGGCTCTTTTCGTAAAATTTGTTGCTTTTGGAGCTTTATTAGGGCCATTTACTAAGTTTCTAGGCAATTTTCGCAAAGGTTCTTACGAAAAGATGCCACGAAGAATCTAGTTATACGGGTTGATGAATTGATACGAAAAATAACAATCTATGCGATAATAGCCTTACATAAGAACTTGCAAGGAGGAGGTACACACATTGCAGCGCATTTTGTTTGTATGCACAGGAAATACATGCAGGAGTCCGATGGCCGAAGCGATTTTGAAAAATAAACAGCTGGATAGGGTCGAAGTGAGGTCGGCGGGCATCTATGCAGCGACCGGCAGTGAGGCATCCGCATATGCGAAAAAGGTTCTCGATGACAATGGGATCGCCCATAATCACCGATCCAGCTTGTTAACCCGTGACGAAGTCGCATGGGCGGACCTCATCCTCACGATGACGTCCTCACACAAGATGGCGATTCTTCAACAATACCCGGATATGGGTGATAAGGTGTTTACCCTAAAGGAATATAGTGGGGAAGGCTTCCATTCCGATGTGGTCGATCCATACGGCGGATCCTTGTCCATGTATGAACAAACTTTCCAGGAACTAAATGCATTAATTGACAAAGCGATTGGAAAACTAAAGTAATAGTTAATGGAATGCTCTCTTTCTTCTGAAAGGGAGCTTATATTTTGGGTTTCATTCTTTATATTTTGGTAATGGTATGTCAAAATAAATCAGGAGAGCGGATGCACCCGATCGTCGTTGGATGGGTGCTGGGGCCAAACCGTATAAAAAAATGAATAACAGGAGGGTTTATCATGAAAGTAGCATTAGCATCAGACCATGGCGGGGTTAATCTTCGCAAAGAAATTGCCAGCCTGCTTGAAGAGCTTGGGATTGAATATCAAGATTTTGGATGTGAGTGTGAAACATCTGTCGATTATCCAGATTATGCACTGCCTGTCGCAGAAAAAGTAGCGAAGGGCGAGTTTGACCGCGGCATTCTGATTTGCGGTACGGGCATCGGTATGAGCATTGCGGCCAACAAAGTAAAAGGGATTCGCTGTGCCTTGGTCCATGATACATTTAGTGCCAAAGCAACGCGCGCCCATAATGATTCCAATATGTTAGCAATGGGTGAACGAGTCATTGGTCCTGGTCTTGCCCGTGATATTGCCCAAATCTGGCTGACAGGTGAATTTGAAGGCGGCCGCCATGCAGGCCGAGTTGGAAAGATCGGTGAATACGAGGATAAGCACCTTTAATTCTACAATGGTGGAACGGGAAATCTGTTGGGGAGGGTAAGGCTTGTGATTCAAGAGTGTGAAAAAGAGCTGGAAGCAATTTTAACAGAATTTAAAGAACAAGCAGCCTTTAAAAAGGGGCAGCTGCTCGTGGTCGGCTGCAGCACCAGTGAGGTGATTGGAGAGAGAATCGGAACCTCCGGGACCGTTGAAGTGGCAGAAATGATTTTTCGCTGCTTGAAAAAGTTTCAAAGTGAAACGGGAATGGAGCTGGCGTTTCAATGCTGCGAACATTTAAACCGGGCCTTGGTCGTAGAACGCGCCGTTGCTGAGACAAGGCATTTTGAAGAAGTGTCAGTTGTCCCGGTCCGAAAAGCCGGCGGGGCGATGGCAACCTATGCGTTTCAAGCGCTCGACGATGCGGTGGTGGTGGAGTTCATCAAGGCAGATGCCGGAATCGACATCGGCAATACCTTGATTGGAATGCATCTAAAACCTGTCGCTGTCCCCGTCCGCGTCACGCAAAAAAGCATTGGACAGGCACACGTCACGCTGGCGAAAGTACGACCAAAGCTGATCGGCGGTGCAAGAGCCGTATACGAGCGGAATCAGGAAAACTCGAGTTGCTCTTAAACAACCTGGGTGTCAGGCACCATTATTAAAGTTTTATTTAAGTTGGTAAATTATGATGAAGTAAATGAAGTCTCACCAAAACACGAACGTTATTGTGATTAAAAACATTTTCATTCGGAAAATAAAGTTTAAATATATGGAAACACTCGATTCGAGTAAAAAAAATAATTAAAATACGAAAAATGTTTCCCTTTTAATTTGAGGGTGTTTCATGCTAAAATAAAAAAGAATTTTCGAAATTGTTAATAGTAGTCACTTACATATAAGGGGGATTTTTTGTCATGAAGCATTTGCCGCAAGCGGATGAACAAGTTTTTCAAGCGATTCAAAAAGAATTAGGTCGTCAGCGTTCTAAGATTGAATTAATTGCCTCAGAAAACTTTGTTAGCGAAGCAGTCATGGAAGCACAAGGCTCTGTGTTAACGAACAAATATGCAGAAGGCTATCCTGGCCGACGCTATTATGGCGGCTGTGAATATGTCGATGTGGTCGAAGACTTAGCCCGCAACCGTGCGAAGGAAATTTTCGGTGCGGAATATGTGAACGTGCAGCCACACTCAGGTGCACAGGCTAACATGGCGGTTTACTTCACAGTTCTTGAGCAAGGCGACACCGTACTAGGGATGAACTTATCCCACGGCGGCCACTTAACACACGGCAGCCCGGTTAACTTCAGTGGAGTCCAATATAACTTTGTGGAATATGGTGTGGACGAAACCACTCACCGCATCAATTATGATGATGTCCGTGCCAAAGCGCTTGAACACAAGCCGAAGATGATTGTTGCTGGTGCGAGTGCTTACCCGCGCGCCATCGATTTTGCAAAGTTCCGTGAGATTGCCGATGAAGTCGGTGCGTACTTAATGGTGGATATGGCGCACATCGCTGGCCTTGTTGCCGCAGGATTGCACCAAAATCCAGTTCCATACGCAGATTTCGTAACCACGACAACACATAAAACATTGCGCGGCCCACGTGGCGGGATGATCCTTTGCAAAGAGGAATTTGGCAAGAAAATCGATAAATCGATCTTCCCTGGTATTCAAGGCGGTCCACTGATGCATGTCATCGCCGCAAAAGCGGTTGCTTTTGGCGAAGCCCTGCAGGACAGCTTTAAAGATTATGCCGGTCAAATTATTACCAATGCCAAGCGTTTAGCTGACAGTCTCCAACAAGAAGGCTTGAAGTTGGTTTCAGGCGGTACCGACAACCACTTGTTATTGTTGGATGTGCAGTCCCTTGGCCTGACAGGCAAGGTTGCAGAAAAAGTCCTTGATGAAATTGGAATCACAGTGAACAAAAATACGATTCCATTTGATCCGCAAAGTCCATTCGTGACAAGCGGAATCCGCATCGGAACAGCGGCTGTTACAAGCCGCGGCTTTGGTGAAGCGGATATGGACGAGATTGCATCCATTATTGCGTTTACCTTGAAAAACCATGAAGATGTTGCGAAGCTTGAGGAAGCGCAAAAACGCGTCGATGCTTTAACAAGCAAATTCACCCTTTATCCAGAATATTAAACAGCGAAGAAATCGGCCTAACTAGTGATAGTGGGCCGGTTTTTTTTGAAAAATCTAACTAGTTGAAAAGGCTGTTTTCTATTTGCTCATTGAATTATTTTTCTGTAAAATGAGACGGAGTGTTTGTAATAATAAAAAAGGGGCGATGATTGTGGCCAAGGTATTCGTGTTCGACCACCCATTAATTCAACATAAACTAACGTACATACGTGATAAAAACACTGGAACAAAGGAATTCCGCGAGCTTGTCGATGAAGTTGCCACACTAATGGCATTTGAAATCACAAGAGATCTGTCGCTTGAGGATATTGATATCGAAACACCTGTATGCCCAGCGAAATCAAAGGTATTATCCGGTAAGAAAATCGGTGTCGTGCCAATTTTGCGGGCAGGAATCGGAATGGTTGACGGTATTTTAAAATTAATCCCAGCGGCGAAGGTGGGCCATATCGGTCTATACCGCGACCCTGAAACCTTACTGCCGGTCGAATATTATATTAAGCTGCCAAGTGATGTGGAAGAGCGCGAATTCATCGTGGTTGATCCAATGCTGGCAACAGGCGGTTCAGCAGTTGAAGCAATTCGCTCCCTGAAGAAGCGCGGCGCGAAACATATTAAATTTATGTGTCTAATTGCAGCACCAGAGGGCGTGGAAGCTGTTAAGGAAGCCCACCCAGATGTGGATATCTACATCGCGGCATTAGATGAGAAATTAAATGACCACGGCTACATCGTTCCAGGACTAGGGGATGCTGGGGACCGGTTGTTTGGTACGAAATAGGAAAAAGGTCGAGATATCTCGGCTTTTTTTTGTTTGGTTTTTATGAAAAGAGGTAATTGGATTTTTAGGGGTTTTCGGAACCTGAAAATAGAATCGGAGGTGAAACCTGATTCGAAAAAAGAACCTTGTTTTTGGAGGAAAATGTCTATTTTACAGATTAACTCCACTTTTGTTGCGGGGAATCAACTGCGTTCGCTCAACCTCCCGTCTTCAGGATCCAAACGAGGGACAATCTACCCCCTTCCGAAAAACCAGCTACTGTGCCCACTCAATGAAAGGGAGATTAACGAATACACAGTTCCCACGAGATAATTAGTGGATAAACGAAAAAATAAAATCAATGCATCCACGGTTCCCACGAGATAATATGAATCAACGCATCCCAAGCATCACACCAAATGTATAGTGAAAAACAAACAAAAGGTACGGATATACCTAAAAGACACCATGCATACTTTCCCCCCTCAATGAAAACGATATGAAAAAAGGGGAAATCCGCTGATGAAACTTCTACTTGCCTTACTGCTAACTTTCCAAACTCCCAAAATACTCATTCATCCTTCCATCACCACACACACCCATGAAATAACGGCGATTATCATCCTGGACAAACCGCACACTGATCGAGAAATCCAGGAGCTCATTAAACCATATAAAGACGTGAAACTGCGCCGTATTTTCCACGAAGCACTTAATGGTTTTTCCGTTAAGGGCAGTGCCAAAACACTTGCCAAACTCGGAAGCAGCCAGAAACAAATCATCAACGTTTCGCCGGTCATCACCTACCAGGCTGAAACCGAGGAGAGTGTTGAAATGATTGGCGGGGAGGAAGTCCGCAGTCTTTTTGATCGAAAAAATCAACGGCTGACGGGGAAAGGGATCAAGGTCGGGGTCATTGATACCGGCGTTGACTATACCCATCCTGACCTGGAGCGCAACTATGCAGGCGGCCGCGATCTTGTTGACAACGACCGCGATCCGATGGAAACGCTCGCCCTCGGTAAGGCGACCATCCACGGGACCCATGTCGCTGGCATTATTGCGGCCAATGGAAAAATAAAAGGCGTTGCCCCGGAGGCGAAGATTGTTGCCTACCGGGCCCTTGGGCCGGGCGGAGGCGGGACAACCGAGCAGGTCCTTGCGGCGATTGATCAGGCTATCAGGGATAAGGTTGACATCGTCAATCTCTCGCTTGGAAATGATATCAACGGACCTGACATGCCAATCAGCCTTGCCCTTAACCGTGCCGTCGACCGCGGGATCGTCGCGGTGGCAGCCTCCGGTAATTCGGGACCAGGTGTTTGGAGCGTCGGTTCACCAGGGACAGCCTCCAAAGCGATTTCGGTCGGGGCCTCCACACCAACCCTTGAGACACCTTATTTATTAATAGAAAGAAGTCGGGAACAATTTCAAATTGAGCCGATGGAAGGTTCGGCCTCGTGGGCGCTTGACCGCTCAGCGGACATGGCCGATGGCGGCATTGGCAGACCGGACGAATTGAAACATGTCGATGGGAAGATTGCCCTTATCAAACGAGGCATCCTAACGTTTTCAGAGAAAGCGGAGAATGCTCAAAAGGCGGGGGCAAAAGCGGTGCTGATTTACAATAATGTGAGCGGCGGCCGCTTCATGGGAAACCTGGATACTCAGCTGACCATCCCAGTCGGAGCACTCGCGAAGGGTGACGGAGTTATTTTACAAAGAGAAATAAACAAACAAAGTGCATCGGCAAGAGTCTTGGTCAGCGAAGAGCGGGACCAGCTCGCCGACTTCAGCTCGCGCGGCCCTGTGACTGGAACGTGGGAGATTAAGCCGGATATTGTCGCACCTGGTGTAGCGATCAATTCGACGATACCGGGCGGCTATTTGTCACTGCAGGGGACGAGCATGGCCGCACCGCATGTTGCCGGGGCCTGTGCGCTAATCAAGCAGGCCCATCCGGACTGGACGCCGGAGCAAATCAAGGCGGCCTTAATGAATACGGCAAAACCGCTCGCCAAGTCACCTACGGCAGGCCGTACCGCATCCATACACGGCCAGACTGAGCGCCCTCCCGTCTACTACCGCACCTTTGAGCAGGGGGCCGGCCGCATCCAAGTGGATGAAGCAATCAAGGCGACCACACTCGTTTCGCCGAGCAGTATCCGGTTTGGGAAATTTACCGAGCAGAGCGACATTCATAAAGCCTATCTTCATGTTGAAAATACGAGTTCACGTACCCAGCGTTATACGTTCAATATCCCGCCGCAAGTAGATGGACTAAAATGGCGGCTGCCGCTCTGGTTTACGCTAAAACCAAAGCAGACGAAAGACATTACTGTCGAGTTAACGGTTGACCCACAGGTGTTTAAAGGGAAAATTCATGACGGCTACCTAAAACTTGAGGCCGGCGCGGCAACGATCCGGATTCCTTATCTGTATGTTTTGGAGGAGCCAAACTACCCGCGCGTGATGGGCTTTGATTTTACGAATGGAGACAAATTAGGGCAGTACCGCTATGAGGTCTATTTGCCGGGCGGGGCCGAGGAGTTTGGAATTGCCTTATTTAACCCGGAGGATTACCGATTTGTCGGCTTTTTAGATACAATCACCAATGTGAAAAAAGGACTGATTCGCCGAGATATCCCAGAAGAACAGATTCCGCAGGACGGCACCTATTTAATAAAGGTTTTTGCAAAAAAAGCAAATCAGGAGGATTTTATCGAACGGATGATCACGATCGAAAAAACACAAGAATAACACAATCCCACAAAAATATGACCTTTCATTATACACCATAATGACGGGTCATAAAATTATACTTATAGTCCAAAATAAAATGTTCACAAAATAGACACAAATTGACCAAAATTCATTCACAATTTCCACTACAATAAGAGTGTTAAGTAAGAAAGTGAATTGGGAAAAAATTGAGGAAATACTTTGTGGTATAATTCACGTAAACACATTGACATTGACAGGACGCTATTGTATGCTTACAAAGGGTATAAATGATAGGGTTTTCATGCAAATAAATCTATCTAAAGATAGCATTTTGTCTATGAATTTTTAAGTTTGCCCGCTAGGCATTCTCTTTAGAGTGAGGATGTGTTTAAATGCGTCAAAACAACCGCAACCCATTACAAGCTATGGCTTTAATGTCCGCAATTGTCTCCCAATTAGTAGGTTCCATTCTAATAGGTATTTTCTCAGGCAGATGGCTGGATCGTCATTTGGGTACCGAACCAATTTTCTTAATAATCGGACTGCTCATCGGTCTTGCTGCGGGCACCTATTCCATGCTTCTTTCAATCCGCCATTTCTATTCAGGAGATAAATAACTATGCCAGATTTCAGAGTCATGTACAACAGGCAGCGCAAATGGATTTTTTACTTGTTGTCCATTTATGTTCTCGGCTGGGGGTTCACATCTTTTCAAACCGTGTTTTTAGGACTAATTCTTGGGACATGCTTCAGTTATCTGAACCTGTGGCTCTTGGTACGAAAGACGGAAAGTTTTGATAAAAAGGTAACAGAGGGCAAGAAACCTAAATCCTTAGGGTCGCTCTCACGGATGGCGATGGCTGGAATTGCTGCGTTAATCGCCTTAAAGTATCCAGAGCAATTCAACATGATTTCCTTAGTGATAGGATTAATGACATCCTATATTGTCATTATGATAGATTATTTTTACCATGCTTTGCATGTACATAAATGAAGCGGAAGCGAGGTGAGTTTACATGCATCATGAAGTTCCAGAGTTTGAATTTATGGGTCTTTGGTTTAATGGCGCCAATATGCTGATGATTACGGTTGCTAGTTTAATCGTTTTCTTAATAGCTGTCCTATCTACACGGAAGTTGGCAATGAAACCTACGGGGATGCAAAACTTCTTTGAATGGGTAATGGATTTTGTTAAAGGGATCATCAATAGCACGATGGATTGGAAAGATGGCGGGAGATTCCACATCCTTGGAATTACATTAATTATGTATGTTTTTGTATCCAATATGTTAGGTCTTCCATTTGCAATCGTGATTGATGAAAAGCTTTGGTGGAAATCACCAACGGCAGATCCAATCATCACATTAACACTAGCAGTCATGGTTTTAGGGTTATCCCATTATTATGGCGTCAAGCTAAAAGGTGTAAAAGGATATGGAGAAGGTTTCTTCGCTCCAATGAAATTCTTATTCCCTTTGAAAATCATTGAGGAATTTGCCAATACGCTGACTCTTGGTCTGCGTCTATATGGTAACATTTACGCGGGTGAGTTGCTATTATCACTATTAGCAACAGGTTTAGCGCATCAAGGCATTGCCGGCACCATCGCAGCGATTCCACTGACATTGGTATGGCAAGGGTTCTCTGTTTTCGTTGGTACCATCCAAGCTTATATTTTCACAATGTTAACAATGGTTTACTTGGCTCATAAAGTGAGTCACGACCATTAATAATATACCGTTCATAATTATGAACAAAATAAAAAAATAATTTATGTTTCATACATTTAAGGAGGAAAAAAGTAATGACAGGATCAATTGGTGTTTTAGCAGCAGCAATCGCAATCGGTTTAGCAGCAGTAGGTGCAGGTATTGGTAACGGTCTAATCGTAGGACGCACAGTAGAAGGTATCGCTCGTCAACCAGAACATCGTGGTTTACTACAAACAACAATGTTTATCGGGGTTGCGTTAGTTGAAGCATTACCGATTATCGGGGTAGTTATCGCGTTCATGGTATTAAACCGATAATATTAGGGAAATTCCAGTGGCGATGATCAACAAATCCTCGCCATTCATTTATGTGTTTTTTCTATCGTTAAGCAACTCTTGAAAGGAGTGAACCGAGGGTGTTAACAAACAGTTTTGTATTAGCGACTGCTGCAGAAGGCGGCGGCCACATTAATACTGGAGATATCTTCTTCCAGCTCATCGTATTCATTGTTTTGTTAGCCTTGCTCAAGAAGTTTGCATGGGGTCCATTAATGGGCATCATGAAACAACGTGAAGAGCATATTGGTAACGAAATTGGCGCGGCAGAAAACAGCCGTTTAGAAGCAGAAAAGATTTTACAAGAACAAAGAAATCTTTTAAAAGAAGCGCGAAATGATGCACAAAGCTTAATTGAAAGTGCGAAAAAGCAAGGCGATATTCAACGTGAAGAAATTATCGCAACGGCACGCACTGAAGCTGACCGCTTGAAAGAAGCAGCGAAGCTTGAAATTGAGCAGCAAAAAGAAAAAGCAGTTGCCGCGATTCGTGAACAAGTTGCGTCTCTGTCTGTATTGATTGCTTCTAAAGTAATTGAAAAAGAAATCACTGCAGCAGATCAAGACCAACTCATTAACGAATATATTAAAGAGGCAGGAGAAGAGCGATGAGCAACTCTATGGTAGCAAAGCGCTACGCGTTGGCTCTTCTAAAAATTGCGAAAGAGACTGACTCGCTCGGAGTTATTGAAGAAGAACTTCGTGTAGTAAAGGAAGTTGTACAATACAATCCTGAACTAAAAGCCATCTTAAATTCTTCTAAGCTTTCACTTGCAAAGAAAAAAGAGATTATTAAGACTGCTTTCTCATCAGTTAATGTAAATGTACTGAATACACTGTTGATCTTAATCGACCGCCACCGTGAAGACCAAATCATTGATTTGGCAAATGAATTTTTAGAGTTAGCAAACGAAGAGATGGGCATTGCTGAGGCTGAAGTTTACAGCACACGTGCTTTAACTGATGCAGAACGCGAAGCAATTTCGTCTGTTTTTGCTGCTAAAATTGGCAAAAAGTCACTAAAAATCGAAAATATCGTAGATTCCAACTTGCTTGGCGGCATCCGCCTCCGCATTGGAAATCGTATATATGACGGGTCATTAAGAGGTAAACTTGATCGTTTAGAACGCAAATTGTTAAGCTAGATTCGAAAGATTAGGGGTGAAACTCATGAGCATCAAAGCTGAAGAAATTAGTGCCCTGATAAAAAAGCAAATTGAAAACTATCAGGCGGAAATTCAAGTAACTGATGTCGGTACAGTTATCTCAATCGGTGACGGTATCGCACGTGTTCATGGCCTCGACAATGTCATGGCTGGAGAACTTGTTGAATTTTCAAACGGCGTTATGGGTATGGCACAAAACCTTGAAGCAAATAACGTTGGTATTATCATTCTTGGACCTTTCACTGAAATCAAGGAAGGTGACGAGGTTCGCCGTACAGGACGCATCATGGAGGTTCCTGTTGGTGAGGAACTAATCGGACGCGTTGTTAACTCTCTTGGACAACCAGTTGATGGTATGGGTCCAATCAATACAACAAAAACACGCCCAGTGGAAGCAGTTGCTCCAGGCGTTATGGCTCGTAAATCCGTTCATGAGCCATTACAAACAGGTATTAAAGCGATTGACGCCCTAGTGCCAATCGGACGTGGTCAACGTGAGTTAGTCATCGGTGACCGTCAAACAGGTAAAACATCTGTTGCGATCGATACCATCTTGAACCAAAAAGGTCAAAACATGATCTGTATCTATGTTGCGATCGGTCAAAAGGAATCGACAGTTCGTAACGCCGTTGAAACACTACGTAAATACGGCGCATTAGAATACTCAATCGTTGTAACAGCTTCTGCATCACAACCTGCTCCATTGCTTTACTTAGCTCCATATGCGGGCGTTTCAATGGCTGAAGAGTTTATGTATGCTGGCAAACACGTTTTAATCGTATATGATGATCTTTCTAAACAGGCTGCTGCATACCGTGAGCTTTCCTTGCTGCTTCGTCGTCCTCCAGGTCGTGAAGCATATCCAGGGGATGTATTCTACTTACACAGCCGCTTACTAGAGCGTGCAGCGAAAATTAACGATACACTTGGTGCTGGTTCCATCACTGCGCTTCCGTTCATTGAAACGCAAGCGGGCGACGTTTCAGCGTATATCCCAACAAACGTTATTTCGATCACTGATGGACAAATTTTCTTACAATCTGACTTATTCTTCTCCGGTGTACGTCCGGCGATCAACGCTGGTCTTTCCGTATCACGTGTAGGTGGATCTGCACAAATCAAGGCAATGAAGAAGGTATCTGGTACCTTACGTCTTGACCTTGCTTCTTACCGTGAATTAGAAGCATTTGCTCAGTTTGGATCAGACTTAGATAAAGCAACGCAAGCGAAACTTAATCGTGGTGCTCGTACAGTTGAAGTTCTGAAACAAGACCTTCACAAGCCACTTTCAGTTGAAAAGCAAGTTGCAATCCTTTACGCATTAACACGCGGCTTCCTTGATGATATTCCATTAGAGGATGTACGTCGTTTTGAATCAGAATACCTTAATTGGTTAGACCACAACCGCAAAGAGTTGTTAGACCATATTACAAAAACGAAGGATCTTCCTTCTGATGACGATATGGCTTCTGCAATCAACGCCTTCAAAAAGACGTTTGCAGTTTCCGAATAATAGGGTCTGACATTTAGAACGGTGTCGGTGTCAGGCACTGTGTGAAAAATTCACATGGTGCCGCGCGCCACACCAGACATTCTTTGAAAAAGGGTGGTGAGAACCTATGGCTTCATTACGTGAGATAAAAACTCGTATTAATTCAACGAAAAAGACGAGTCAAATAACGAAAGCAATGGAAATGACCTCTGCTGCGAAGTGGAATCGTGCCGTCGTGAATGCAAAAGCATTCGTTCCTTATATGGAGAAAATCCAGGAAGTGACAGCTTCGATTGCAATTGGCTCAGGCGGAGTAAATCATCCTATGCTGACATCTCGACCTGTTAAGAAAACCGGTTATATTGTAATGACTTCTGACAGCGGACTTGCTGGTGCATTTAACAGCAACGTGCTCCGTCGTGTAAGTCAAACAATCAAAGACCGTCATAAATCAAATGATGAATTCGCGATCATCGCTATCGGACGTGTAGCACGTGACTTTTTTGTCAAGCGCGGCATGAATGTAGTGCTTGAATCAATTGGGATTCCAGCACAGCCGAACTTTGCTGACATTCAAGGCATTACCCGTGCAACCGTTGGAATGTTCGCCGATGGCACATTTGATGAACTATATGTCTATTACAGCCATTACGTGAGTGCCATTTCACAGGAAGTTGAAGAGAAGAAGCTCCTTCCACTAACGGATTTAACCGCTTCTAACAAGCTCATTTCCTATGAATTTGAGCCATCTGCAGAAGAAATTTTAGAAGTTCTCCTGCCTCAATATGCTGAGAGCTTGATTTTCGGCGCTCTACTAGACAGCAAAGCGAGCGAGCACGCTGCTCGGATGACTGCAATGAGAAATGCAACCGATAATGCGAAAGAACTAATTAATCACTATACGTTAGTCTTCAACCGTGCCCGTCAAGCGTCGATTACCCAAGAAATCACGGAAATCGTCGGCGGTGCGGCAGCGCTTGAATAAAACTATTTTTTAAAAATGAACCCTGTTTAGGGTCCTTGATAAGTTTTGGTTGAGGGAATGATTTTGTCGTTCCCGACTCCATTTAAATCGGATACTTATAAGGTGAGTTTTATAGGTTCTTTTTTCAAAAAGAGGCTTTTAGCTAATCAAAAGATCCGAAAGAGTAAGTTAGGAGGGAAAACGATGAGCAAAGGACGCGTTCTTCAGATTATGGGTCCGGTAGTTGACGTTAAGTTCGAAAGCGGTCATCTGCCTGCGATTTATAATGCGTTGAAAATTTCAAGTAAAGCGAGTAATGCTTCCGAAGTTGAGATCAACATTACCCTTGAAGTAGCTCTTCATTTAGGTGATGATACGGTTCGTACGATTGCGATGTCAACGACTGATGGTTTAACTCGTGGAATAGAAGTTGAAGATACTGGTGCACCAATTTCTGTACCAGTTGGTGATGTTACTCTTGGTCGTGTATTTAACGTATTGGGAGAAACGATTGACCTTGATGCTGCAATTCCAGCAACTGAGCGCCGTGATTCGATTCACCGTGAAGCACCAACATTTGAAAATCTTTCTACACAAGTAGAAATTCTTGAAACTGGTATTAAAGTAGTAGACTTACTTGCTCCTTATATTAAGGGTGGTAAGATCGGTCTATTCGGTGGTGCCGGTGTAGGTAAAACGGTATTAATCCAAGAATTGATCAACAACATCGCACAAGAGCACGGTGGTATTTCCGTATTCGCCGGTGTTGGTGAGCGTACACGTGAAGGTAATGACCTTTATCATGAGATGACAGATTCAGGCGTTATCAAGAAAACAGCGATGGTATTTGGACAAATGAACGAGCCGCCTGGCGCACGTATGCGTGTTGCTTTAACTGGTTTGACTATGTCTGAGTATTTCCGTGATGAGCAAGGACAAGACGTGTTGTTCTTCATGGATAACATTTTCCGTTTCACGCAAGCAGGTTCTGAGGTTTCCGCGCTACTTGGCCGTATGCCATCTGCGGTAGGTTACCAGCCAACGCTTGCAACTGAGATGGGTAAATTACAAGAGCGTATTACATCTACAAACTTAGGATCAGTTACATCGATCCAAGCGATTTATGTACCAGCCGATGACTATACGGATCCGGCTCCGGCTACAACATTCGCTCACTTAGATGCAACAACAAACCTTGAGCGTAAGCTTTCTGAGATGGGTATTTACCCAGCGGTGGATCCTCTTGCTTCAACATCTCGTGCATTGTCACCTGATATTGTTGGTGAGGAGCACTACAATGTAGCCCGCCAAGTACAATCAACTTTACAACGTTATAAAGAGTTACAAGATATTATCGCGATCCTTGGTATGGACGAATTAAGTGATGATGATAAGTTAACGGTACAACGTGCGCGTCGTATCCAAGTGTTCTTATCTCAAAACTTCCACGTTGCTGAGCAGTTTACTGGCCAGCCAGGTTCTTATGTACCTGTTAAGGAAACGGTTCGTGGTTTCAAAGACATTCTTGAAGGTAAGTACGACCACCTTCCAGAAGATGCGTTCCGTCTTGTTGGACGCATTGAAGACGTGCTTGAGAATGCAAAACGCATGGGCGTTGAGGTCTAAACTGAGCCTGGAGGGTAAAAAATGAAGACGATTAAAGTCAGTATTGTTACTCCCGATGGCCCGGTGTATGAATCAGATGTAGAAATGGTAAGTACCAAGGCAACAAGTGGTGACCTAGGGATTTCTCCAGGTCACATGCCGTTGGTTGCCCCGCTGGAAATTACGTCTGTTCGTCTTAAAAAAGGCGGTAAAACGGATTATGTCGCGGTTAGTGGTGGATTTTTAGAGGTCCGTCCTGATCAAGTGACGATTTTAGCTCAATCAGCGGAACTTGCTTCTGAAATTGATGTGGAACGTGCTATAAAAGCGAAGGAACGTGCAGAACAACGTATGAAGGATCATCACGCCGAGCATACCGATTTCAGACGTGCTGAGCTGGCCCTGCAACGTGCCATCAATCGCCTCGCCGTATCGGAAAGAAGATAGTATTTATATTAAAACCCCTTTGGTGGCAAGTAATTGCTGTTGGAGGGTTTTTTTTTGTTGGTGGGGTGTTGGTTGGGAAAAATAGTTGTGGAAGATACTTGGCCAGTCTTTCGACTGGCTATTTGTTTTGGCTTGAGGGTGTATTGGGGAGTGGGCAGTATTATGAGGATAGTGGATGATAAGTTAGTGAGCTAATGAGAAGGGACATTGAAAAAGGTACTACTTTAATACAAATATAGAAAAACAATTATCTAGCCAGTCTTTCGACTGGCTTTTTGTGTGGGTTTTAGGGTGTATTGGAGGAGTGGACAGTAAACTTTGAGAATCGGAGTAAGTTTTAATTTAAGAGGATAAGTGGGCCGATTTAATAGGAGTGAGGGAATTAATGTTGGCTATTAGGTAATAATGTGGAAGGTTGTTTTATTTAAATAGGTAATTTTTGAGGTTTTGGGCTTACTTGATTGCTTTTCTGGTAGGTTTGCTTTTGGTTGCAGGCCTTCGGCCTTTATTTTGAATTTTTAAGTTGGTGGTAGGACTTGTTTCTGGAATTTTGCATGATTTTTAGGTGATTGAATATGATTGTAGAGGGACATGTTGACTAATGCATGATTGTTTTTATTGGGTGGTTTGGTAATTTACTTTTTTAGAAGAATATAGTTAGGGGAAGATTAGGTGAAGGTTTTATGACAAATCTCACTGACATTGTTCACAATTTGATGTTAAATAGGGGTTGTTGTCGAATTTATTAGGTGTTGAATGGTTGGTTCTTGCGAATCTTGGCTAGGCACGTCATCTTCCGCTAACGCTCCAGATCACGTGTGCTAAAATCCTCTCACTGAATTAAGTTTGTCAGGTTCGCTTTTGCGTCATCTCTGATGAAATTCAAGGATGCTTTTCTGCGAGATCACGCAAACGCTCAAGGGGGGGACCGGTGTCGACTACCGAGTGCGGTGTAATTTGGAATTCTATCGCCATGTGCTACCGCACATTGCGCTTCCGCTTCGCTGCAGCTTGCAAAAATTACCCATTTTTAGTCTCTTCTGAGAGCGAGCTCTCAAGAGCCTAAAAATGGGGAATTTTTGCGGCGATAGAATTCCAATTTTTATGAATTTGGTTTGTCGACACGGGTTTGTAACAATGCTATAATGAATTCGGTTACAATATTCATTAGTATGAAAATTTACAACATTGGAGGGGATGGACATGGAACTTCTAAATGTATATCAGAATAATTATCTGATTGTTTTTGCGTTTCTATGTCTTGGAGTGCTGCTGCCTGTGGTGGCGTTATATTTAGGTAAGCTTCTCCGTCCGGATAAACCGAGTGCTGCGAAGTATACCACATATGAGAGCGGTATTGAGCCATTTCACGATTCCCGTGTGCAGTTCAATGTCCGCTATTATATTTTTGCCCTAATGTTTGTTATTTTTGATGTAGAAACCGTGTTTTTATATCCGTGGGCAGTGGCCTATGATAAATTAGGGATTTTTGCACTGATCGAGATGTTGATTTTCGTTATTATGTTATTAATTGGTCTTGTGTATGCCTGGAAAAAGAAGGTGCTACGATGGAATTAAAACTTGATGGCATTTCACAACAAGAAATGGCCGAGTTACAGCGAAATGTATTTATGACTACGCTAGAGCAAATTAAAGCTTGGGCCCGAAGCAGTTCGATCTACCCAGTGACATTTGGTCTGGCTTGTTGTGCGATTGAAATGATGGGTGTTGGCGGAGCGAATTATGATTTGGACCGTTCGGGTTCCTTTTTCCGGACGTCACCGCGCCAGTCGGATTGTATGATTGTGTCTGGAACTGTGACAAAGAAGATGGCACCAATTTTACGAAGATTATATGACCAAATGCCTGAGCCGAAATGGGTCATTGCGATGGGTTCTTGTGCGACAGCAGGTGGGCCGTATGTGAAGTCTTATTCCGTCGTTAAGGGAGTCGACCAAATCGTTCCTGTCGATGTGTACATACCTGGATGTCCCCCAAACCCAGCGGCTTTAATTTATGGAATCAATAAATTAAAGGAAAAGATTCGCTATGAAGCGAAGACTGGGAAGAAGGTGATCTAACCAATGAGTGGGGAAAAAGATCTTGAGCAGTTAAAGAAGGAAGCGGTAGCGAAGGCGAAGGCGGCGGCGGCTGCGAAACGAGCGGCAAAGGCCGCAGGGGAAGCTGCACCGGCATCGAAGCAAGAAGAAACACCAGTGGAGCCTGTTAATGCTGAAACGCCAGCCCCAGCACCTGCAAATGACGCAGATGATCTCGCGAAGAGAAAGGCCGAGGCGGTAGCAAAGGCGAAGGCCGCGGCAGCAGCGAAACGGAAAGCGATGGAAGAAGCTGACGGTACAGCCCCAGCAGAAGAAACCGCACCAGTTGAGGCGACCGCACCAGCAGCGGTGGCGAATGCGAAAGCGGCAGCCGCAGCGAAACGAAAAGCGATGGAACTTGCAGGCGGTACGGCCCCAGCAGAAGAAACCACACCAGTTGAAGCGACCGCAGCGGATGACAGTGACGATCTCGCCAAGAAAAAAGCAGCAGCGGTGGCGAAAGCGAAAGCGGCGGCTGCGGCGAAGCGTAAGGCGATGGAACTCGCAGGCGGAGCCCAAGCAGACGACGCAGGCGAAGGCGATAGCGCTCCAGCCGGAGATGATGCTAAGGCGAAAGCGGCAGCAGCAGCCAAGGCAAAAGCAGCGGCGGCAGCGAAAGCAAAGGCAGCAGCAGCGGCGAAAGCCAAAGCGAACGGAGCCGGAGCAGACACAGAT
>NZ_JBALOS010000002.1:136353-180690 GCF_036962765.1 Neobacillus drentensis
CAATCGCAGCAGCGAAAGCAAAGGCAAAAGCAGCGGCAGCAGCCAAGGCAAAAGCCGCAGCAGCAGGAAAAGCGGATGACACCGCAGCTCCAGCCGCCGCAGAAAAGCCATCACCAAACCAGCCATACCTGGATAAGTATGTGAAGGTCATCACCGAACATTTAGGTGCTGATGTTTTAGAAGATTCTTATATTAATAAACTTTCTAAGGATGTTCCAACCCTTGTGGTGAAGCATGATACGTATTTCAAAGTGGCTCAATTTTTAAAATACAATGAGCTTTTAGGGTTTGATTATTTATCCGAGCTTCATGGGACAGACTTTGTCACACATATGGAAGTATATGTTCACTTGTACTCATACAAAAACCGTCAATCCGTCGCGTTTAAAGTGAAGATTGACCGCAGCGAACCAACAATCGAGTCCTTGCAGCCGCTTTGGGCAGGTGCTGAATGGCCTGAGTGCGAAGCCTATGATTTATTAGGAATTAAGTTTACAGGACATCCGGACTTACGACGCATCCTGCTTGGCGAAGATTGGGTTGGCCATCCACTGCGCAAAGATTATGAGCCGTACGACGTGGAGGTGTAACCAATGATCAGAACAGAAGAAATGATATTAAACGTAGGCCCTCAGCATCCAAGTACGCACGGAGTGTTCCGTCTTGTCGTTAAAATTGATGGGGAAATCATTACCGAAGCAACGCCTGTCATCGGGTACTTACATCGTGGGACAGAAAAATTAGCGGAAGATCTGCAATATACACAGATTATTCCTTATACAGACCGGATGGACTATTTGTCCTCGATGACCAATAACTATGTAATCTGTCATGCCGTCGAAACGATGATGGGGATTGAAGTTCCAGAACGGGCTGATTTCTTACGTGTGATCGCGATGGAATTGAACCGGATTGCCAGCCACTTGGTCGCCTGGGGGACCTATATCCTTGACCTTGGTGCAACCAGTCCGTTTATCTATGCCTTCCGCGATCGTGAAATGATTATCAATATGCTGAACGAACTATCAGGGGCACGCTTGACCTTCAACTATATGCGTGTTGGCGGTGTGAAGTGGGATGCACCTGAAGGCTGGATTGAAAAAGTAGGCGGCTTTGTTCCGTATCTGCGTGGTCAGCTGAAAGGTTATCACGAGTTGGTGTCTGGTAATGAAATCTTCCTTGACCGAGTAAAAGGCATCGGCAAGTATACGAAAGAAGAGGCGCTTCAGTATTCACTGAGCGGACCGAATCTGCGCAGTACAGGCGTGAAATGGGATTTACGTAAAGATGAACCATACTCGGTTTATAACCGTTTTAATTTTGATGTACCGACTTCTGAGGAAGGCGATTGCTTGGCCCGCTACCATTTGCGCCTTGACGAGATCGAAGAATCCTTGAAGATCCTTGAACAAGCCGTGGAACAATTCCCTGGTGAAGGACCAATTCTAGCCAAAGTGCCGAAAATTATTAAGGCACCTAAGGGAGAGGCTTTCGTCCGAATTGAATCACCGCGCGGAGAGATTGGCTGCTATATTTACAGCGACGGCAAAAAAGAACCGTACCGCTTAAAGTTTAGACGGCCATCCTTCTATAACCTGCAAATTCTCCCGAAACTTTTAAAGGGTGAAAATATTGCAAACATGATTGCTATTTTAGGGGCAGTTGATATTGTCCTTGGGGAGGTTGACGGCTAATGATAGAAGAATTGCTCCAGTCAAGTCCGAGTTGGGCTAACTTTGGAATTTTCTTTTTACTCGGCGCTGTCTTGCTTTTAATCGTATTAGGTTTCGTTACCTACGGAATTTTAGCAGAGCGGAAAGTTTTAGGTTACATGCAGCTGCGCCATGGTCCAAACCAGGTCGGCGGTAAATGGGGCCTATTGCAAACCGTCGCTGACGTTCTCAAGCTGTTACTGAAAGAGGACATCATTCCGAAGGCAGCAGACAAACCATTATTTATCATTGCGCCAGTCATCGCCTTCGCTCCATCCTTTATGGTGCTGGCTACGATGCCGTTTACGGATGCGTTTCAGTTCGCTGATATCGGTGTTGGCTTGCTTTACTATATCGCGGTGAGCGGATTAACTACCTTCGGCATGCTGCTTGGCGGCTGGGCCTCGAATAACAAGTACGCCCTCCTTGGAGGCATGCGTGCATCTGCCCAGATGATTTCCTACGAAATCCCGCTGGTTATGTCCGTATTGGGTGTTATTCTTTTAACAGGAAGCTTAAATCTAAATGATATGGTCGAAGCACAAAAGCATGGCTGGTTCATTCTCTTACAGCCGATCGGCTTTATCATCTTTTTCATTGCTTCGATTGCCGAATTAAACCGGACACCATTTGACCTTCCGGAATCGGAAAACGAACTAGTCGCTGGATACCATGTTGAATATACCGGATTCCGCTGGGCCTTCTTTATGCTCGCAGAATATGTGTATTTATTCGCAATGTCAGCTCTCATTACCGTCGTCTTCCTTGGCGGCTGGCTGGCACCATTCAGCTTCCTGAACTTTATCCCAGGTGCGGTCTGGTTCGCGGTTAAATTTAGCGTCGTTGTCTTTGTTTATATCTGGCTGCGGGCAACCTTACCGCGTTTCCGCGCCGACAAACTCATGGAATTTGGCTGGAAAGTCCTCCTGCCAATCGCCTTAGCCAACATATTCTTAACGGCATTGATTAAGTCACTATTCTTTTAATAAGCGACCTCATATGTGGATGCGTTGTGTTACAGACTTCACATGGTGCCTGACACCGAAAACAATGTGTAGACATTAGAATTGGTGCCTGACACCAAAAAACAATCTTTAAAATGTAAAAGGGGTGAAAAACGTGCTTGGATTAGCAAAAGGCTTGAAATATACCCTAAAGAACTTAACGAAAGAAAAGGTCACGTATGATTACCCGAACAAGCCAATTCCACTGCCAGACCGGTTCCGCGGTATTCAAAAGTTTTATCCGGAAAAGTGTATTGTTTGCAATCAGTGCATGAACATCTGCCCGACCGATTGTATTGATTTGACGGGTAAAAAACATCCGGACCCAACGAAAAAAGGGAAAATCATTGATACCTACGATATCAACTTCGAGATCTGCATCCTGTGTGACCTATGTACAGAGGTATGCCCGACAGAAGCGATTATCATGACCAATAACTTTGAGCTCGCTGAATACAGCCGTGATATGTTATTTAAAAACCTAGAATGGTTAGATGAAAACGACGAAAACATACGGCAGGTGAATAAACCATGACCTTTTCGGGGGAATTCCTCGCATTTATGGGGCTTGCACTTGTCGCTATTATCGGCGGGGTGCTGCTTTTAAACCTTACCAAGGTTGTTCATATGGTCGTTTCACTGATCTTTACCTTTGTAGCAATCGCTGGTATCTACGTGGTGCTGTCAGCTGAATTTGTGGCAGCTGTGCAAATCTTAATTTATTCCGGTGCGATTACGATCATTATGCTATTTGGAATCATGTTAACGAAGCATAACGATGAACATGAACCGAAAACAGGCAAATGGAGAAAAATCCTCGTCTTTTTAGGGGTTATCGGCTTTGCCTTTGCCGTTTATCTTGGTATTTACGATTTCAATATCGACCAGGTTCCGACCACTCTGCATGAAAACAACACGATGCAAATTGGTAAAGCACTTTACTCAAAATACATCATACCGTTTGAGTTAACGTCTGTTTTACTATTAGTCGCCCTAGTCGGTTCGATTATCCTAGCGAAAAACGAGAAGAAGGAGGCCGATGACAAATGAGTTCCGTTCCTGCTTCAGCCTTCCTGGCACTTGCACTGATCTTGTTTTGCATCGGTTTATACGGTGCACTGACAAAAAGAAATACCGTTATCGTCCTGATCTCGATTGAATTAATGTTGAATGCCGTGAATATTAATCTTGTCACCTTCAGCAAATACGGAATGGCGCCGTCTATTACAGGCCAAATCTTCGCCCTGTTCGCAATCAGTGTTGCAGCAGCCGAAGCAGCCGTCGGTCTAGCCATCCTTATCTCGCTCTACCGCGCAAGAAAAACTGTCAACATCGATGAAATGGACACGATGAAAAACTAAAATTGGGTGTCAGGCACCACCAAAAGACACTTTGGCCTTTTTGTCCACAGTGGACGGACGCTGTAACTTTGTGAAGAGTTGTCCTCCACACGCGGATATTTAGGAGGATTTGTCCACGAAGGGTGTCAGGCACCAGACATGACAAAATGGACTTTCAACAAAATTCGAATGGTGATTTGTATCATTCGAAAGGGGATAGTGATAATGATGGAGAATGCATGGCTCATACCGCTTTTCCCGCTATTATCGTTTTTGATTCTTCTTCTTTTCGGGAAGCGACTGAAGGAAGCAAGTGCTTATGTGGGGATTCTCCTTACGTTGGCATCGCTTGTTTACTCGATTCTGGTCTTATTCGAGCGCTTCTCAGAGCCGACCTATGTCACGAAATTTGACTGGCTCACGATAGGAGATATGCATCTAACAGCGGGCTTTGAAGTGAATCAATTAAATGCATTAATGCTGTTTATCGTATCGCTCGTAAGTTTCTTAGTACATACCTACTCCAAAGGTTATATGCAAGGGGACGAGCGGTTTCCAGTATTCTATGCCTATTTAGGACTATTTACGTTTGCGATGCTCGGGCTGGTCATTTCGCCTAACCTGCTGCAAACCTATATTTTCTGGGAACTTGTCGGCGTCGGTTCCTTCCTATTAATCGGTTTTTATTTTTACAAAGACGAAGCAAAAGCTGCCGCCAAAAAAGCGTTCATCATGACCCGGATCGGGGATGTGGGCTTATTTATCGGTATGATTCTGCTATTCTGGGAAACCAAAAGCTTTGAATATAGTGAAATTTTCGCGGCCGTTGATGCCGGTGCGGTGTCAGGCACCATGATCACCTTGACCGCCATCCTGATTTTCATTGGGGCGGTGGGTAAATCGGGTCAGTTCCCGCTTCACACCTGGCTTCCGGATGCGATGGAAGGTCCAACACCTGTTTCGGCGTTAATCCACGCGGCGACGATGGTTGCGGCCGGGGTCTACTTGGTTGCGGCGTTATTCCCATTGTTTGAGGCGAGCCACACAGCGCTCCTTACGATTGCCGTGGTTGGCGCGTTTACCGCGATTTTCGCCGCAAGCATTGGTCTTGTGCAAACCGATATCAAACGCGTACTCGCGTATTCGACTGTTTCACAGCTGGGCTACATGATGCTTGCCTTAGGGTCTGCTGGCTATGTTGCCGGGGTATTTCACCTAATGACACATGCCTTCTTCAAGGCGCTTCTATTCCTAGCAGCGGGCTCCGTCATTCACGCGGTACATACACAGAACATCGAAGAAATGGGCGGACTTTGGAAAAAGCTTAAAGTTACCGGACCGCTGTTCTTAATTGGAACACTCGCCATCAGCGGGGTCCCAGGGCTTTCCGGATTCTTCTCAAAAGATGAGATTTTAGTCGCAGCTTGGGAAGGCGGACATCCAATCCTGTTCTTCCTAGCACTTGCAGCTGCCTTTATGACGGCATTTTATATGTTCCGCTTGTTCTTCCTTGTCTTTACCGGTGAAGCGCGCGGCAATCAAAAGCATGTCCATGAATCGCCATCCAATATGACCTTACCAATGATCGTCCTTGGCATCCTCGCCGTTATCGCTGGTTATGTCAATACACCATGGTTTGGCACGTTCTTCGGCGACTGGCTTGTCGATGGCAACGAAGCGTTGGCACACCAAGGCCACGTTGAAGGTCCGGCATGGATTATGATTGCGGCAACGGTTGTTTCCTTAGCGGGAATCTATCTTGCTTACTTGATGTACAACAAGCGTTCACTTGCCCGCAACTGGTTAAGCGGCACGGGGGACACATTACACACGATTTTATTGAACAAATATTACGTCGACGAATTTTATCAACTGACGGTTGTTGCCTTCACAAAAGGGGTCAGCTACTTCTTACGTTTCATTGATGTGTTCCTTGTTGAAGGACTCGTCAAAGGCGTGGTCGGAATTGTCCAAGGACTGGGTGCAACCGGTTCAAAAATGCAATCCGGACAGGTTCAAACGTACGGTGCGGTGGCCTTTATCGGACTAGCGGTACTAGTCGTCATCTTTGCATTAACAGGGGGGTACTTACGATGAATTTAACATCTGTTCTTTCACTCCTAGTATTCTCCCCTTTACTAGGAATTGCGGTTTTAGCGTTTATGCCTAAAACAGCAGAACAATCAATTAAAGTGGTCGGCTTTCTAGCAACCTTGCCGGCCTTACTGCTGGCGCTGGCTGCCTATCTCCATTTCCAATGGGGCAAGGATTTAGCCGATTTTACGGTATCAGCGAAGTGGATTCAATTTCATGGGATTAACGCCCCTGAACCATATTTTTCTGTTTACTATGAATTAGGCCTAAGCGGCTTTCAGCTTCTGCTAGTTGTTCTAACAGCGGTAGTGGCAACTTTATCGGCGATTGCCGGGGCAAAGTTTGTGAAAAAGGAATGGAAAGGCTATTTCATGCTGTTCCTGCTCTTGGAAACAGGAATGCTCGGCGTGTTTACAGCGGAAAACCTAATTCTATTCTTCATCTTCTTTGAAATCACACTCATTCCGACCTTCTTCTTAATCGGAAAATGGGGTTATTTTGAAAAAGAAAAGGCAGCCTACAGTTTCTTAATTTACAACGGACTAGGCTCTGCGATTCTATTAATCGTTATTATGATTCTTTTTGCCAAAACAGGCTCAACCAATATTGACTATCTAACGCAATTGATGGCAAGACCAGAGGCACCGCTCTCAAGTGACTTGAAAATGGGCTTATTCATTGGTCTCTTGCTAGCGTTTGGTGTGAAACTGCCGATTTTCCCATTACACAGCTGGATGCTAAAGGTCCACGTTCAAGCACCGCCATCCGTTGTTATGATCCACTCAGGGATCCTCCTGAAGATTGGTGCGTACGGATTAATTCGTTTTGGAATGGGCATTTTTCCCGAGCAGTTTGGGACTCTTGCGACGCTGATTGCTGTCCTTGGAGTAATTAACCTCCTCTACGGGGCGTATCTAGCGTTCATTCAAACAGACTTTAAAATGGTTTTGGCTTATTCATCCATTTCTCATATGGGGATTGTGTTAATCGGACTTGCGGCGATGAATGAGGCTGGGATTCAAGGGGCGATTTTCCAAGTGATTTCGCACGGTTTGATTTCTGCGCTGTTATTCTTCTTGGTGGGCGTCCTATATGAACGCACCGATACGTCGCTCCTCGAGAATCTAGGCGGTATGGCGAAGGGCATGCCGATTGCAGCTGGCTTCTTGTTGGCTGGCGGGCTTGCGTCGCTTGGCTTGCCAGGCATGTCTGGATTTGTCAGTGAGTTTATGGCGTTCCTCGGTCTTTTCAAAGAAATGCCGGTGATCGCTGCGGTAGGTACGCTCGGGATTATTATGACCGCTGCTTACTTGCTGCGTGCGGTGTTAGGAATCACGTACGGAAAGGCACATCGTGAATTTGCAGGCATCCTTGATCTGAAGGGCGTCGAATTCGTGCCCGTGCTTGTACTTATGTTGTTGATTGTGTTAATTGGTGTTTACCCAAGTGTCCTAAGCACGCCGCTACAAACTACACTTGAAACCATCATGCTAGGGATAGGAGGGTGATGAAGGATGAGTCTTGAGACTTTGCAACAATTTAATTGGAGTGCCATGACACCAGAGTTCATCATCCTTGGTGTATCCGCACTTCTGACACTTTTAGATTTATTTATGCCGAAAAATCAAGATCGAAAAATTCTCGGCTGGATTGGCATTGTCGCCATCATCGCTGCCATCGTCTCCGTGCTTAGTTTTGTCGGCGGACCTGTGACATCGATTTTGGATGATTCGTTCCGCTTAGATAGTTTCGCGATGGGCTTTAAATTATTGCTGCTTGTCGGGGCAGGACTGGTCATGTTCTTGGCCGTCAGCTACGAGGCAAAGGATGGTTTAGAGGAGTATCGCGGCGAGTTTTATTACTTGTTCTTATCAGCCTTGCTCGGTGGAATGATTATGACATCAAGCGGCGATTTAATTACGCTATTCATCGGCTTGGAATTGTTAACTGTTTCTTCTTATATTTTAGCGGGCATCCGCAAGTATCATCTAGAATCGAACGAATCGGCGATGAAATACGTCATTAATGGCGGAATTTCTACCGCGATCACGTTGTTTGGGATGAGCTATGTCTATGGTTTAACAGGCTCAACCAATTTAGTGAAGATTGCCACCAGCCTGTCGACCTTGGCAGATGGCCAGCAATCCTACCTGTTAACACTAGCATTTTTGATGGTGTTCGTGGGATTAGCGTTTAAATTGGCTGCAGCGCCGTTCCATATGTGGGCACCTGACGTTTACCAAGGGGCACCAACGCCGGTTACGGCTTTCCTAAGTGTCGTTTCGAAGACAGCAGGTTTTGTGATTGTGCTTCGAATTTTGTTAACGGTCTTTTTATCGGCTGCTTCGGTTGGGAATCCAGAAAAACCAATCTTGCTCGAAATGCAGGATTACATTGCTTTCATCGCGGGAGCAACAATGATTATCGGTAACGTAGTTGCGTTGAAGCAGTCGAACATTAAACGGATGTTTGCTTATTCCAGTATCGCGCATGCGGGTTATATTCTCGTTGCCTTAACAACTCTGAACTCAAACATCTTTTATTCGATTTGGTTCTACCTGCTTGCGTACATGCTCATGAATATGGGCGCGTTCGCCATCATTCAGGTCGTTACCGAAAAATCAGGCTCGGCGAAGATTGCTGATTTCGCCGGATTGTATCGCCGTTCACCTGTACTGGCAGTCTTAATGGGCATCTTGCTTGTGTCATTGGCAGGTTTCCCGGGCACGGCTGGCTTCATCGGCAAATTAAATATTTTTGTCGGTGCATTTGCAGGCGCAACACCGCATTATGTACTTGCTTCGATAATGATTGCGACAACTGTCGTTTCGTACTTCTATTATTTCGGAGTGATGACACAAATGTTCTTCCGCCCAGCAAGCGACGACAGCAAGTTCAAGATTCCAGTGGGAATCACGGTCGTTTTGCTTGTGGCAGTAGTTGGTTCGGTGCTGTTAGGTGTAATGCCAAATATCGCACTTGATTTTATGCAAAATAACTTAAATAACTTAGCTGACTTTTTCAGCTAAGTAGGGAGAAATGGGTCTAGCTGCTTTGGGGAAAGCAGCAAGGTCAAACTAAAGGGGTCTTCATATAGAAAGAAGAGGCTGGGGGAGCCTCTTCTTTTTTTGCTTTACGTATTTTTGGTCAGTAACTACATATTTTCCGGAACTTACTACATAACATTGGACTTTTACTACACATTTCACGGTACTTACAACATTTCCAGGAAATATATTAGTAAATTTTTTAATCTAAAATAACTTATTACACATTGTACGGAACTTACTACATAACTATGGACTTTTACTACATATTTTCCGGAACTTACTACATACTTTTGGACTTTTACTACACATTTCACGGAACTTACGACATTTCCTGGATATAAATTGGAAGTCAACCTTAGCAAAAAAGCTGCAGACAACGATTGCGCTGCTGCAGCTTGCTTCCATCTTAAAATTTGTTATTCAAAGCGGGATTGCGCTCTCTTATGGTATTGAAGCGGTCTTCCTCCGTATCAGGTGTCGGCTCCACGTCAGAAGGAATATCTTCTTGGGTAGAATGGTCTCGTTTGTTAACCAGGACGAGGATCTTTCCTTCTTCCACGGATTCCCCGTAATACTTGGCGTCGTAATCTGGAATGCCCAGTCCGACCAGGGCTCCGGTTAATCCGCCTAAACCTGCACCGGTAATCGCCCCCAGGATGCTGGCAGCAACAGGACCGGCGGCGACGATTGGTCCGATACCTGGTATCGCAAGGGCGCCAAGGCCTGCTAATAGTCCGGTTGCCCCGCCAAGTGCTCCACCGGTAATCGCACCTGTTGCAGCAGTTTCTTCAGCTACTGTCCCCGTTTCGTCTGCGACGTAATCCACATGGTGATGATCTTTACCAATGACACTGATTTCGGACTTATCGTATCCCCATTTTTGTAAATCCTCAATCGCTGCTATTGCCTCTTGTTCCGATTGATACACACCTACAATGTTTTTTCCATGCTTGTCCATTATTCTACCTCCTATAATTGAATAGTTTCGTTGGTTAATAATGACTATTTTGATAGTTTATCTTTCACTTCTCCAACGCGTTCCTTTACTTTTCCTTTTGCCTTATCAAGTTTTCCGTCAACTACCTTTGAATCATCGTCAGTTAATCGCCCCCATTGCTCTTTAGCTTCACCTTTTACCTGCTCGACTGTCCCTGATAATTTATCTTTATTCATTTTGTTCATCCTCCTTATTATT
Organism: Neobacillus drentensis; assembly: GCF_036962765.1. Classification (GTDB taxonomy): domain Bacteria; phylum Bacillota; class Bacilli; order Bacillales; family Cytobacillaceae; genus Neobacillus; species Neobacillus drentensis_C. The sequence goes on from NZ_JBALOS010000002.1 coordinate 146,749, forward strand.
TCTGATCTGCTTCATCTTTCTTTTCGCCATCGTTAATTCCATTATCTTGGTCTTTTCCATCACCAATGCCATTCTCTTCTAATTTTTCCTCGACATTATTCACCGCCTCGTCTAGGTTCTTTTCTGCATCTTTTAAAGTTGCTTTGGCTTCCTGCTTGTTATCATTATCGATTGCATCTTTTTGCTGTCCATCACTAATGCCATTATCTTGATCGACACCATCAGCACATCCAGCTAAACCGCCGAATGTCAGTGATACCGCCAATCCACCACATAATAATCGTTTCTTCCAACCCATATTCATTGCGAACTCCTCCTCCTAATTGAATGGTTACACATCGTTTAGAAGTGCAAGTCTGCCTTGCATATTGGTTGTATTCCCGCTGGAGGGGACTTGAAACCTCATTTTTTTCCGAAAGGGTCAGCTACAGCCCAAAAACAGGGAGGCAATTCGAATTCCTTCATTAAATGCCCATATTTGAAAAAAATTTTTAAGTAGGTTCATAGGCACTCTTTTAAAGAAATTAGTTTCAACTCTTCAGTAAGGGTTATATATCTACTAGAAAACTTACTTACGTAAATAAGTTAGAAACTAAAAAAAGGAGATTGATAGGATGGAGATGGATCAATTGATGACGGGATGGTATTCGTATTTTAACCAGATTCCCAACTTGCTGCTGGCTATTCTCGTATTAGTCGTTGGCTGGCTGGTTGCGAAAAGTATCGGCAAAAGTGTGGAGGCTCTTTTGAAGAAAACCAATTTTGATAATCGCTTGTTTTCCAACCTGGGAAAGAGGAAATACTCATCTGAAGTGATTATTGGAAAAATCGTTTATTATCTATTACTAGTTTTTGTGTGGATTATCTTTTTTAACATCCTTCACTTAAGCTTGATTGCCACACCGCTCGTAGCGATGTTATCGACGATTACAGCAGCGATTCCAAACGTCTTAAAAGCGGCGTTGATTTTACTGCTAGCATGGGCTGTTGCATCCCTGCTTAGAATCCTCCTTAAAAAGGGAACCGCAATGGTTCATTTAGAACGCCAGTTAGTTAAATGGAAGCTGGCCAATAACGAAGCCGAGGCAGTGCTCAAGCTGAATAGTTTCGCAAAAGCGCTATTCTACTTTGTTTTCTTATTATTTTTACCTGGGGTGTTGGACGCCTTACAAATGGAAGGCGTGTCCGAACCATTTGCCCAAACGCAATCAACATTGCTGGCCTTTATCCCTAAATTATTTGCGGCGGCACTAATTGTGTTGGTCGGCTGGTTGATTGCAAAAGTCGTCAGGGATATTTTAACCAACTTCTTACGGAGTATTGGGACGGAGCGAATTGGCCAACGATTCGGGGTAATCCAGACAGGAGAGGGAACCACTCTTTCAAGTCTAGTAGGAAATATTGCGTTTATTCTTATCTTAATTCCGACGATAATTACTGCTCTAGAAAAGCTGGAGCTTAAAGGAATATCTGAGCCTGCAATTACGATGCTGGATCGTGTGCTCTCCTTGATTCCCAACATAGCGGTCGCCGCTATCCTCATCTTAGTTGGTATTTGGCTTGGAAAATGGGTCGAAAAAATGGTGACACAATTGCTTTGGCGTTTAAGAGTTAACCATCTCTTTCAGCAGATTGGGATTGGCTCACTCAATCCAGAGACATCCAAGTACAATCTCTCACAAATCGTGGGGATGCTCGTAAAAATCGTGATTGTTTTATTATTCACCGTGGAAGCCCTGCAAATTGTCCACTTAGCGTTCTTAGTAACGCTGGCAACCGGCGTGATTGCTTATTTACCAATGTTATTTGCGGCACTCGTAATCTTAGGAATGGGATTATATGTTGGTCAACTGGTCGAGCGTATATTACAAAACATAATAAAGAACGGTTACGCGCGAACCCTAGCAGCGGTTGGGAAATATGCCATCTTTGCGATCACTGTCTTTATGGCCTTGGATCAGCTGGGTGTGGCCCATTCCATCGTCAATGCCGCCTTTATTCTCGTCTTAGGCGGTGCAGCCTTAGCCTTTGGCCTGGCCTTTGGCCTGGCCTTTGGTCTTGGCGGAAAGGAATTTGCCACAAAATATTTAGGGAAGTTAGATCGAAAAATGGATAAGAAGATTATTGAATAAAAGCCAGAAGGGAGCTGTAATTAGCTCCCTTTTGAATTTGACCACACCAGCCATTTCAATTTTAGCTGGAATAGGATTTCTTCTCCTACAAATACTAATTGGAAGAATGATATTCGGGGAAGTAATGGTAAATAATGTCTGATAAGAACATCCTGCTTACTTCATCCGAAATCGCTTCACTGTGGACATCGTATATGAATAATAGTATGTCTCTCCAATTCTTAAATTATTTTTTACACACGGTTGAAGATGCTGAAGTAAAGTCAATTATTAAGACAGCGTACAACATGTCAGAAAGACATCTTTTACAAGTAACGGATCTGTTTCGACAAGAGAATTTTCCTGTTCCAAATGGCTTTTCTGAAAGTGATGTGAACCTCAATGCCCCTCGATTATATACTGATTCATTTATGATTGTTTATATAAACCATGTGACAAAAGCAGGTATGTTGGGGTATAGTGGTTTTTTATCCATGAGTGCGAGAAAGGATATTCGAAAAATTTTTAAGGACTTCCTTTACATGACTGCTGATTTATATGATGAAAGCTCGGAGGTTCTTCTGCAAAAGGGACCATTCAACCGTTCACCCTATATTGATTATCCCAAAGAAAAGGATTTTGTTGACAGCAAGAGTTATTTAAGAGGCTTAAATCCTTTTTCAAATAAACGGCCATTGAATGCCGTAGAGATTTCTCACCTCAATATGAATATTCAAAATAATATAACCGGGGCAAAATTATCGATTAGTTTCGCCCAAACTTCCCCACGAAAAGAAGTCCAAAAACTGATGCTCAGAGGAAAGGATATTTCCGAAAAACACGTGAAGATTTTCACTTCCACATTGCTAGATAATGATACGCAATCACCTGTATTTTAACTGGGGTGCACTCCGACATGAATGCAAACCCGCCGTATAGCAATCCGAAATCAGCTGTTTTCGGATTGTTATTTTTTCTGAAGTTCATCTGCCCGGTTTCAGATATAGGTATAAAGGCTAAGGGCAAAAAGAAGGATTTACTTTCCGAGTGCATCTCTTAAAATACATAGAAGGAGGTAGAGTCATATGATCAAACGAGCGGTCATCCTTTTGGTGCTCTCATCAATCTTAGTTACATTAGTTTGGGTTCGACATCAGTCAACTGCGCCTGTTAACAATATAAGTACGGAAAGCCATGTTTCATCTAAATACACGACAGTAGAATACAAGATTAGCAAGATTAAAGGGAAGAAATACTACGGAAAAGGTGAAGACGGGGAAGAAATCGTTTTTTCAGCTGAAAACATTGTTTCGGGTGAGAACATCCAAGTCGATGATGTAGTCATTTGCTATTTTGAAAAGCATAATTTAGGTAAAGGTTTAGTAAAAGTCGAGGAGAAATAGGATCCCAAGGAAAGGAAAATCAGGATGAAGGAATTTACTGTTTGCTATACGTTTGATAATGAGATCATTACCGAAAAAATGATCAAAGATCGAGATGTGAAAAAAGAAGAAGTGGAACAAGAAATCATTGACATGATGGATCGTAACAAATACTTTGTTGTCAAAAATAGCCAAGGCAATTATGTGATCAATTCCTATTTAGTCCGTTATGTTCGGATCATGAATGAGAAGATACTAGTTTAGTAATACTTCACCATACTGCCCCGAAGTTTCAATCCACTTCACACCCATCAAAAAATAAAGCTGGGGCAGAAATCCACCCCAACCGCTTATCATTGCATTTTCTCATTAAAAAATTGAACAGAATACATGGCCCCTTCACTTACCATTTCATTATCTTCTAAATCATGCGGGTGAGGGTTTCCTCCTTTTTCAATCGGGAGAATCTCGCTTTTATCGAAGGGTGAAGGCTTAATCTTCCGTTTCCAGTCTCTCAGCACACTTCCCGCTTTTAATCGGTTCGGTTTAGACGATAACCACATCGCAGCTGATGCTCCCATCCCCGCAACCACAATCATCGAAGTAACAGGTACCTTTCGTTTCATTTTAAAACCTCCTATAGATACTATTAAAATAGGACTTTCATATACAACAAAGCTCTATTTCTCATAGGTATACCCGTTTTCGGACCGTTCAAACATTATGTTCGAGGTTTCATTTCATTCAGAAGAGGGGATATAGTTAAAAAACCTTTTTTGAAAGGAGATCCTATGGAAAAATGTATCGGTGAAAACAGGTGGAAATGGTACCAATTTAAGGTGAATGAAGGTGACCGTAATAAGCCAATGTTCGAACAGGATCATTCTGGGTGTAACCATTGGCTGGAACGAGTGCTGCAAAAGAAAACCAATTCCTTAAGGATCAAAATCCTTGATTCTGGCGTTAAAGTGGTGACGGGCTCTCTCATTTATAAGCAAAATTTTGAAGAGGCAAAGGACTATCAAATCTTCCATTTTTATGTAACGGAGGATCAACTGATTACGGTCGATCTACATTTTCCAAACTTTAAACATATCCATCCCGAACAGCTGTATAAGCAAATGAACAAGACTGAGAACGCAGTCGAGGGCTTCTTTATTTTGCTGGGAGAACTAATGAATGAAATGTTAGTTGAAATTGATCGATTTGAAGAGGCGTTAAAAACACTCATTTGGAGTATCCGCAGAAAGAATGGAACGAATATCCTCGAAAAAATTTATATGCGCAGGCATGAACTATTAATTTGGAAAAGCCTGTTGATACCCATCAATGAGCTAAAAATGGGGATCGAGGAGGTCGACCTGCAAGAAGTGAGCAGGGACGAGATGTTTACTCTCTTAGTCAAACGGATTGAACGAATGACCGCGCTGCTCAATGAATACGAACATGAACTGGATTCAATTATTAATTTAGAAGAGGTCATCTCCTCCCATCGTGGCAACGAAATTATGAAAACCTTAACGGTAATCACGATTATTTTTACCCCGATCATGGCATTTGGGGCCCTATGGGGAATGAACTTCAAGCATATGCCGGAACTCGAGTGGCGGTACGGTTATTTTCTTTCAATTATTCTGATCATCATCGCGACACTCCTGCTGTATGGCTTTTTAAGATTCAAAGGCTGGACGGGCGACCTATTGACAGGGAAACAGAAGGATTCTTATTTTAATTAATGAAGCGGCTTGCCCAGAATGGTGCAAGCCTTTTTGCATAAAAATAACGACCCTGTGAAAGGGCCGCTGCGAGGATCTTCTTTTATTGCTGTGGATCGGGGGTTTGCTTCTCCTTCTTGAGCTGGGTACCGGTTTTGGCCTCGTCCATTTCCTTACCGAGCTTCTTGATTTCCTCTAAATTCTGGGCCATCGAGCCATTGTTTGCTCTCTTAACCTTCTCGTGTAAATCATGTTTTTTAGTATCCATTTGAACCTCTCCTTTGATCGTCGTAATCTTGTAATACCCCATTTTTTAAGAATGAAACCTATTAGGTTTGTTTAGGTAGATTGGTGGATTCGTCCGATAATTTGAATATTTTGGTATACTATCGAGAATAGATGAATTTTTTTAAAAAGGCTTTGGTATAGGTGAATGTTGTTTGGAGTGAAAGGAGCTCCAATCAATATTTAGACAAAATAAATAAAACTTTTTTTAAAATATAGGTTTGGGTTTTGAAAATAAGGGTATGTACATGGTAAATCTTTCAGGGGTGATGAGGATATGAATATAACGATAGATAAACAGCAGCGTAATGAGGAAGTCGTGGTGCTTGTGGCAGGAGAGATTGATGCCTATACGGCGCCGCAGCTTCGAGAAGAATTATTGTCACTTGCGGAAGCGGGCAATAAGGTGATCACCGTAAATCTCCAGGATGTGACCTATTTAGATAGCACCGGTCTTGGTGTGTTTGTAGGTTTATTTAAACAGCTAAAGGAAAATGGCGGCGAATTAAAGTTAATTAACTTATCGGAACGACTCCGACGACTATTTCAAATTACGGGATTAAGTAATGTTATGAATATCTCTTCAACGCCAGAGGAGGGGAGACAATGAACCAAGTGATGGATTATATTGAAATGAAAATTCCTGCCAAACCTGAGTATGTGGGGGTGATTCGCTTGACGTTATCGGGCATTGCCAGCCGCATGGGGTTTACATATGAGGAAATCGAGGATATTAAAATCGCGATAAGTGAAGCTTGTACAAACGCCGTTCACCATGCATATCCGAAGGATGAAGGCGGCGAAGTAATTGTCGGCTTTGGAATTTATCCGGATAAGTTAGAAATGATGGTAGCGGACAGTGGAAAGAGCTTTAATTTCACCCAGACAAAGAACGAATTAGGTCCCTATACTGAAGCAAGTACAGTGGAGCAGCTGGCAGAAGGAGGGTTAGGTCTGTATTTAATTGAAACGCTGATGGATGAAGTGAGTGTCTCGAATCACTCCGGAGTAACGGTCTTCATGGTGAAGTATCTAGGCGGGGAGCGTGAAAATCATGACACAAGCATCACAACCCGTGAAACGAACTAAGGAAGAAATTGATGCCCTCATTTTAGAGTTTCAGCAGAACGAGTCCGGAATGGCGCAAATGATATTAGTCGAACATTACACGGCCCTGGTCGGGAGTCTGGCGCGAAAATATTCAAAAGGAAAATATCTTCATGAGGACATCATGCAAGTTGCTATGATTGGCTTATTGGCCTCAATCCGAAGATTTGATCCAGGCTTGGGAAATCCGTTCGAGTCGTATTTAATTCCAACCGTTATTGGGGAAATCAAGCGGTTCCTCAGGGATAAAACGTGGAGCGTCCATGTCCCGAGACGAATCAAAGATTTATGGCCGAAGATTAAAACTGTGGTGGACGAGCTGACCACGCAATATCAGCGATCGCCGAAAATCCAGGAAATCGCCGATTATATGGACATCTCCGAAGAGGAAGTTTTGGAAGCGATGGAAATGGGAAAAAGTTATCAAGCGGCATCTGTGGATCAAACGATTGAAACGGGTTCGGATGGCAGCACGTCGACGACCTTAGACATTGTCGGATCCGAGGACGAGGGCTTTGAAAAAGTGGATCAAAAGCTTTTGCTCGAGAGTGCGATGCATGTTCTATCAGAACGAGAGAAGGAAATCATTCACTTTACGTTTGTTGCGAATAAAAGTCAGAGGGAAACCGGTGAGCACTTAGGGATTTCACAAATGCATGTTTCCCGTCTTCAAAGAAATGCGATTGAAAAGTTACGGAAAGCACTCGCATGTGATGCCTATCAAGGGGTAAACGATGCTTGAATAAATAAACTGTGCCTGACCCGGACGCGTCCATACTGGGGTCAGGCCTATTTTTAAAAGAATGTTTTGACCTATAAAATGGAAGTTATTCGGCGGCTAAAACAGACGCTTTTAAAGGGGGGATGGCCATGGCCATGAAAATTGCGGTTGTTGATGATAATCAAACAAACCTGATGATCATCGAGAAAATCCTGCGGATGGCTGGCTATAATCGGTTGGATTTGATGTCATCTGCCAAGGAATTATATCAATATTTGCATCTTGAGGAGCCGAACCAGGAGGAAGTCCCAGTAGATTTAATCCTCATGGACTTGATGATGCCGGAAATTGATGGAATGGAAGCGTGCCGGAGGATTCTTAAAGATGTGCGGTATGCCGACCTGCCAATCATTTTCGTTACAGCGATGGGAGATTCCAATAAGATGGCCGAGGCGATGGATGCGGGGGCCCTCGATTATGTCCTGAAGCCCATTAATAAGGTGGAATTGCTGGCTCGAATTCGTTCTGTCCTTCGCTTAAAACGTGAGAAGGACTTACGGAAGGAAAGAGATAAGCGGCTTCAATATGAGTTAGATTTGGCTAAGCAAGTCCAAGTAAGCATCCTTAGTGACCCGATTAAGGAAGAGGATGTAACGATTTCGGCCATATACAAGCCTTCATTTGAGCTTGCCGGGGACCTGTATGCCTGGTACCCAATCAGCAAACATCGTTATGGCGTGATTTTACTCGATATGATGGGGCACGGAATTTCGTCCTCACTCGTCTGTATGTACATATATTCGGCGTTAAAAGATACGATTACGGGCATGTCTGATCCAGAGCTGGTCATGAAAGAACTCAATCGGCGCATGTATCAGCTGCAAATGCCCGATCATCTAATCAACTATTATTTCACGGCCATTTACCTGGTGCTCGACACAGAAAAGCAGACAATCGAGTACGTCAATGCCGGGCATCCTGCGGGGATTGCAATGGTGGATGAAGAAGTGAGGCTTCTGACGGAAGGGTGCTGTGCCCTTGGTTTTTTTGAATCAATCGAAGTGACGAAAGGCGTCATTCCTTACAAGCAAGGCGCGCGGATGCTCCTCTTTACAGATGGTCTTTCGGAAGGACTCGAGGAGGAGTATGAGGATGCGATCTCTAAGCTCACCAGTACCTTACAGGATAAGGACATGGACACTCCCGCTTCATTAATGCAACAGCTGCAGCCAAGTCTGGGGCTCGATAATACCCCAAAGGATGACATGTGCCTGGTGATGATATCGACAACGGCTTAAAAATACTAGGGTGCCAGCTCTAAAAGCTGACACCCTGTTTCAATAAATTTATTCTGCTAGATAAGCTTCGAGCATCCATTTGTGCTTTTCTAAGGAAGTGCGAATTGCGATGAACAGATCGGCAGTCGGTTGATCATCATGGTCCTCGGCCAGGCTGATTCCGTCAGTTAGTTCGGTGCAGACGATGTTAAAATCAGCAGCCAGTGTTTTGATCATCCCCGCGGCGTTTTCGTCGCCCGCCGCTTCCTTAATCGAAGACATTTGTAATTGCTGCTTCAGTGTGGCCGTTGGCAGCGCCCCTAATGACAGCATTCGTTCAGCAATCGTATCGAGATGCAGTGCCGCTTCTTTATATAATTCTTCAAATTTAGGATGCAGCGTGAAGAAATTTTCACCTTTAACATACCAGTGGTAGTGATGCAGTTTCATATAAAGCACTGAGAAATTGGCAACCTGCGTGTTCAGAGTCTCGGTTACAGGAACGTTCTTTTCTTTTACTTTTGGCATAATCATTACCTCCGTTAATTGAAATAGTGTTGATAGCTATTCCATACCCGGGCCTTCATCAGTTGAAACATTTTTTAAACAGAAGTTTTAAAAAAGATCCAAACGGATATCAAGGATAAGTGCTCTAATCATGATTTTCCAATTCAAATGGATGATACGCGCAGGGGGGTATGGTAGAATAAGGTTATTTTAATAGACCAACGATACCAGGAGGCGGTTACCATAAAAGGCTTGAATTATAACATTCGCGCTAAAATCATTACAGGCTATTTCACCATCTTGGTTTGTTTGGTGCTATCGTTGCTTATCGTGATTAATAGAATGTCAGATTTGCAGACAGAGATCGATTACATCGCCACACATGATATTGAGGTACACGATCTAACCAACCAAATCCAGAAAAATTTCCTATACATGGAAACCGGGATGAGAGGGTACGCGATCACGGGGAATGAGGATTATCTTGAACCGTATAATCTAGCGAGTCGAAGTTGGCTGGATAACTACAATAAACTTCATGCCTTGCTCGCGGATAACAGCAGGCAACAGCGAAGTTTGGAGGAGATTAAACCGCTGATAATGAGCTGGATGACCAATTCCGGCGAGTATGTCATCAATGCTAAGAAAGCGAATAACCAAGCTGCTTTAGACGAGCATTTTAAGAAAAATACAGGAAAGAAAGTGTCCGATCAGCTCCGCACGCTGTTTGATTCATTTCTGGCCAGTGAAAAGAAATTAATGGATGGACGGGTCAATCAACTCAAGGAGAAGAATGACAATTTAAAAATGACGTTGTACGGATTGATCGGATTGGTGACCGTGATCACGAGCATGGCCGCCCTGCTTCAGTCGAATTCGATCGTTCGAACGATTAATCAGGTTGTCAGAATGATTAAAGGAATAACCGATTCCGATTCAAATGTAGACCTCGCCACACGCTTGAAAGTCAATACGCGTGATGAAACCCAAGAACTGGCGGAGGCGATGAACAATCTGCTCAGCAGTCTCGAGAAACACAGTTGGGTCCAGAAAAGCATGGCCGATATCTCAACGTTGTATCAGGGGATAACCGATGTAACTGCATTAGCACAGGCGTTTATTACAAAACTGGCTCCTTTACTGCAGGCTTCTTTCGGCGTGGTCTATCTGCGCAAAAAGGAAGCGGGCGAAATTTTTTACGTCAAAGCGGCAGGCTATGCGCTTTCTAATGAGGACTCAGCCGCAACGAGCTTTCGCATCGGCGAGGGACTAATCGGCCAAGCAATCATTGATCAACGAATTTTTCTGACTGAACAGCTGCCAGAAGAACATTTCAAAGTAACCTCTGGCTTGGGCGCTTCCTCACCGCGAAATCTATTAATTGCTCCCATCCTCGTTGATGGCAGGGTAGAGGCTGTCATTGAGCTGGCTGCACTTCAGCCGTTTCTCTCCCAGCACCTAACCTTAATTGATCTGCTTCAAGACAAGTTCGGTTCGGCGATTACCAATGTGAACGGCAGGATGGAAGTAGAAAGGCTGCTCGGGGAATCGCAAATTTTAACAGAAGAGCTGCAGGCACAATCAGAGGAACTCCAAGCCCAATCGGAAGAATTGCAAATGCAGCAAGAACAGCTGCAAGTGGCCAATGGATTTTTGGAACAGCAGAAGCAATTTGCCGAACAACGAGCTCTAGAGCTTAAAAAGGCGAAGGATGAACTAGAAGACTATTCACTGCAGCTAAAAATGAGTTCCCAATACAAAACGGATTTTCTTGCCAACATGTCGCATGAGCTCCGCACACCATTGAACAGTATTCTCATTCTGTCGCAAATGCTGATGGAGAATAATAATGAGTTGGACATGTCAGAAGTGGAAGAATACGCAAGGGTTGTTTATACCGCCGGCGGTGATTTGCTCCGGTTGATTGATGATATCCTCGATTTATCGAAAATCGAAGCGGGTAAATTAGAAATTCTGACTGATGAAGTCAACGTTACAGAAATACCACAGACACTAAAGAATATGTTCGACCCTGTGGCGGCGAAAAAGAATTTGACGTTTGAAATCGTCACACAACCGGATGTCCCTCCGGTTATTTCGACTGACGGACAAAGATTGCAGCAAATTTTGAAGAATCTCCTATCGAATGCCTTCAAATTTACGGATCAGGGCGGCGTCACTTTCGGAATTGAACTTGCGCATCCTGAAAAAGTGGCGGATTTACCGGACCTCCATGCAGATGCTTCTGTCCTCTCGATCTCTGTAACGGATACCGGAATTGGCATTCCACGCGATAAGCAGCAAATCATTTTCGAGGCTTTCCAACAGGTAGATGGTACCACTAACAGGCAATACGGCGGGACTGGACTCGGGTTATCGATTTGCCGCGAATTTACCCGTTTGCTTGGCGGCGCCATTGAAGTGGAAAGTAAGCCAGGTAAGGGAAGCACGTTTACCTTATATATACCGAGCCGGCTTGAGCCTGTCTCTCAAGAACTGATCGATGTACTGGCCCTGGGGGAAGTGGCCGCAAGTGCAAGTGAACTGACGGAGGAACAGGAATATAGAGAAGAAGCAGAATCTCCTCCAGTCGAAGGAACAGAAACAGAAAGTTCAGATCAACAGTTGTTTAAAGGAAAGAAAGTGCTTCTTGTCGAGGACGATGGCCGGAATGTGTACGCGCTTGTTACGGCCCTTGAGAAAAAGGGAATCCTTGTTCAAATAGCTGAAAACGGGAAGCGTGCGTTAGAAATTTTACAAGAGCAAGCCGATTATGACCTGATTTTTATGGATATCATGATGCCGGTAATGGGTGGCTATGAGGCCATGAAGGCGATTCGTCACGACCTGCAGCTGGAAAGTCTGCCGATTATTGCGCTGACCGCGAAAGCCATGAAAGGCGAACGTGACAAGTGTATGGAAGCAGGAGCCTCTGATTATATCATGAAGCCGCTAAATATCGATCAACTCTTCTCGTTGATGCGGGTGTGGCTGACGGAGCAGGTGGATCAAGATTGAACAATTCGACGAACCCGACAAAATCGAATCTCATCACAGAAACAGATGCAATGGCGCCTACGGAATTGCAGCAAATCGAAATCAATTTGCTGCTCGAGGGCTTATATCAAATGTACGGCTATGACTTCAGGGGCTATGTCCGTGCGTCCTTAACCAGAAGGATCCTAAATCGCATGAAGTCGGAGCGGCTCCCGACAGTTACCGCGCTATTGGAAAAAGTGCTGCACGAGCAAGGGTATTTGGAGCGGTTATTGAATGATTTATCGATCAGGATGACGGAAATGTACCGCGATCCCAGTTTTTTTGCCGCCTTTCGGACCCAAGTCGTACCTTTACTAAAAGATCTTCCCGAGATTCGAATTTGGCATGCTGGCTGCGCGACAGGTGAAGAGGTCTATTCGATGGCCATTCTCATGAAGGAGGAAGGGTTGGCAGAAAAGACAAGCATCTATGCAACGGATATCAATGAAAAGGCCCTTGCCGCGGCGCAAAAAGGAGCCTTTCCACTCAAGAAAATGCAGCAGTATACGAAAAATTATTTAAAAGCAGGCGGAAAAAAGGCCTTTTCCGAATACTATACGACCGATCATCAATTTGCTTATTTCTCACCGATGTTGGAGAAGAACCTTACCTTCGCCCAGCATAATTTAGTCGCCGACAGCTCGTTTAATGAGTTCCATGTGATTCTCTGCCGCAATGTAATGATTTATTTTGACAACGATTTGCAGCAGAAAGTGCATGGCTTATTTTACGACAGCTTGGCTGAAGGAGGATTCCTTGGCCTCGGCAGTAAAGAATCGATTCTGTTTCTGCCAAAGGGCAAGCAGTATGTAGAATTTAATCCAAATGAACGAATCTACCGAAAAGCGTAAGTGCCTGTTCCCCGGGATTGGGGGGCAGGCGCTTTTTTTTGTCTTTGTTAATGGATAACACGGATTTTTGTGAAATTCACTCCCTTTTCACGGGTTCGCCCGTTAAAAACAGGTTTACCTTCCTCCTCAACAGGGTATTACCCCAAAAGGGTATCTCATACGATACATTTTTTGGGGGGAGGACGACGATATGAAAACACGGAGAATGGAATTTGTCTTTGTGATGATTTTACTGCTGCTAGCCTATTTAGTGGTTTTTACAGATATTCCGTACCTGATCAAAGTGTTAGCCTTCGCGCTTTACGCAGGAATCATTTTGATCACGTTATTTTCGTTAATGCTTGAAAATCGAACGGCACAAAATACGCTGTTATGGATGTTTATTCTAGTGTTTTTACCAGTCCTCGGCTACATCATCTATGTCTATTCCGGTCAATTATTTTTAAAAGGGTGTTTGTTTAAAAGTAAGCGGATTGAGGATCGGAAGGTATTTGAAAACATGAGCCGGAAAAGTCAGAAGGTTGATTTTTCACAGCTTAATCACCACCAGCATCATTTTACTCACTATTTGGACCAATCGACCTTCACACCTACCAATACCAATACAGTGACGAAAATTTTAAAAAATGGCGAGGAAACGTTCCGCGAAATCAAACGAGCACTTCACAAAGCGACCCAATTTATCCACCTGGAATACTATATCTTCCGAGATGACCGTTTAGGAAATGAGCTGATCGACATCTTAATTGATAAAGCTCAAGCAGGCGTAGAGGTGCGCTTGATGTATGATGCGATGGGCAGTATGACACTTTCGGGAACAGCTCTTAACAGAATGAAGGAGGCGGGAATCCTCGTCCATCCCTTTTTACCACTAAAAAGCGGCTTCTATAATCAAAAGTTTAACTTTCGAAATCATCGTAAAATTATTGTCATTGATGGAACGGTCGGATTTGTCGGCGGCCTCAACATTGGCGTCGAATACCTTGGGGAAGACAAGAATTTCGGATTTTGGTGTGATACCCATGTGCTTCTGAAAGGAGAAGCCGTGCAGACAATGCATGCCGTTTTTCTATTAGATTGGTGCTATGTGAGTGGGGAAAGGCTGATGCTGGATGAACGCTATATGAAACCAGTCCCTGCAGCAGGCGATGGGCTGGTTCATGTTGTGGCCACGGGTCCCGAAACGGAACGGATGAGTGATCACTATTATGCAATGATCTCGTGTGCGACCAAATCGATTTGGATTGCCTCACCGTACTTCGTCCCCAATCCTGCGATACGAACCGCCCTCAGGATTGCCGCGCAAAAAGGGGTTCAGATCCGGATCATGCTCCCTGAAACGAATGATGGGTTTCTCACCCAATATGCGTCACGATCGTATTTACCGGAACTGCTCCGCTACGGGATTGAAATTTATGCCTATCAAAAAGGGTTCCTTCATAAAAAAGTGCTGATTGTCGATGGAGACCTGGCCACGATTGGGACGGCGAATATGGATATGCGCAGCTTCCGTCTCAACTTCGAAGTGAATTTATTTTTAATCGGGACAGACTCCATTGAAGACCTAGTGGCCCATTATGAAGAAGACTTAGTGGATTGCGTGCGAATTCGCCCCGTGAAATTTTACAAACGGGCTATGGCTGAAAAAGTAAAAGAATCCTTCGCCCGGCTATTTTCAGGGTTTTTGTAAATTTTCCAAAATAGAAGCAAAAGGGGAAAACAAACATGGAACGAAATCAGACAATGATGCAATTTTTTGAATGGCATATGGAAACCGATGGCACCCACTGGAACCGCCTGAAAGACTTTGCGTCCGAACTCGGAAAGAAAGGAATCACTTCGGTGTGGATTCCTCCCGTAACAAAAGGGCAATCAGATGAAGATACAGGCTATGGTGTATATGATCTGTATGATCTTGGTGAATTCGATCAAAAAGGGACCATCCGCACGAAATATGGAACGAAGCAAGAATTAGAGGATGCCATTTCAGCCTGTCATGAATATCGTGATGAATCATAAAACTGGGGCAGATGAGACACAAGAATTTCAAGTAATCGAAGTAGATGCGGAGAATCGCATGGAGGAAATTTCTGAGCCGTTCAAGATTGAGGGGTGGACGAAATTCACCTTCCCAAACCGAAAGAATACGTATTCTTCTTTTCAGTGGCGCTATGAACATTTTAACGGAATTGATTACGACGCAAAAACGGAGAAAACGGGGATATTTCGTTTTGTTGGAGAGGGGAAGGCCTGGAACGATCATGTCGATGATGAATTTGGCAATTACGACTATTTAATGTTTGCGAATATTGACTACACTCATCCAGACGTTCAAGCAGAGGTAATCCGTTGGGGGAACTGGCTTGCCGATACATTACAATGTGTCGGGTACCGGTTAGACGCGATTAAACATATTGATTATACGTTTATAAAACATTTTGTTGAAAAAGTAAGGCAGCAGCAAGGAGAAAATTTTTATATGGTCGGAGAGTTTTGGAAAACGGAAATCGAAGCCTATCAAACCTACTTGGAAAATGTCGATCTGAACATGAATTTATTTGATGTTCCCCTTCATTATAAATTACACGAAGCATCGAAAGCGGGAGCTGATTTTGACCTGACGACGATTTTCGATGATACTTTAGTGAATTTGTATCCAGAACAGGCGGTTACGTTTGTTGACAATCACGATACCCAGCCAAACGAATCCCTTGAATCATGGGTGGAGGATTGGTTTAAGCAAAGTGCGTATGCCTTGATCTTACTGCGCCAACAAGGTCATCCCTGTGTATTTTACGGAGATTATTTTGGGATTGGGGGAGAAGAACCAATCGAAGGCAAAAAAGAGGCGATGGATCCGCTCCTTTATGCGCGTGACCAAAAAGCCTATGGAGAACAAGAGGATTATTTCGATGAACCGAATTTGATTGGATGGGTTCGTTTTGGTCTTGAGGAATTGGAGCGTTCAGGCTGCGCCGTCCTCATTTCCAACTGTGACGAGGGTGAAAAAAGGATGTATGTCGGGAAAGACCGGGCAGGGGAAGTGTGGCTGGACCTAACAGGAACGAGAGACGAGAACATTCCAATTGAAGAGGATGGATGGGCAACGTTCCTAGTTAACGGCAGCAGCGTCTCGGTGTGGGCTCAACCTGAATAGAAAGAGGATTTTAGATAAAATCCTCTTACCTTTGATTGAACCAATTGTAATGAATATCAAAAGTGACATATACAGGTATACTTATTTTTTTGAAATAGCAATGTCATCAATGGCGATAGGGGATTCATATATTAATTTTGCCCATATACATGGGTCGCTTCCTCTAACCGCATCCTTTATGGGGTGCTTTTTTTATGCAAAGGCTATGTTAAAGCTTATTGTTGATTTTGGCACCCTGTTGATCTACGTTCCAGGCGCGAAAAAAGAGACTGCGTAGGGAGCAGTCTCTTAAGCGGTATGGCGCATTTTTTTTAAGAAGAAGCCGACGATGAAGGTGAGAATAATAGCACCGATGATGGCTGGAATCAGATAAAAACCTCCAACGACAGGTCCCCAATCGCCTAAGATCAGTGAGCCGAGGAAAGCTCCAATAAAGCCGGCGATGATGTTGCCGATGATACCTCCTGGAATATCACGTCCAATGATAAGACCGCCTAACCACCCGATGATTCCTCCGATAATTAAAGTCCAAATCAATCCCATGCGCTTTCAACCCTTTCCTATATAGTTAGTGTGAATCTTAGTTAATCAAATACCCGATCATGGAGCGGATAAACCTTTTTCTAACAAAATTTTTTTCTTCTACTAAACAGGTTTCAATTTTTAAAAAAGGGTTATCTAACCAATAGAACATCAAGTAAAATTTCAACTTACTAACGAAATCAAAAAAATGTAGGAGGCAGGTAAAAATGAGACAAATAAAAGTAGTGGAAAATGGACTACAAGCCAAAAGGGAAATGGAACAATTATTAAATCAAGGGTTTACCAAAGATGAGGTATTCTTATTGGCCCATAACAAGGATCGGTCGGAAGATTTAACAGATGCACTCGATACCAATGAAATTGGGATAAATGAACAAGGGGTACTGGATTCGATTGCAAATGTTTTCCGTACTCGCGGGGACGAGCTCCGCTCAAAGATGGAATCGTTAGGCATAACCGAATCAGAGGCTGAGCAATTTGAGCAAGAATTGGATCTGGGGAAAGTCGTCGTTGTTGCCGCAAAATAAAATTTTAAGAAAGGGGAAATTGGAAATGAAAGTTTCCAGAATACGATTAGCTGATTTTTTGGGAGGAAGCAAGAGAGCGCGACGTAAAACGAGGGTCGATCATTCGCTTGATTCAAATTTTGAAAATCCGATCATACACAGGCAAATACAAGGAGAAAAAATGTATGTCCCCTTAAATCTAAGCAGGGTATGGAATCAGGTCAATTTTAAGAACAAGGTCAAGTAGAGCTTCGTCTGCAAACATTCGCCTTCTATTAATGCACAGGAAGGCGAATTTTTATTAATGGAAATAAGTTTATTTTAAAAATGGATAGAAAAGGAAACTATTAAGGCCCACTTTGTGATAGAATAAACAATGTGTGAAAAGGGGGTCGCAGAGTGATAAGTGATTTTGGGCAAAATGCCGTGTTAAGTATTCTGTCACATTTAGTATTTATAACGATATCATGGTGGGCCTTACAAGCAATTCGTTTGGATCAATTGCTGAAACCCAACCGTGTATTTCAGGCGAGATTACTTTACATATTATTAGCTATTATCATCGGTTCATCTGTTAGTAATTTTTTCCTAGATTATCTTCAATGGTCGCAGCAACTGCCTTTACTCCTCCAAAATTGATAATTGGAAAAAAATTAGTACTTCGTACATGTTCCTATTTGTCAAGAAATTGAGTACAATCTTCTTTGTGTGGAAAAAATAACATCAATGTATTTGTCACAAAGGTTGGAACTTGTCTAAAAGTGACGACATTTCCCAAGTATGTTACTCCTCTACCTGGAAACAATGGTAGTAAGGGGGAGTAGAGATGAAGAGAAAGAGTCAAATCCTTTTGAGCGTAGTTACCATCATTAGTTTAATCTTGGTTGTTATTGGGAACCAAACAAGTGAAGCGAGCGGCGGCGGAATCGGCTCCATTTTTGGAAAAGAAATGGACTTAATAAAAATCGGCTCTATTTTCCAAGCCGAAAATATTTTGCTCGATGAATGGACTTTTTATGCAAGAGAGCATTTGGATGGCATGAAAAGTGAGCAGGAAGTTAAGGACTATGCTAAAGAGCTTCAAGCTAAGTTTCCTGATTGGGAATGGTCTGTTAAAAATACCAGCCAAAAATGGGAAATGACGGCAATATCTCCAACATCTAAACACCACAAAGAAATGCTTCAAATTATGGCAACCCACACAAAACAACCTGTAAATGCGTATATAGTATATAGTATCGGTGGTAAAGTGTGGAACAAGTCGGCAGAGGCTTTTTTCACTACCAGTCAATTTAAAACTAGGCTTACTGACATATTTCGAGGAAATCCAACAGTTTTCTCTTGTATGAAAGGTACGGTCGGTGATAAGATTGATAAGTCTTTACCAGAAACGGCAAATCAATTGCTGTCAAAATTTAAGGCAAAAGAAATCGAAGCGTTAAAAGAGGAGTCTTTCATGTCTGTTTCGGCGACTTCGCCGATGTTTACGAACTCCATTGAAAATCAACGAGATAACATGAATTTACAAATTGGCATACGCTCCGAAGGATTGGGCGCTAAGACTACCATCGTAGTTGGCACACCAATCATTACGATTGAATATTAATATAGAGAAAATGGACGCGGAGGGGAATACTCTTGGAAAAGATCATCGTCCGCGGCGGAAAAAGGCTTGATGGAACGGTTAAAGTGGAAGGCGCAAAAAATGCCGTCCTGCCTGTACTCGCTGCAACATTATTAGCAAGTGACGGAAAAAGTGTAATTCGTGATGTACCTACACTCTCCGATGTATACACAATTAATGAAGTTTTACGCAACCTAAATGCTGAAGTGTCGTTTGAAAACAATACAGTCGTAGTAGATGCATCCAGAGTGTTAAAGGATGAGGCGCCATTCGAATACGTTCGAAAAATGCGCGCGTCTGTGCTTGTCATGGGATCATTACTCGCTCGTAATGGCCGTGCACGTGTGGCCCTGCCGGGTGGCTGTGCAATTGGGTCCCGTCCTATCGATCAGCATCTCAAGGGCTTTGAAGCCATGGGAGCTACAGTTAAGGTAGGCAACGGTTTTATTGAAGCGGAAGTTAACGGCCGCTTACAAGGTGCTAAGATTTATTTAGATTTCCCAAGTGTTGGGGCTACTGAAAATATTATGATGGCTGCAACTCTTGCAGTTGGTACAACAATTATTGAGAACGTGGCAAAAGAACCAGAAATTGTCGACCTTGCCAACTTCTTGAACAAAATGGGCGCTAAAGTTCGCGGTGCCGGCACTGGAACCCTTCGTATTGAAGGTGTTAATGTGTTATTTGGTGCAGAACACAATATTATTCCTGACAGAATCGAAGCTGGTACCTTCATGGTTGCAGCGGCAATTACAGGCGGTAATGTATTGGTAAAGGGCGCTGTTCCTGAACATTTATCATCATTGATTGCAAAAATGGTCGAAATGGGCATTACCATAAGTGAGGAAGAAGATGGCGTACGTGTCATTGGAACTGATCGTATGAAGGCTGTCGACATTAAGACAATGCCGCACCCAGGATTCCCAACTGATATGCAATCACAAATGATGGCATTGCTGCTTCGCGCAGATGGAACTTCCATGATTACCGAAACGGTCTTCGAAAACCGTTTTATGCATGTTGAGGAATTCCGCCGCATGAACGCAGACATCAAAATTGAAGGCCGTTCTGTTATTTTAAATGGTTCTTCAAATTTACAAGGTGCAGAAGTATCGGCGACTGATCTTCGTGCCGCAGCAGCATTAATTCTAACTGGTTTAGTTTCCGAAGGCATGACACGCGTGACCGAGTTGAAACACTTAGACCGCGGCTACGTAGACTTCCACGGCAAACTAGCTCGCCTAGGTGCCGACATCGAACGCGTCAGCGAGGCTGACGAAACATTCACAGAAATCCAAAACCTCGTATCGGATATGAATGCATAGCAGGTTTTGAACTCGTACCGGATCAGGTACGATACTTCCAGTAATAACGAACATTTGCAAAACAACGGGCCCTGATGTAGAATCGGGCCTTTTTTATTTTGTCTTGCGAGAGTTAGGGGTTGTCTACGAGCGGTGTAGTGTCCCAGTGTGAAGGATGAGTGTCTAAGGATGGTGTGATGGCCCTTTGTGAAGGATGAGTGTCTAAGGATGGTGTGATGTCCCTCTGTGAAAGACAAGTATACGCGGATGGTGTGGTGTCCCTCTGCGGAAGACAAGTGTCCACGGATGGTGTCAGGCACCAACAAAAGACATTTGTCCACGAGTAGTGCCTGACACCAAGGATGACACCAAGGTCAGTTTTCTTAAAAAACCGTAATAAATGCTTGTCCGCCTCCATATGTATTAATTGAGACGCATCCCGCCTTTGATTTGGTGTGGGTGTGAATTTGCAAACTGGAGGCACTATCATGATAAAAATCAAACCATTCGTCGTAGTAGCAGCAGTCCTCATTGCCTTAACACTGATTATTCCCGCAGTCCTTGTTTTACCATTTTCCGATGAGCATCGTGCGAGCGGAAAGCTCGGGGAGGCTCTAACCAAGACCCCAGCCAAAGAAACAAAAGCGGTCCCGGCTTCGACTTCATCGGATCCAGCCGTTGAAGTAGCCGTTTTTCGTACCGCAAGATCAACAATCGAGAGTGTCCAATTAGAAGATTACCTCGTTGGTGTTGTCGCAGCTGAGATGCCCGTTGATTTTAAAGAGGAAGCGCTCAAGGCTCAGGCACTAACAGCGAGAACCTATATCGTCAACAGATTAATTAATAAGGATACGCTTGGCGTCCCAAAAGGCGCTCAGGTGACGGACACCCAAATCCACCAGGTGTACATGAATGATGATGAGCAGAGGAAGGATTGGGGCGCCAATTATGAGTGGAAAAAGAAAAAAATCGTAAATGCGGTTCGGGCAACAGCCGGGCAAATTTTGACTTATGACGGCAAGCCGATCGATGCCTTGTTCTTCTCGACTGGAAATGGCTATACGGAAAATTCGGAAGACGTCTGGGAAGGCAAATTTCCTTATTTAAGAAGTGTATCAAGCCCCTGGGATAAAAAGTCCCCGAAATATAACAGTCAAAAGGTTCTGTCCGTTCATGAATTTGAAACCCGACTTGGTGTCCACCTCGGTTCAGGGTCAACGATTGGAAAAATCATAGACCGGACGGAAGGCAAAAGGGTCGCTAAGGTTGATTTTAAAGGGAAGGTTTTAACAGGAATACAAATCCGCGAAAAACTAGAGCTCCGTTCGTCTGACTTTGCGTGGAAACGCAAGGGGGACAATATTGTGATTACGACGAAGGGTTTCGGACATGGCGTAGGAATGAGCCAATACGGTGCCAACGGGATGGCCAAGGAAGGGAAAAATTATCAGGAGATCGTGAAGCACTACTACAAGGGCGTGAAGATTACATCAGCGGATCATATGCTTGATACCGTAACCGCGAAGAAGTAGTAGAAAGATGAAGTAGTGAGCCAGGCTGGGAAGATGCCTGGTTTTTTTATGTTTTTGGTTGGTGTATGTAGGAGGTGTGAGGGGAGAAATAAGGAAGTGGCCGATAAATCCGCGAAAGTGGCCGATAAATTATCAAAGCGGCAGATAAATCCAGACATTCGAAAAAAAGTGGCTGAAGAAGCATAATTGTCCGGATGTTCCGATTCACTATCTTTTTGTTAATAGTAACCAAAAGGCTATAATTCATGTTGAATCTGGTTATGAACAAATTTTTCCATACATATGTAATAGTGAAGGTTTAATAGAAAAAATTACGAAGATCGCTAGCTATAATAAGAATGAGAAACTTGATAAGAAAGAGTTGAACAAGATTAAACGTCTCCTGTAAACCAATGATACTCCGGAAAATCCTGATTTGCTCGAACACTTCCATCTATCAAAAAAAGGATCTCAAGACCGGAGTACAATGACCTGAATGCAACTGGTCGCCAATGAAATATATGTATGAAAAATGGCTGTCCGAATTGCAAGTGCAAGTCTAAAACGGCCCATATTCAAGCAATCCACGGTTACTTTCTTTTAAGAAAGCCATCGATGATGAACTCAGAATTGGAGACATTTTCTGCACTTTGACTCCCCTAAATGTGCAAATAAAATCCTTAAATCTATGAACTTAACCTTTACAGGGACCTTAAAAGGCAGAATTTATTATCCAAAAGGATTATAGGTGGCTACAGCCTTCCCAATATCCTCCCAAGCCTAGTAAACTTCCCTTTAAACAAAGCCTCTCTAATAAAATAAAAGCAAACTTTTCCCTCGAAAAATAATTTTTTCAAACTTCATGTATAAAAAAGTTATCACTGTCGAAAAATAAGTTCAAAAAAATTTTTTTCGCTAGTGTATATAATTCTACTTATCTGTTCAGAATGATTGCTGAGGTGATGAAAATGAGAGAGGAAGAAAACAAACGATCTTCTCAAAGTTCCAGCGTAAAACGCTTTTTTAAAAAGCGTTGGGTATTTCCAGCCATCTATATTGCAAGTGCAGCAATCATTTTGACAGCAGTACTATGGTATCAAACAAGCAACAATGCGTCCGACAAATACGATTACAAATCCACTGATATTGCCGGCAAAAAGAACCAAGAGCCAGCTGTTGAAGTTAGCAAGACATTTGAAGACTTCAAAATGCCAGTGAAAAATGCAGACGCAGCTGTTGTAAAAACGAAATTCTATGATTTCAATGGTAAAACAGAAGACCAGGAAGCGGCATTGGTATTCTACAACAATACCTACCGTCCAAATACTGGTATCGATGTTACCGTGAAAGACGACGAGTCGTTTGATGTTGTTGCATCACTAAGCGGTACTGTCACACGTGTTGAAGAAGATGCAGTCCTTGGGAATGTCATTGAAGTTGAACACGACAAAGGGATTGTAACACAATATCAATCCGTTAAAGACATAAAGATCAAGGTTGGCGAAGAAGTAAAACAGGGACAAGTTATTGCCAAGGCTGGACAAAGCTTGTTCAATGAAAAAGCTGGAACACATGTACATTTTGAAATTCGTAAAGATGGAATTGCTGTAAATCCAAGTGACTATTTTGACAAATCGTTAAGCACGTTACAGGAAGCAAAACTTTCGGATGAAAAGGCAAGCGAATCAGTAGAAACTCCACAAATGAAGGAAAAAGAGCAAATGATTGAAGATCCAGAAAACTCTTCTGACCAAGATAAAAATGTGGACGACAATTCTACTAACTCAACAGAAAAAACAAACTCATAATAAGACGTAACAAAGGGGAAGGGGAATTCTTTCCTCTTTTTTTTGTTTGATGACTTTTGAGGATTTAATTTACAACCACGCAGAAATAATAACTTGGATAAAGAATTCCTTATTGGAGGTCATATTTCATAAAAAAGAGTAATCGATTGCCAACAGTCATTAGGTTAGGATTAATCATTTTATCGTGGTCCACCATTTTCTTTCTGCCAAAAGATGCAAGAAAAAAATACGTGCCGGTAGCCACTTTTTCATCATTATTGGTAATCATACTAAGTATGTTTTCGATTCCTTTTGGATGGTGGAAAGTAAACGGCGGAATACTTACTTAAAATTTTTAATGATTTTAGCTTTATTTTTGGACCATACTTTGTGGGAACGATGTGGATTTTCCACCTTATCTTTGGGAAATTTTGGTTATATAGTTTGATCAACATAATTATGGATACGATCCTTTTATATCCTTTCAATTGGCTTTTTCAAAAATTAAATGTTTATAAATTGGTCAATATTACACCGAAACAGCTTTTATATACTACGCTTAGTTTTGCTCTAGCGATTTACGGATACCAAGTATATATAACGAGACCAAAATCCAGTGAGTAAAACTGGATTTTTTGTTGAGGAAAAAATATTCTTTTAAAAAGGCTGTTTCTAGCCTATATGTTAAAATGGTAATAAAAGGAGGGATTACATTGAGAAAAATAGTAGCGGCTCTGCTTCTCATTCTATTAGTTGCGGGCTGTAGTAAGGAACCAACGCCACAGGATCGATTCGCGAATTACATAGCGTTATGGAATGAGCAGAAGTTTGATAAGATGTATGATTACCTTTCTAATGATGCCAAGAAGACAATCACCAAAGAAGAATTTACAAACCGCTATCAAAAAATCTACAAAGACCTTCAGATTACTGACCTCAAGATAAACTTTAAAAAACCAAAAGAAGATAAACAGGCGGAGAAAGAACAAGCCCAATATTCGTTTACCGCTAACATGAACAGTGTCGCGGGACCGATTCAATTCACCCACAAAGCTAAATTGCAGGAGGAAGAACGGGCCGACAAAAAGAATTGGTATGTGGACTGGAATACTGGGTTCATTTTTCCAAAATTGCAGGAGGGCGATAAGATCGGGATAAATACGATAGCGCCTAAAAGAGGGGAGATTCTGGACCGTAATGACATTGGGCTAGCGGTGAATGGCCAGGTGTATGAGGTCGGCGTTGTGGCCGGGAAAGTAACGGACGATGTGTTGGAGCCGTTATCCGCGCTTTTAAAAATGAGTCCTGATCAAATTAAGAAGGCGATTAGTGCCAGCTGGGTAAAACCGGAGTTGTTTGTGCCGTTAAAAAGGGTGTCGATGCAGGATGAGGAGCGGATTGCCCAGTTGATTGCGCTCGAGCCGGTGCAAACGCGGAAGGTGGATGCACGGATTTATCCATATGACAAGGCTGCCGCGCACCTCATCGGTTATGTTGGGGCGATTACGGCGGACGAGTTGGAAAAGCTCAAAGATAAAGGTTATACAAGCAGTGATATGATTGGAAAAAGAGGGCTCGAGCAAGTGTATGACGAGCAGTTAAAGGGTAAGCCTGGTGTGAAGATTACGATTAACAAGGTGAATGGTGACAAAGAGGTACTTGCTGAAAAGCCGGTCGAGGATGGAAAAAATGTGAAGCTGACGATTGATGTGGATGCTCAGACGGCGATCTTTGACCAACTTGGCAAGGAAGCAGGCACGGGGGCGGCTATAAACCCGGTGACAGGCGAAACGCTGGCGCTTGTCAGCACGCCATCATTTGACCCGAACCAAGCCATGCTAGGCTTCTCTGCGGACGATTGGAAGGCATTGGGGAAACAAGAAACAGCCGCTCTCTACGCGCTTTAAACAAAGCTTTGCGCCGGGCTCGGTCATGAAGGCGATCACAGCTGCGGTGGCGTTGGAGAAAGGGGCGATTACGCCGGAGCAAGCGGTGCCTATTTTAGGGAAGAAGTGGCAGAAGGATAAGTCGTGGGGCGGTTATTTTGTAACGCGGGTCCACGCTGGATCGGCCCCGGTTAATTTAGAAAAGGCGTTTGTGTTTAGTGATAATATTTACTTTGCCCAGGCCGCTTTGAAAACGGGGAAAGAGGCATTCGCGGATGGCCTGAAGAAGTTTGGGTTTGAGGAAGACCTGGCCTTCCCATTCCCGCTCGAAAAATCAACGATTGGTACGCTGGACCGTGAAATTGCGCTGGCAGATTCCGGTTATGGGCAAGGGCAGATCCAAATGAGTATTGTTCATTTGCTGTCAACGTATACTCCATTTATTAATAATGGCAATATGATTAAGCCGATTCTGTTGGCGGAGGAGAAACAGAGCCAGGTGCTGAAAGAAGCGGTTGTCTCGCCTGAACACGCTGGTGTGATTGCGACCGATTTACGAAAAGTGGTTAGCGATGCTGCCGGGACGGCTCATGCGGCTGAAATGAAGGATTATCCACTCGCGGGAAAAACAGGAACGGCGGAGATTAAACAGAAGCAAGGTGAAACCGGTACGGAAAACGGCTGGTTCATTGGTTATAACACAAATTCACCGAATTTGATGGTGGCGATGATGGTCGAGAGTGTTCAAGGCCGCGGCGGTTCACAGGTGCCGGTGAAGAAAGTAAAGAAGGTATTTGAGTTACTGCGGTAGAATTGGGGTGGATGGTTTGGTGTCAGGCACCACCATTAGGACTTAAAGTGAAAATTTTTGAGATGACACCTAGGGGGCTAGGTGTTTTTCTTTGTTTTTTGGGCCTTGGGATTGAGTGTTACTGTCGACTCCGTTAGTTCACACTCTAATATACCAAAAATCCAGGCGAATAGCGTGGGTCGGGTAATGGTCTTACCTTTTTTCATTGGAACAGCCTGATTTCAAGATCTAACCCATCTGAAGTTACCATTATTAATAAATCCATGATATTTATTTACAGGAAAAACAATTTATCGCCAGATTTAGGATTTATCTGCCACTTCGGTGAATTTATCGGCCACTTTCCTTTCTCCCCCCACAAACGAATGAAAAAGCCAGTAAGATCTCTCTCTCTGGCTCAGTTTTCCAGCTTCCATTGATACTTCTCCAAATTAATAACCCCATTCAAACCAATCTCAACGCCTTCCGCCTCCAACGACAATCGTTGCTCATTGTAGGACTCGTCATCCTGGAGAGCGATTTGCCCCTTAGCGTTGATGACGCGGTGCCAGGGAAGGCGGTACTTCTTGCTCATGGAGTGGAGGGCGCGGACGACTTGGCGGGCTGCACGGGGACTGCCAGCCAGTTTAGCGATTTGACCATATGTCGCAACCTTGCCTTCGGGAATACTACGAATAATTTGCACTACATTTTCTGTAAAAGGTGTCATTGTGATCGTCCTTTCAAAAAACACATATCCAAAAGGTATCAAAGATATAATAATTTTAACAATACTTTTGAAAAAATGGCCTCAATTTATGCAGAGTACTGGCTCCCAAATTCACTTTTTAATCCCAATTTCA
Source organism: Neobacillus drentensis (assembly GCF_036962765.1). Taxonomy (GTDB): domain Bacteria; phylum Bacillota; class Bacilli; order Bacillales; family Cytobacillaceae; genus Neobacillus; species Neobacillus drentensis_C. Next base: position 173,715 of record NZ_JBALOS010000002.1, read on the forward strand.
TTCCATATCGCCATTTTTGAATAATTTTTTTATCGACAAATTTCTTGGGAAATAAAACCGCACTATGGATATTTCCATCCCAAAACCGCACAACCACGCGATTCTAGACCATTTCGAATAACTGTCGAAAAAAAGAAAGAAGTCCAATTATCAAAAAACTTTGAATAACACCTTGTCCCGATTAAGTATTTATAGCATATTCCCGTATCCAAGCTAATAAAATGGTTACAAACCTTTACAAAGAGAGTGTTTGAGGTGAAGAGTCGTTTGAAGTCAACGGATATTCAGTCGGAGACATGATTATTCATCGTATAGACAGAAGGTAACCTACTTTCTGCCGTTTGGTGCCGGACACCATCAAGGGAAGTGTCCTCCATTAGTGGACAAATGTCTTTTGATGGTGCCTGACACCACAACGGAAGCAGAATTCGTCGAAGTGATAAGCGGGTCTCATTTCACACTCCTCACATCCAATTTAGGGAGGGCGAGAGTGTGCACGATTACATCAAAGAGAGAACTATCAAGATTGGAAAGTATATCGTGGAGACGAGGAAAACGGTTCGCGTGATTGCGAAGGAGTTTGGCGTATCCAAAAGTACAGTCCATAAGGATCTAACAGAGAGACTTCCTGAGATTAATCCAGAGCTGGCAAACGAGGTTAAAGGTATTTTAGACTATCATAAATCAATTCGTCATCTCCGGGGTGGAGAGGCAACAAAAATGAAATATCAGAAAGAAGAAAAGGAAGGTGAAGCGGTAAAATAAGCCGATATTTCCGAGCAAAACAAGAAAATGTTTCAAAGCATTCTCTAGGAATCCTCCAATCGACATCCATCTGCAAAATTTTACAGCTTTTCTTTTCTAAAAGTATGGAAATTTTAATGAGTATGGTACAATATACAATTAGGAAAAGTATGTGGATTCCGTTTTAAGGAGGAAAGAAAAGAGAATGTTTGCAAGAGATATTGGGATAGATTTAGGTACGGCTAACGTGCTAATTCACGTAAAGGGCCGTGGTATCGTATTAAATGAGCCGTCCGTTGTGGCAATTGACAAGAATACAAATCGAGTACTTGCTGTTGGTGAAGAAGCTCGACGTATGGTTGGTCGGACACCTGGGAACATCGTCGCGATCCGCCCTTTAAAAGATGGCGTGATCGCTGACTTTGATGTGACTGAAGCAATGTTAAAGCATTTTATTAATAAGTTGAACGTAAAGGGCTTTTTATCGAAACCGCGCATTCTGATTTGCTGCCCTACGAATATTACAAGCGTGGAGCAAAAGGCAATCAAAGAAGCTGCTGAAAAGAGCGGTGGGAAAAAGATTTACTTAGAAGAAGAACCAAAAGTAGCAGCGATTGGTGCGGGAATGGACATTTTCCAACCGAGCGGAAACATGGTAGTGGACATCGGAGGAGGAACGACGGATGTAGCTGTTCTTTCAATGGGCGATATCGTGACTTCTTCCTCCATCAAAATGGCCGGTGACAAGTTCGACATGGAAATCCTCAACTACATTAAGCGCGAATACAAGCTCTTAATCGGTGAGCGCACAGCTGAAAATATTAAAATCAACATCGGGACTGTATTCCCAGGTTCACGCTCGGAAGAAATGGAAATCCGCGGCCGTGACATGGTGAGTGGTCTGCCTCGTACGATCTCAGTTCGTTCTGAAGAAGTAGAAGGCGCATTGCGTGAATCTGTTGCTGTAATCGTTCAGGCGGCAAAAAGCGTACTAGAACGTACTCCACCAGAATTATCAGCTGACATTATCGACCGTGGCGTTATTTTGACAGGCGGAGGCGCGTTGCTGCATGGCATCGACATGCTGTTAGCGGACGAATTAAAGGTTCCCGTACTCGTTGCTGAAAATCCAATGGATTGTGTGGCGATTGGAACAGGAATTATGCTTGATAATATCGACAAGATTCCAAGTCGGAAGTTTGGATGATCTTTTTTGAAAAATTGTCCTTCACCTGCGATAAATAATTATTAAGCAGAAAAATTTATTGGTTCTTTCTGGTTATTGTTGTAAGACATCATACCTTATAAGGGCAGGATACAAAAAGTCTAATGAAGCAGGCAGGACAAGCCTTAGTCATTGGGCTTTTTTATTTGAACTTGGAGGAAAAGCTATAAAAAAACGACAGAATTTGATCTAATTCTACCTTTATTGACTATTTCCTGTAAAAAGTTGATGAGTATTTTGAATTTATTTTTTATAATAGAGTAAATGATGGCGAAATAATTTTTATAAAAATAAATCAAATACCCAGCTTTACGAGTTGAACACAAAAAATGGTTATAATATGTATAACTCACTGAGTCCGAGGTCTACCATGCAGATAAAAACAATTGGGCGGACTTCAGTTAAAGGGGAATTAACGAATGTCTGTAAATAATCCAAATCAACCATATAGAACGCGAGAAGAATACAAGCGGGCCAAAGCCGAAGAGCAGCAACGGAAACAAGACGTGGAGAAACGTTCCAATGATGAGGCGCGCCGAAAAAAAGACGCGGAGAAACAAGCCAAGGACGAAGCCCGCACAACGAAGGACGCTGCGAACCACACTAACGGCGAAGCACGTGGAACACAGCCGCAAAGCAAGAACGAGACACGCCGAACACAAGATGCTGTCCAACTGTCAAAAAACGTGGCAAAACAAACTAAGAACGTGGCGAAAAGTGCACATGATGTTGCAAAACAGTCCAAGAACGTGACAAGTCGAACAGTGGGCGCGGCACAAAACGTGATCAACGCAGCAAAACAGGTTCAAACAGCTGCAACGTCATCGAAAAAGTCCGACAGCTCATCCCGAGGAACAAAGCAAGCGAAAACAAAAGCTCAGCAGCAGGATAAAGGTGGCACTAAACGGAGCAAAGAATCGACAGCGAGTCCAAGTCGAGAGGTTCAAAGGTCAAAGGAAGCTAAGCACGCTTCCGCCACAGGGAAAGAGAACCAAGCAGTGGAGGCTGCCCCAGCGAAATATCAACGAGTCCGCATCCGGCTGATTCCGATTTGGCTGCGGCTGGTTCTTTTAGTGGTCTTTGTTTTCATCAGCATAATTGGTGGTGCAATAGTTGGATACGGGATGCTTGGCGGCGGAAAAGTATCAGAAGTATTCCAGAAATCCACATGGACACATATCATTGATTTAGTGGACAAAGGAAAAAAATGAGGGAAGGGACGTAAATCCCTTCCTTTTTGTATACCTTAAGTAGTAGAATAGGAAATAAATACTTGTTACTAGTAGGAGGTACTAAACCAATGCTTGATATCGAACAAATCAAAGAAATCATTCCCCATCGCTACCCCTTCCTTTTAGTCGATCGCATTTTAGAGGTAGAAGAAGGAAAAAGCGCAGTTGGGATTAAAAACGTCAGCGCCAATGAAGAATTTTTCAATGGCCATTTCCCTGAATATCCAGTTATGCCAGGCGTCTTAATCGTCGAAGCCCTCGCACAAGTCGGGGCTGTCGCTATGTTGAAAAAAGAAGAAAACCGTGGTCGTTTAGCGTTTTTCGCAGGAATTGATGGCTGCCGTTTTAAAAAGCAAGTAAAGCCAGGCGACCAGCTGCGTCTGGAAGTAGAAATCATCCGTCTGCGCGGACCAGTCGGCAAAGGTAAAGCCGTTGCAACCGTTGACGGCGAAGTAGCTTGCGAAGCAGAAATCACCTTTGCCTTGGGTGGGAAAAAAGAATAAGCGAAGAAACCTGTGAGGCTGAAATTACCTTTGCCTTAGGTGAGAAAAAAGAATAATCAGAACGAATCGGCCGGAGCGTTATTTCCGGTCGTTTTTTATTGTAAAAAAATTCTAGCTATCATAAAAAAGACATTGGGAACCCTAAAAACAGGCCAAAAGGTCAAACTATGTTTGGAAGGGGTTCATTCATTTGAAGAAAAGGTTATTTCTTTTGCTCGCAGGTTCAATTTTATCTGCTGTCGTGTTAACCGGTTGTAATAACGACAATGATAATCAAAATCCACCGCCACCGGCTGTTAATAATCCAGTAGATAACAATGTCAATGATAATAATCTCAATGATAACAATCTCAATAATAATCTCAATAATAATCTCGATCATGATAACGACAACATTGATTTAAACAACAAAAACAATCATTATCCATCGACAGAGGACAAAAATACCGACACTGACAAAGATCCAATTAAGGATAGCAACACGAAAAAAGAAGACATAATTGAAGATGATATTGACAGGAAGGACGCAGACAATAAAGACGAGTAATTCCCGTCAATAGCAAAAAAGGGGCCGGCGCTTAGCCAGTCCCTTTACATATGATTTATTTATTCGACTTCACTTTTAACTTTGGTTTACTTTTAATCTTTTCTCTAAATTCAGTCAGCAGCGCTGGGCCCTCAAGCCCTTTTTGGAGAAGACTTTCGAGCAGTAGCTCCGAATAATCACTTTTGTTGCGACGGATGACCCCTTCAAACAAGACGCTTATATGCTTTTCAAATTTATTCAATGAACATATTTTCGTTTGAAAATAAGCAGGAGCGTTCTCCTTCTTGGTAATGACAGCTTCGACAATAATGTCGCGATCTTGCTCGGAAATTTTTTTGAAATAATCATAGAGGGACAAATCTGTATACGCCTCAAGCAGCCATGTGGAGCACTCGTCTTCCTTATTAAGAATCAAGCCATCAACTAACGGAACTTCGATTGAAGTGTCATCTTCCACTACATCTAATGAGTACAATTTAAAAGATTTCATCACAACCTCCTGATTTCTTTTTCCTAAATTATAACATAGGTTTGTTGAAAGCAAATGTCGAAAAGTATTTGTCGAAATTTCGAAGATATGTTTTTCCAAAAAACTACATTCCTTTTTTGACAAAAACCCCCTCGAAAGACTGATTATCTAGGAAAATAGGACTAGGTAACGGTCTTTTCCCTGTTTTACAACAAGAGCACCAACAGGCTATGCTAAGACCATCAAACAAAGAAGGAGATGAAGGTATGATCAATCAAGTCACACTTGTGGGCAGGTTGACGCGGGATCCGGAGTTAAAAAAGACGACTGAAGGGACGGCAGTGGCCCACATCACCTTAGCTGTGACTCGTCATTTTCGCAACCAAAACGGCGAAGTCGAGGCCGATTTCGTGCAATGCACACTTTGGCGAAGGGCGGCCGAAAATACGTGCCAGTATTGCAAAAAGGGTTCGGTTATTGGGATCACGGGGAAATTGCAGACGCGAAATTACGATAACAAAGAGGGGAAAAGGATATATGTCACCGAGGTAGTCGCGGAAACGGTCCGGTTCCTAAGTTCCAAGCCGCATGCGGTAGAGGCTGAGCCCCAAAAGGAGGAAGTGACCATTGGTGTCTAACGATGAAATGGCCAGAAACCTTGAGCAATTATTGGAAAGCTTAATCAAGATGGTTGGAAATTCAAATAAAAATGTCGACGGCCTCCAAAAACGCGTCAGCCAGCTGGAATGGATCGTAAAGGAACAGCATCATGAAATCATGGAAAGAGACAACCTCATCAGAATCTACTCCCCACATCCACACGAATCTTCACAAACTATTCCTTTTCGTTTCTAAGTGATTTTCAAACACTTTTATTAAAAAAATATCCCCGCAACCAACTTTTTGATAAAAAATCAAAGCCATCTCCGAGGTGATCTCCATTTTTCCGGCAGTTACTTGCCGGACTTTTTTTTTGATTGACAGGTTTAAAAATATTCAAGCGGGATATACTAAGAGAAAAACCCCCCTGTTTTTTTTTGAAGCCGCTGAACTCATCAGCGGCTTCTTTATTGACCTGTTTCCCCTAAAGTTTGTCCTTATGGCGTTAACTCACCTTAATCTGGCTAATAAAAGAATCTACATAGAAAGCCTTCCGTTTGGGCGGCATGAGATGAAGCTCCAATAAAGCCCTTTTAAAATCAGGTTCTGTCTGAAGGAATTGGTTAAACTGCCTTCCTTTGCGATGAAGCCGGATTCCTCTGTTTTGGGCTGTAAATGATCGAGCTCTTTTAACAAATACTCCTTATCAACCCGATAAATTTCCGCAAATCGAATCACAGTTTGATAGTTAGGTATACTTCTTCCCGTTTCATAGCGACTAACGGTTGACCGGTCCATCCTCATCATGTCGGCAAGCGTTTGCTGAGACCAGTTCCGATTGTCGCGCAGTTTCCTTAATTTTTCCGATAAAGACATCCTTATCACCGCCGTAAAAACAATTGATGTTTTAAACTTAAGGGGAAATGGAACGTTAAGGCTGAATGTGTGAATTATTTGTGAAAAAAATGCGCGACTCTGACGAAATGAATGATGGAAGAAAATCACATTAAAGGAAGTAGGAAATTATCGTCGAATAATGTTAATTGGTGTAACTAATTGTAGTTTATGGAGGTATGTATCTTTGTGGAGAAAAACTCAATAATATTCATTGTCAACCCATCAAGCAGGAAGAAAATGAAAATCAACAGTAAACCAAGCTTTTTTGATGCAGTGCATCTCTCATCTCAGTCGCCCCTAACAAATGTGGATACTCCTTATCAATCAATTCCCTTTAATAAAAGAGCAATTATTCCCATCCATAGTTTTAATTCCGAAATTCATATTACCTGCGAGCAACATTCCATACAAATCTATAATGAAAAAAATGATCTAACAGAAAAAGAGGTCTTCGAGTTCCTCACCCACTTTGCCGTTAAAGAAGGAAACAAGGTGTCCTTTTTAGCAGTCTTCCCGAATAACAAAGACAGACTAAAGAACGTCAAAAGCACACGTGTCCTCGCGGAAAGTAAAAAGATCAAAGAGAAAAGTGACGTATAGGGAATATTTGAGGGAAGAATTCCAGCTGATGAAGGTGTCAGGCACCAGAAGATACAGATGACGATGCCTGACACCATCACAGTTATATAGGAGGTTCCAGAATTCCTTCGGGACCTTTTTTTATTGGCTTTGTTAAAGCATATTGTTGATTTTGGCACC
>NZ_JBALOS010000002.1:180809-187016 GCF_036962765.1 Neobacillus drentensis
AGTTTAACAGAGCCTTTTAATAAAAATCCTGCCCCAAAAAATAGACACTGTTATGACACAGAAATGACACTTTAATGTGTAATATGACAAAAAGTGATGAACATTTAATCTTTTTGTAACATTACTGGTACATTCTTCTGGTATAAATAGATTACTAAGGAAAGGAGAAAGTGTATGCAAACGACAAAAAAGCGTATCATTCTCGTGTTACTTACAATGATTTTAACAGTATCGGGTTCTATGGTTACATATGCACAAACAAGCACGGAAGCCCTACATAATGCCAAGCAACAGCTGGAGCAAAAACAAAGAATAGTAGAGCAAAAGGCGCAAGAAAAGCAGACTGTTAATCAAGAAATTGGAAAAATCCAACAAGAATTGAATGCCCTTTACAACGATATTACAAAAAACAAAGAAGCAATGGCCCAAACGCAGCAAAAAATAGATGCAACGAACCAACTCATTGAAAAAAAGAAACAAGATATTGTTGTCCTTGAAGACAAAATCCTGGCCCGTAAAGGGATTATGAAGCAGAGAGCTGTTTCACTTCAACAAACAGATAATATCGATGTCATTATCAACTTATTTTTCGATTCTGATAGTATCACCGATTTTATCCAACGCGCGAGCGCCGTTTCGGCCCTGATGGATGCGGATAAAGATATTTTAGGATCCCAGAAGAAAGACCTTCTGCAGATTGAAGAAGATAAAAAAGAGATTGATAGACAAGAACAAATTTTACTAGAAGATCAAAAAGCGTTGGCGAACCAGCAGCAAACACTTGATCAAAACATGCAAAAAAGACAACAAACCCTAACCGTTATGCAACAAAAATATAGCCAAATCCTTAAACAAATGGCACTTGCCGAGCAGGAAAAGGCAGGCATTGAATCACAAATGAAAGATATTCAAGCCAAAATCAAACAAGAACAAGATGCGGCGAAGGCACGAACAGTCTCAACAACCAAACCGGCGCCAACTGAAGAAAACGAAACAAATGTGGCCATACAGGGTAAGGAAATGTATGTGACCGCTACAGCATACAGCCCAGAAGAGTCCGGTAACATTACCGCATCGGGCTACAACATTGGCAAACATCCAAATATGAAATTGATTGCCGTCGACCCAAGAGTCATTCCACTTGGAAAAAAAGTCTGGGTTGAAGGATATGGCGTTGCCGTCGCAGGCGACACGGGTGGTGCCATTAAAGGCCATAAAATCGACGTATTAATGCCAACCAGATCCAAATGTTTACAATGGGGAAGAAAGACCGTAAAAGTCATCGTATTAGACTAACTCAATCGTTAAAGTAAAGATCTAACTGGAAACAGTTAGGTCTTTTTTTTGAAAGGATTTCCCCCTTGACTTCATTGCAGATTTTGCCGTAATCCAATAAAATAATAGTGTCTCAAATTAGAAGAATGGGAGAGGGAGCGGTTCGATGATAGAATTAAAACTGCGTTCGATTTTAAAGCAGGTGAAAAGCGAAAATCCACAAAAGAGATTTGAAGCTCTTGACCAGCTTTTTCAATATAAGCTTGAAGAAGGACTCGAGATTCAAATCGATGTTTTAAAGGATATGATCAAAACGGCGGCGTCAACCTTTCCAGAGCCTGTGGATAAATGGGATAACCCCTCCTTTTATCTGATTGACTTTGTCTGTGATTTTCCGATGCCAGAAGTGGTAGAGGGGCTCCTTAAACATTTCGACGGTCTTGACCTGCAGGCAAAAGAGCGGGCCATTGAAATGTTGTTATCAACAGAAGACGAAGATATTTTTTATGTGCTCGAGGAAAAAATCGTCGAGTTAATCCAGACCGAAGATTTCCATATTCCGGTTAAGGAGCTGGATCCATATCCGATGCTGGTTAAGGGAATCCTTGATAAAACACTCGACAAATTCAATACCCAGCACTATAAATTATTGCTTTATAGTTTAGTATTATCGCTAAACGACTCCGGCTTGGAAAAGGGCTATAAAAAGGAGGTAATTCTCCCGTCTCTGTTCAAAGATTATCAGGCAGTGAAGCAGGAGTATCTGAAATTTGATGCCGATTTTTCAAGCAAATATGTGTACACGGCTTGGAAGGATAGTTATTTTGCCGTTCGTACAAAAATGAAATTATTTATTAGCTTAATGGAATATTATTATTCATCTGAGATCGGCGCTGAGCTGGAGCAGGCAATGACCTTCCGCGATCCGTTAATAAAAACGCAGGCCCTGTTGGTATGCGTGGCCAAAAACCTTCCTTATCAACAGAACACTCTCATAGAAGCAGCCGAGCATATTGAAAGTGCAGAAATGGTCTATTGGGAGTTGAAGGAAAGAAATCTAGAGCATCTCTATCCAATTGCTGAAGGAAAGCAGCCGCATTTGGCGAAAACCAGACTCTTTTCGACGATTATCAATCTGCCGGAAGAAGACGAAGGAGTCATCCGCTTTCCGGAGGACATTCAGATCATCGATAAAGTCGAAACAGAAAATACATATCACCAGCCGATACGCTATTACCTGCTGAGTTTCTTGCATATCGGGACCCGATATGCGGGCTGGGCAGGCGGCTATGCGCTTGAGGATGGCGACGATACGGCCGAATTATGGGACGGCAGCTATACTGATTTTGTCGAATGGGATTCAGCCAGCATCGAAGAACATAAAGCCGCTTTTTTCATAAAGAGAGCAGAGGAAAGGGAGGAACATGAAACTAGTGTTTATTTTGAAAGTTCGCCACGGCTCAGCCGAGGTGCCTGGTTCTTTCTCAGCCTCGCGGTAGTTCATTGGATTAAAGAGGCTCTAACAGGGTTCTCGAAAGAAGGGATTCCTTTCTTATTGGCTCTAACGGTTATCGGCGGAGCTATGTGTCTATATGAACTCACAAAAAATAAGAAAAGAAAAATTGAGATCGTCGGCCTGCAGCTAATGATGGAAGACGGATCTAAGCAGCATACCATCGGCTTGCATGAAATCAAAAAGGTAGAACATAACAAAAAACACGTTCTCATTTACGACAAGAAGAATGAAGTCGCATTTTCATTCCCGCTCCGCTGGGTCCGCTACGAACAGTTTTACGTTCACATATTGGAGCACACCGACCATCTAAAAGACCGACCTTATATACAATCATAAAAAACATGCCAAAGGCCGCGTCAATGCGGCTTTTGGCGTGCAATGCAATGGTTAATGGTCAATGATGCCTGACACCGAAAACACCATCTATTTAAGATGATCGTTCAAAACATTCTCCTCGAGGACTGAGAACTTATCCCCATATACCCTCTCAATATGATGCTCGCCCCAAGTACAGAGCGAATTCAGAATTCCCTCCAAGCTCCTTCCATATTCACTCAGCTCATACTCGACCTTCGGTGGAATCTGATTATAAATAATCCGATTAATTACGCCATCGTCCTCCAGCTCCCGCAGCTGCTGCGTCAGCATCTTCTGCGTAATATTCGGCATCAGCCGCTTCAATTCACTCGTCCGCTTTTTCCCATGCGTCAAATGGCAGAGAATCACACACTTCCATTTCCCACCAATCACCTCCAGCGTCGCCTCGACCGAAATATTATATTTTTTCTTCTCCATTTTCATCGTCCTCCTCATTACACCAAATGCAGGCACTAAAAAGTACCTATATAACCTAGAGGTACCTATATCACTTTAAAGTGCGTACTTCCGATAAATCTATATATACTCCATAATAACATTTGCCGGATGAAAACAATCATACCTTTTTTAATAAACCTACACAATGAGGAGGAAAAATTTATGCCTTTAAATAAACAGCAAAGCACATTCGCACTGCTGGCCTTAGCCATCAGCGCCTTCGCAATCGGCACCACCGAATTTATCAGTGTCGGCCTGCTGCCGCTCATCGCTCAAGATTTGCACATACCAGTTACCACTGCAGGACTAACCGTCTCCCTATACGCCCTTGGGGTCACATTCGGGGCACCGGTCCTAACATCACTGACATCAAGAATGTCACGAAAAACGCTTTTATTATGGATTATGATCGTCTTCATCATCGGTAACGGAATCGCCGCAAGCGCAACAACCATCAGCGTCCTGCTGGCAGCGCGTGTCATTTCAGCTCTATCACATGGCGTCTTCATGTCAATCGGCTCAACCATCGCCGCCGACCTCGTCCCGGCCAACCGCCGCGCGAGCGCCATCTCGATCATGTTCTCTGGCCTAACCGTCGCCACAGTTACCGGCGTGCCATTGGGAACATTCATTGGCCAACAATATGGCTGGAGGCTCGCCTTCATCCTCATCGTTATCGTTGGCATCATCGGCTTCATCGCTAACTGGATTCTCATCCCTTCTTTTTTGAAGAAAGGAACCCAGACCAGCGCTCGGGACCAAGTCAAACTCCTGACCAATGGCCGACTCTTACTTCTATTCGTGATCACGGCCCTTGGATATGGCGGGACATTTGTTGTCTTTACTTATTTGTCACCATTATTACAGGAAATAACCGGATTTAACGAAGGAGCCATCGCCATCATTTTACTCGCATACGGATTGGCGATCGCAGTCGGCAATATGCTAGGCGGGAAGCTCTCGAACCGCAATCCGATTGGATCCCTATTCTATATGTTTATCGTCCAGGCTGTGGTCCTTTTCGTCTTAATGTTCACGGCGCCGTTCAAAATCGCGGGTTTAATCACGATTATTTTCATGGGATTGCTTGCTTTTATGAACGTACCGGGGCTGCAGGTATACGTCGTGATCCTAGCAGAACGCTACGTCCCAAGCGCGGTCGATGTAGCATCCGCCATCAACATCGCAGCCTTCAACGCAGGAATCGCCATCGGTTCCTACCTAGGCGGCATCATCACCGACACACTAGGCCTCATCCACACAACATGGATCGGAGCCCTCATGGTCCTCGTTGCAGCCATCCTAACAGGAGTGAGCCGGGCACTCGAGCGGAAAGATTCCGTGGTGTCATCAACAAAGGTGCCGTCAATGGTCTCATCATCAAAAGTGTAGTCAATGGTTGTAGTCAATGGTGTCAGGCACCACAAAAGTGCATCTGTCCTCTTGGGGTGGACATTAAATATATCAGCATAACAATTTAACTTAAAACAATTGGAGGTTTTATCAATGATGAACAATTTACAGAGTACTACTACATTAAATAATGGGGTAAAAATGCCATGGTTCGGCCTTGGCGTCTTTAAAGTAGAGGAAGGACCGGAGCTCGTGAATGCGGTAAAAACGGCGATTCAACATGGCTATCGGAGTATTGATACCGCGGCCATTTATGAAAATGAAGAGGGCGTCGGACAAGGGATTAGAGAAGCAGGCATCGCTAGGGAGGATCTATTCGTAACATCAAAGGTCTGGAATGCCGATCTGGGTTACGAATCAACGCTGGCAGCGTATCAAACTAGCCTAAATAAACTAGGGTTGGAATACCTAGACCTTTATCTGATTCATTGGCCGGTAGAAGGCAAATACAAAGAGGCGTGGAGAGCATTAGAGACGCTTTACAAAGAAGGTCGTGTGAGAGCGATTGGGGTAAGTAATTTCCAAACTCACCACCTAGAAGATCTGATGAAGGATGCGGAAATTAAGCCAATGGTAAATCAAGTCGAATACCATCCACGCTTAACCCAAAAAGAAGTTCAAGCATTTTGCCGCGAACATGGCATACAGATGGAAGCCTGGTCACCATTAATGCAAGGTCAATTGTTAGACAATGAAGTGTTGGTGGGAATCGCTGCAAAATACAATAAATCAGTTGCCCAAATCATCTTGCGCTGGGATCTGCAAAACGGTGTCATCACAATACCAAAATCAACAAAAGAACACCGGATCATCGCAAACTCACAAGTATTCGACTTTGAACTAACACAACAAGACATGCACCAAATCGACCAACTAAACCAAAACCACCGCGTCGGCCCAGACCCCGACAACTTTGACTTTTAAACTTTGGTGTCATTTTCAATTGTGGTGTCAGGCACCATCCGTAGACACTTTCTTATATTTGTCCGTGTACAGTGGACAGGCCAATCTCGCTTTTGAGGTTGGTCTTTTTTATTTACCGCTTGGAGTGTAATTTTACGCTGGTGGTAAATGAAGTGCTGTTACATTTACCTTGAGGAGGAAAAATCCGCTCGTTGGGTAAATGAAAGGCAGTTACATTTACCTTGGGAAGGAAAAATCCGCTCGTTCGGTAAATGAAGTGCAGT
>NZ_JBALOS010000003.1:0-328 GCF_036962765.1 Neobacillus drentensis
AATTTAATGTGAACATTTTTCATAATGGCCTGGGTATCAATCAGCGTCTTCACATCTTCGATTATATTTCGGAGAAGGACAGGTTCAAATTTTAAATCCTGAGGTTTTGCTAATACCAATAATTCGCTGAGGATGAGATCAATCCGATTGATTTCAGATTGGATAATATCAAAATAAGTTTTATGATCATTCACTTGTGTTTCGATCAGTTGAAGAAACCCTTTAATCGCCGTGAGCGGATTACGAACTTCATGGGCAATCCCAGCTGCCATTTGTCCTGCAACATTTAATTTCTCGGAGTTTAACAATAGTTCAAGTGTCTTCTTTC
>NZ_JBALOS010000003.1:347-35385 GCF_036962765.1 Neobacillus drentensis
ATGATGTGCCGTGCCCGTTTATTTTGAAAAATCGTCGGAATCCCTTTTACTTCCGCCTCAAAAGTGGTTCCATCCAACCGGAGCAGTTTAAATTCAAGAAAATCGGTGGCTTCGCCTCCTGTAACCATTTCCACCCTGCTCTTTATAAACCGATGATAATCAGGGTGAACGATTTCACTTACTTTCTTTTGGTAAAGTTCCTCTTTTTTTGATACGCCAAATAATCTTGTACCGGTTGCATTTATAAATAATATGTCATCTTCATTGGCAATAATCACGGCATCAGGAGAATTTTCAACTAAATCGCGATACGATTCCTCACGTTTTTCTATTTCTTTTTGGATTGTTTTTTTATCATTTTTTGTCGAACTATTCATCTCTATTTATCTATTCCTTCCCTATAAAATAAAAAGCCAAGATAGGAGTCATCCCATCTTGGCTTATGTCTAGCTCAATCGCAATTGTCTAGCCCATTTCCGCCTTTATGCTTTTGGTGATAAAATCAGTACGATTACACTTTTATCGCGGTTAAAATCCCAATCCACAAAAATATCATTCACTTTTGTTTGGAGGATAGATTCAAAATTACCGCTGCCATGTAATAATCGTTTTTCAAGATTGCGTTTCGCAAGCCTTAATGCTTCAAAATTTCCTAAACGAATTAATTCTTTTTCAATTGGAACAAGAATCCCATTTCGAACCACCACCAGCGTCCGTTCATTTAATAGGCAGGAAACGACGTCTTCTGGCGCTTTTTCCGCTTGCAGGCTAATTCTATTTATTTCTTGGTGAAGAGAATCTTGACCAGGGTAATGATATCTTTTTTCATATTGAGGGTCGCTTTCACTCGAGGTAGAGCCTATACAAACAAATATCCCACTTTTATTGTGTAATCCCCAATCATAATAAAATTCACTTACATCCATATCAGTCAGAATTTTAATATAAGCTTTAAATTCAGGGATTAATGTTTGCATCAACAAATCTCTTGTGGTTTGCACCATTGTTTCTTGTTGCTGCCCTAACAAAACACTCTCAGAAGGCGAAATAAAGTTACGTAAATAAACAGTCATTACTGAATGATTATAGGAAACAAAAACAGATTCGGGACCTTTTCCGAAATTTTCACGAAGTGTCCTTCCAATAAAACCTGCTAGTTCCGTTTGCACTTGTTTATTTTCCAAGAAAAACATCCTTTTATGAGATAAAAGCATTATTTCTTTTATCCTAAATTTATTTTAAATGTCTATAACTAGATTATCAATTTATTTTTGGGGATTTATTCGCAAATATTGTGAAATATTTACAAAAAAATTCATTTCAATTAGGTTTTTTCACTTTAAGGCCGAATAAAATTAGTTTGCAGTTTAACAATAATGCTAGTGTTACTTTTTAACACTAAAACTTCAATGTGGAGGGGTATACTTTGAATATATTTTACAGCTTAGTCTCAACCTTACTCATTTTGGGTTTTAGAGCGGCATTCTTATTTAGTCATACATCCTCTTGGTTAAAAAGGATGGTAAGAATACCTGCTTTCATTTAAGCAGAGAAATATTTCCAAGTATTAATCATCCGCATTGCCATCAAAAAAGGTAAGCATTTCGCATGCTTACCTTTTTTATGACGATCTATTAATAATTAAACCGGCCTCCTAAAAAAGGATGCCGGTCTGTGTTAAAGTTCTAGCTCTCCCATTCGAAGGAGCTCTACAACTGCTTGAGAACGCCCCTTTACACCAAGCTTTTGCATGGCATTTGAAATGTGATTCCGAACCGTTTTTTCGCTTATAAATAATTCACCAGCGATTTCTTTTGTTGTTTTGTCTTGGACTAATAACTCGAATACTTCTCTTTCTCGTTTGGTGAGTAACGGCTTATGATTATAAACATTCTCCTTCAAGTACTGTAACCCTCCTTGCCTTCGCCAGTTATGAACACGGGGTGGGTATATATTTAGTCAACATATCTTATGTGAACAATACTAATGTAGTGACTATATTTGCTTAGAGGAGATTGTTTTTTATGAAAAAAAAGCTCCTAATCATTAGGAACTTTTGGGTGTTGCATAAATTATATACCGCTTTGGTGCATTTCCTACATAACGAAACGGATAACAGGTTGTCAAAATTAATTCCTCTTTCTCATGTTGGAGCGTAATAATGCTTGTATCATCAGACTTCACAATCTTCGTATCAGTGATTTCATAAGTATAGGATCCATACGGCATTTCCATCTTAAGTGAATCACCAATCTTTAACTCACCTAATTTACGAAATACGGTGTCTCGATGCCCCGATAAAACAATTTGTCCTTGATCCCCAGGAAAATATGCACCTTTATAATGACCGACCCCTTTTTCGAGGTCATCCGGATCGGTTCCTTCGACTATGGCTAGCTCTGCTTTGATTTTTGGAATGGCTAAGAGACCAACTGTATCCCCCATTTTAGGAGGACGGCTGTTTACAACCCTTTTTTGAGGAGCTACTGCAGGCCGATCGGCAATCAGTTCCTTTGCTTCTTTGAGTGATGCATGCGTTTGCGTTTTCACATCGATAAATTGCCATAGTCCTATCCCTACTAAAATTAGACCTGCAATAATAATTAACAGCGGAAATTTATTTTTCACCTCTATATACCATCCTTTTCTAACGGGCTGTACATTAATATGAGTATAACAAACCGCTACTGAAAGAACCAACGCATTCATTCGCCCATAAACGACAAAAAAACCTTCTTTTCCACACTTGAAAAGAAGGTTTTTCTATTGGATTATGCTAAAAGAGCTCCGCCCTTTTAAGCGTGGTCACTACCAAAAAAGCTTCTGAAAGCTTGAATGGTAGTATCACGGTTCAATGCCGCGATGGAGGTAGTCAACGGAATACCTTTTGGACAAGATTGAACACAGTTTTGTGAATTACCACAGTTAGCAAGTCCACCATCACCCATAATCGCTTCAAGTCGTTCTGCCTTATTCATCGCACCAGTTGGATGTGCATTGAAAAGACGAACTTGTGAAAGCGGCTGAGCCCCAATGAAGTTTGATTTACTGTTTACGTTCGGGCACGCCTCAAGACATACACCACATGTCATACATTTAGAAAGTTCATATGCCCATTGACGCTTTGTCTCTGGCATACGTGGACCAGGTCCTAAATCATAGGTACCATCGATAGGAATCCACGCTTTTACTTTCTTTAAGGCATCAAACATTCTACTTCTGTCAACCTGAAGATCACGTACCACTGGGAATGTCTTCATCGGTGCTAACCGAATTGGCTGCTCCAATTGATCGATTAGTGCGGAACAAGATTGACGCGGCTTGCCGTTGATGACCATCGAACAAGCGCCACAAACTTCTTCTAAACAGTTCATATCCCATGTAATTGGGGTAGATGCTTGTCCTTTTGCATTGACAGGATTTTTACGGATTTCCATTAACGCCGAAATGACATTCATATTCGGACGATAAGGAACCTCAAATTCCTCCTCATAAGGAGCAGAATTTTCGCTATCTTGACGTGAAATAATAAATTTCACCATTTTAGTTTCAGACATTTTTCCTACTCCCCTTTATTTTTAGCATAGTTACGTTCACGTGGCTTAATTAAAGAAACGTCAACATCTTCGTAATGGAAAGCCGGTGCTGATGTACTATCAACGAATTTCGCCATTGTTGTTTTTAAGAATTCCTCATCATTACGGTTAGGGAAGTCAGGTTTGTAATGCGCACCACGGCTTTCATTACGGTTGTATGCACCGATCGTAATTACACGAGCCAACTGAAGCATGTTTTGCAGTTGTCTTGTAAATGCTGCACCTTGATTGCTCCATTTTGAAGTATCATGGATGTTAATATTTTGGAAACGTTCTAATAGTTCTTGGATTTTCTCATCTGTCTTTAACAGCCTGTCATTGTAACGAACAACGGTTACATTATCCGTCATCCATTCCCCAAGCTCTTTATGAAGCACATAGGCATTTTCGTTTCCATTTAGAGACATTATCGAATTCCATTTGTCTTCTTGTTCTTTAACATGACGATCAAATACTGAAGAAGATACTGCATCCGAACTCTTTTCTAGACCTTTGATATATTTAACAGCGTTTGGTCCTACGACCATTCCGCCGTATATAGCTGATAGCAAGGAATTGGCACCTAAACGGTTCGCTCCATGCTGTGAATAATCACATTCACCTGCTGCAAACAGACCTGGAATATTGGTCATTTGGTCATAATCAACCCATAGACCGCCCATCGAATAGTGAACCGCAGGGAATATTTTCATAGGAACTTTACGAGGGTCATCACCCATGAATTTCTCGTAAATTTCAATAATCCCGCCAAGTTTAATATCCAATTCATGCGGATCCTTATGAGAAAGATCTAGGTAAACCATGTTCTCGCCATTGACTCCGAGTTTTTGATTCACACACACATCAAAGATTTCGCGAGTTGCGATATCACGCGGTACAAGGTTTCCATAGGCTGGATATTTTTCCTCTAGGAAATACCAAGGCTTACCATCTTTATATGTCCAAACACGGCCGCCTTCACCACGTGCCGATTCACTCATCAGACGAAGCTTATCGTCACCAGGAATTGCCGTTGGATGGATTTGAATCATTTCGCCGTTAGCATAATAAGCACCTTGCTGATACACAATCGATGCGGCGGAACCTGTATTAATAACGGAGTTTGTTGATTTTCCAAAGATAATACCAGGACCTCCAGTAGCCATGATTACGGCATCACCAGAGAAGGATTTAATTTCCATTGTTTTTAAATTTTGAGCAACAATCCCACGGCATACACCATCGTCATCAACAACGGAACCAAGGAATTCCCAGCCTTCGTATTTCGTAACAAGACCTGCTACTTCTTCACGACGTACTTGTTCATCCAAAGCATAGAGCAGCTGTTGACCAGTAGTCGCACCAGCAAATGCCGTCCTGTGAAACTGTGTACCTCCAAAACGACGGAAGTCCAATAATCCTTCTGGAGTACGGTTAAACATAACTCCCATACGATCCATTAAGTGAATAATGCCAGGTGCTGCATCACACATTGCTTTTACTGGAGGCTGGTTAGCCAAGAAATCTCCGCCATAAACGGTGTCATCAAAGTGGATATATGTTGAATCGCCTTCACCTTTTGTATTTACTGCTCCATTAATACCACCCTGGGCACAAACAGAGTGAGAGCGTTTAACAGGAACTAAAGAGAACAGTTCTACGGGTGTTCCTGTTTCTGCAACTTTAATCGTTGCCATTAAGCCAGCTAAACCGCCGCCGACTATAATCACCTTACCTTTACTCATTCGTGACTCACTCCCTTAATCCAAAATCCAATATTTTTCCGTTCAATCATTCAATTGTTATACAAAAGCTAGTAATGTTGTCACACCTACATAGGATAGAGCCAAGAAAATAACGATTGTCACGTATGTAGAAATAACTTGAGATCGAGGCGTTACGGTAATGCCCCAGCTAACCAAGAATGACCACAATCCATTTGCAAAGTGGAAAATCGCTGAAATAATACCAACGACATAAAATCCAAACATGAATGGAGATGAAAGAATATCTTGCATCATTTGGAAGTTAACTTCATTTCCAAAAGCGGCAGCTACACGGGTTTCCCATACATGCCAAGTGATAAAAATTAGTGTAATTACACCAGACACACGTTGGAGCAAAAACATCCAGTTTCTAAAAAAACCATATTGACTTGCATTGTTTTTGGCTGTAAAGGCAATATACAGGCCATAGATTGCATGGAATAAAATCGGTAAATAAATAATTACAGTTTCTAAAACATAGCGAAATGGAAGACCCCCCATAAAGTTCGCAGCTTTGTTGAAGGATTCTACCCCTTCAGTTGCATAGTGGTTCACAATCAGATGCTGCATCAAAAAGATCCCGATTGGAATAACACCAAGCAACGAATGCAATCTCCGATAAACAAACTCTCGATTACCCGCCATAAATTTACCCCCCTAAAATGTTTAAAAAAAATGATGTTCAGTTTCTATCAATTTAAATCCCATAAGTTTGAAACCTTCCATCACTGTGACAATAATGTGACAAGTACATTTTACTCCCATCATCAAAGAGCGTCAAGAAAACGGATACACAATTCCTACATAAAACTAAAATTTTTTAAATATATTGAAATTATAATAGATTGATCTTCTTCACTACTTAAAATGGAGATATTTTAAAAATAAATCGATTTTAATGATTAATTACCAAGATATTACGGTTGTTATTTTTCCTTTAAAGGGAATCATAATTATTATGATAAACAAGCTTAGATATTGCAAAATAACAAAAAACGAAGCTAATTTGATTCGTTATAACTAGAAAAACTGTACTGAAACTTTTTAAAAAGTGTATATAATAGAATGATAGAAAGAGGGGAAGCTTGTGAATAATAGTACAGTTGTTAATGAAACGATAAATATCGATGAGCCAAGAACGATATCCATTTTCGGTTATGAATTAATCAGGGAAATTCTTTTGCCAGAAATTTTAGGAAAAGATACGCCTGAAATTTTATATTGGGCCGGAAAACGACTTGCTCGAAAATATCCTTTAGCGGATATGGAGCAGATTATTGATTTCTTCGCCAAAGCCTCTTGGGGCCAACTGGAACTAACAAAGGAAAATAAAACAGAAATCCAATTTGAATTGATGAGCCCGATAATGGTCTCTCGTGTTAAGTCCAAAGCCGAGCACTTTTTCCAACTCGAAGCGGGATTCCTTGCTCAACAAATTGAATTTCAAAAAGAAGCCAATGCTGAAACATTCGAGCATCCAGTAAAAAAATCAAACAAAGTCCTTTTCACCGTCAAATGGGAAAAAAACTAAAGCGCAAGCGCCCGAAAATGGTGTCAGGCACTCAATAGTGCCTGACACCATTTTTGGCGTTTCCGCTTATTTATTAGCCAGTTCGAATGCTTCGTGCAAAGCTTCTACCGCTTTTAACATATATTTTTCTTCAACCACAGCAGAAACCTTAATTTCTGATGTGCTGACCATTTTGATTTGGATGTTGTTTACAGCAAGTACCTCAAACATCTTTGCTGCTACGCCAGGATTAGAAATCATCCCTGAACCGACAATGGACACCTTTGCTAATTTGTTTTCAGCATCAATTTGCTCATAATTAAGCACAGATTTATTGTCTTCTAAGACATTTAACGTTTCTAATAGGTCGTCAGTATGAATAGAGAATGATAAATTCGCAGAACCACCCTCTGTGGTGCTTTGAATAATAATATCTACATTCAGATGATTTTCTGCAAGTGTTGTAAAGATTGTAGACAGGCTTGTTAATGAATTGGCTAAGCCTAATACTGTTACTTTTGTAATTTCATCTTCAAATGCTACACCACGGACTACTAAGTTTTGTTCCATTGCTGCTTCCCCCTCAATAACTGTTCCTTCTATTTTCTCCATACTTGAACGAACCTCGAGCCGAACTTGATAGTTTTTAGCAAATTCTACTGCCCGTGGATGAAGTACACCTGCACCTAAATTAGCTAACTCAAGCATTTCATCGTACGACACTGATAATAATTTACGAGCACTCTTTATATATCTTGGGTCTGTTGTGAAAACTCCCGTTACATCTGTATAAATGTCACATTTATCTGCTTTAAGAGCAGCAGCCAACGCTACTGCTGTCGTATCGGAACCTCCACGGCCAAGTGTTGTAATTTCTCCGTCTTCTGTGATTCCCTGGAATCCAGCAACAATCACCACTTTGCCGCCTTCGAGTTGAGTTTCAATCGCTGCTGTTTTAATACTTGAAATCCGGGCATTTCCATGGACTGGTTCTGTCATAATCCCTGCCTGCCAGCCAGTGAAGGAAACAGCATCAAGCCCTTGCTGGTTTAAAGCCATAGACAATAACGAGATGGTTACTTGTTCTCCAGTTGATAACAGCATGTCCATTTCTCGTTTATTAGGCTGCTGAGAAATTTCCTTTGCTAAACTAACTAGGGTATCCGTAGATTTCCCCATTGCAGAAACAACAACAACCACTTTGTTACCGCGATCTATCTCCTCTTTTACACATGATGCTACATTTAAGATTCTTTCTACGCTAGCAACGGAGGTACCTCCGTATTTTTGTACAATAATCCCCATGTTTGATTTCTCCTTCTTTCCGGTGAATACGTTAATTTTTCGCAAATAAAAAAGCAATGAGAAGGGCATCTCATTGCTTAAAACACGAAAAAAATTCTCGCATCTACAATGTAAGATAGCTCTCCAAGACATTCGTCTTGACAATCCAGCATTTATTCAATACAGGACCAGCAAAGAAAGAAATGAGACCTTCTTTACTTCGGCGAACATCCCCTTTCATGATTCTTCTCAGAAGCTCATCCTTCTCAGAACCACTACTCTTGAAGTTCGCACCTCTACCTTCACTTTAATACGTAAAAGTGATAGTAAATTAAATTTTCACTTATTATAGCATGTTCCTTTTTTGCTGACAATCACTAGGATTGAAGTTTTTTAATTAATTCATCAACTACATTTGTCGGAATTCCGATATTTATGAATTCCTCTTTGCTAGCCTCTTTCATTTTTTTCACCGAGCCGAACTGTTTTAACAACAACTTTTTCCGTTTCTCCCCAATTCCAGGAATATCGTCAAGCAAGGATTGGAAAGCGCTTTTTCCACGAAGTTGGCGATGGAAGGTAATCGCAAAGCGATGGACTTCATCTTGTATCCTTTGCAGCAAATAAAACTCCTGGCTATTTCGCCCCAAAGGAACAATTCCTAATGGATTGCCATACAACAATTGTGAAGTACGGTGTTTATCGTCTTTTACAAGACCCGACAGCGGTATATCTAAGCCTAACTCATTTTCCAATACATCTCGTACTGCTTCGACATGTCCTTTTCCACCATCGATAATGATTAAATCTGGTAGAGGGAGCTCCTCTTTTAGAGCACGTGAATATCTTCTGCGCGTTACTTCCCGCATCGATTCATAATCATCCGGTCCTTGGACGGTTTTGATCTTGTATTTTCGGTATTCACGATGATTCGCCTTACCATCAATGAAAACGACCATTGCGGAAACAGGGTCTGTTCCTTGAATGTTGGAATTATCAAAGGCCTCAATTCGATGAGGCGTATAGATTCCCAATAATTCGCCCAGGTTCTCGACTGCCTTAATGGTTCGCTCTTCATCTTTTTCAATCAATGAAAACTTTTCATCCAAGGCAATTTTTGCATTTTTAATGGCCAATTGAACAAGATCCTTCTTTTGCCCTCGTTGAGGCTGGAACACTTTAACTTCTAAAAGTTGTTCAGCTAAACTCAACTCGACTTCATCCTGGATGAGGATTTCCTTTGGCTTGAAGTGATTGGCTTTTGAATAAAATTGGCCGAGGAACGTTAGGATTTCCTCCTCAGGCTCATTATAAATAGGGAACATTGAAACATCGCGCTCGATTAGTTTTCCTTGGCGGACAAAAAAGACTTGCACACACATCCAGCCCTTATCAACTGAATAGCCAAACACATCACGGTCCGTAAAATCAGTCATCGTGATTTTTTGTTTCTCCATAATCGTTTCTATATGGATGATTTTATCACGATATTCTTTCGCTCTTTCAAAGTCTAATTCTTCGGAGGCAGCAGACATTTTTTCCTTAAGTTCTTTCTTAATTTCCTTATATCCACCATTTAAAAAGCGAGTGATTTCATCAGTCATTTGTTTATACTGTTCTTCCTGAACTTCATTCACACATGGTGCCAAGCACTGCCCTAAGTGGTAGTATAAGCAAACTCGATCTGGCAGGGTTGAGCATTTACGAAGTGGATAAATGCGGTCAAGAAGTTTTTTCGTTTCATTGGCTGCGGTCACATTTGGGTATGGTCCAAAGTATTTGCCTTTGTCTTTTTTTACTTTTCTTGTAATGATAAGTTTCGGATGCCTTTCCGCTGTCAACTTTATAAACGGATACGTTTTATCATCCTTCAGCATGATATTGTATTTTGGATCGTACTTTTTAATAAGATTTAGTTCCAGTAGAAGTGCTTCAATATTCGAAGAGGTGACAATATATTCAAAATCCTCAATTTCATTGACAAGTCTTAACGTCTTCCCATCGTGTGAGCCCGTGAAATAAGAACGAACACGATTCTTTAATACTTTTGCTTTTCCTACATAAATAATCGTTCCCTGACGGTCTTTCATTAAGTAGCAGCCAGGCTGATCCGGCAGCAGCGTCAGTTTTTGCTTAATAGTTTCATTCATTCCGGCCACTCCCCTCCCGTCTTTTTTTGTTTGCCTTATAAAATTTTAAATCATAGCACTGATAATTAAAAGTGGATTCTTTTACAAGGGCTATTTTCGCATAGATTNNTTCGTGGCATCTTTTCGTAAGAACAATTGCGAAAACTGCCTAGAAACTTAATAAATGACCCTTATTAAGCTTCTAAAGCAACAAAGTTTACGAAAAGAGCCTTTACAAAAAGAGCTTTGTTAAACTTGCCTGTGGATTTTCGCTCCACTTGGTTAGAATATCAACAATGATCTTTAATACGCCCTTTCAAAAAGAAAAAACCTTAGCTGGAGTGATCCAAGCTAAGGTTTTTCGATATGGTTACACGTGTTTTTCTAAAACACCTGCTAATGCATCTTTTGGTTGGAAGCCGACAACTTTATCAACGACTTCGCCATCTTTCATAACTAATAACGTTGGGATGCTCATTACACCGAAGTTTGCCGCAGTTTGTGGGTTATCATCCACGTCAAGTTTTGTGATTTTTACTTTATCGCCCATTTCTAAATCAAGTTCTTCAAGAACTGGAGCGATCATTTTACAAGGTCCGCACCATGGTGCCCAAAAATCTACAAGAACGAGGCCAGAACCTGTTTCAGTCGAAAAGTTTTGATCTGTTAAATGTGAAATTGCCATTTATATTGCCCTCCTAAAAATTACTGAATTACTATCGAAAGTATAACATCGTTTGGAAAATCAAGCTAATAAATTGCTTCACCTATCATTCTTACCATGAATAATCTTTCATATCCAAAAATAAAACGAGCGGAAGCATCCGCTCGCCCTTCTTATTATGAGTGTACTTTCAGCTTTTTAAACTCTTCAGTTAGTAATGGCACAACTTCAAACAAGTCTCCGACGATTCCGTAATCAGCTACCTTGAAGATGTTCGCTTCTGGGTCTTTGTTAATAGCGACGATCACCTTTGAGTTGGACATTCCCGCTAAATGTTGAATAGCTCCAGAAATACCGCAGGCAATGTAAAGGTCTGGTGTGACAACCTTGCCAGTTTGGCCAATTTGTAAAGAGTAATCACAATAGTCAGCATCACAGGCACCACGTGATGCACCCACAGCTCCGCCTAGAACAGCCGCAAGTTCTTTAAGTGGTTGGAAACCATCCGCACTTTTTACACCGCGGCCACCAGAAATAACCACCTTTGCTTCACTTAAGTCAACGCCCTCACTTGCTTTTCTGACGACCTCTTTAATTATGGCACGAAGGTCTTTAATGTCTACGGAAAGAGTTGAAACCTCGCCGCTTCTGCTTTCATCTTTTTCCAGAGGTGCGATATTATTTGGTCGTACCGTTGCGAAAATTAAGCCATCGGTAACAATTTTCTTTTCAAATGCTTTTCCTGAATAAATCGGTCTTGTGAAAACGACATTGCCGCCAGCTACTTCAACAGCTGTGGCATCGGAAATTAAACCTGATGCTAATTTTCCTGCAATTCTTGGAGACAGGTCTTTCCCAAGTGAGGTATGGCCTAAAACTAATCCTTCTGGTTTTTCTTGATCGAGCACTGCTAACAGCGCTTGAGCATAACCATCTGATGTATATAGTTTTAATTTTTCATCCTCAACCACCACTACTCGGTCTGCTCCAAAGTGGATTAACTCAGTCGATAGAGCGCTTACAGAAGCGCCTACTAAAACACCAACTACCTCTCCGCCCTCAGCAATTGTTTTTGCTGCTGCAATCGCTTCGAATGATACATTACGTAATGAACCGTCACGAACTTCTCCTAATACTACCACTTTTCTTGACATTTCATTTACCTCCTGAGAACAATTTTTGTATAAAAACGTTTAAATTACTTTTGCTTCGGTATGAAGAAGGTGAACAAGTTCCTTCACTTGATCATTCAAATCACCTGCTAAAACTCGGCCCGCTTCCTTTTTAGGCGGCAAATAAATTTCAATCGTTTTTGTTTTTGCTTCAACATCGTCTTCCTCAAGATCCAGGTCGTCTAACTCTAATTCTTCAAGCGGCTTTTTCTTTGCTTTCATGATTCCAGGTAAAGAAGGGTAGCGCGGCTCGTTTAGACCTTGTTGTGCCGTTACTAATAATGGAAGGCTCGTTTCAATGATTTCTGAATCGCCCTCGACGTCACGGGTAACGGTTACATTTGTTCCCTCAATTTCTAACTTTGTAATAGTTGTTACATAAGGAATGTTTAGTAATTCCGCAACACGAGGTCCAACTTGACCGGTTCCGCCGTCAATCGCAACATTTCCGCCAATAATTAAATCAGCGTCTTTATCCTTTAAATATTCCGCAAGGATTTTCGCAGTTGTAAATTGATCTCCACCTTCAACATCATCCTCCGTATTAATGAGGACTGCTTTGTCAGCACCCATCGCAAGTGCGGTACGTAATTGCTTTTCTGACTCGTCAGTTCCAACTGTAATGACTGTTACTTCCCCACCCTTAGCATCGCGAACTTGGATCGCCTCTTCAATTGCATATTCGTCATAAGGATTGATGATAAATTCGGCACCATCCTCATTGATTTTTCCGCCAGAAATCGTTATTTTTTCTTCAGTATCAAAAGTTCTTTTCAGTAATACGTAAATATTCATGGTATCCCTCCTGATAAAATTTCGAGCATTCGCTCAGTTTGAAAGATTAAGAAAATTTTCTAGAAAAAATTTTTTATTTAAGCCTTCCTTGCAATTATACCTGCAAAGATAAGTTTATTCACCTTTAAAATGTGGTTCCCTTTTTTCAATAAAGGCTTGGATGCCTTCTTTTCCATCCTTAGAGACGAAAACTTCACCAAATAACTGAGCTTCCCTTTTGGAACCTTCATAGAACTCATCTGTTTTTGCATAATCTAACAATTCAATGGTAGCCTTAAGTGCACCAGGGCTTTTCTTGGCGATTTTCCCAGCAAGCTTATACGCCTGCTCAACCACTTCCGTTTCTGGAAAGGCACGATTTGCTAATCCAAATTGGACTGCCTCAACACCTGTGATCGGCTCAGAAGTAAACAGCATTTCCGCCGCTCTTGCCACTCCGACATATTTAGGCAGGCGCTGCGATCCAGCGAATCCGGGAATTAAGCCAAGCTGCAGTTCAGGAAGACCAAGTTTT
This sequence comes from Neobacillus drentensis, assembly GCF_036962765.1. Classification (GTDB taxonomy): domain Bacteria; phylum Bacillota; class Bacilli; order Bacillales; family Cytobacillaceae; genus Neobacillus; species Neobacillus drentensis_C. Next base: position 13,757 of record NZ_JBALOS010000003.1, read on the forward strand.
GCCGTTTCACTTACATAACGGATATGACAGGCCATTGCTAGTTCAAGCCCTCCGCCAAGTGCTGCGCCATGAATAGCTGCGATAATCGGTTTCGGAAATTTTTCCATCCGGTCAAATAAATCTTGTCCGAACTTACCAAGATTAGAGAACCCTTCTGAAGAAGAAACCGTTGTAAATTCTTTAATATCTGCACCAGCAGAGAAAAAGCGCCCTTCCCCATGAATGACAATCACCCGGATCTCGCGATTGGGTTCGACTTCATCAAGAACTGCTGCCAATTCCCTTAAAAGTCCTGAAGAAAGGGCGTTTGCCGGAGGACGATCAATTGTGATCGTGGCAATATTGTCTTGATATGACCATTTTAAGTATTCCATTTGAATTCCCCCTACTAACTTATCTACCGGCTCCCACAGCCATTAATCAAGAGACGATGGACTGGAGAGGCCAGTGCTACTAAATCATACTTTTCCTCGTTCATCACCCATGATGTTGCGGTTTCATCGAGAGTACCGAAAATCATCTGCCGGGCAAGACGGATATCGAGGTCATTTGAAAACTCTCCTGTTTCCTTGCCTTCAATAACAATCTTATCAATTACCTGGAGGTAACCTTTTAGAACATTATTAATTCGGAGTCGCAATTCCTTATTCGATTGCCTTAATTCGAGTTGTGTTACGATTGCCATGTGATGGTCTTCAGAAAGCATACTAAAATGAGCTTCGACCATCATTAATAACTTCTCCGCCGCCGACCCATTTCCTGCTATCATGGTATCTATTTTTTCAATGAAACTTCCCATTTTTTCTTCAAAGAGAGAGATAAGGATGTCTTCCTTGTTTTTAAAATAAAGATAAATGGTGCCATCAGCCACTCCAGCCTGCTTAGCAATCTTTGAAACCTGGGCTTGGTGGTAGCCATTTTCCGCGATTACAACCACTGCAGCATCAATAATTTGCATGTATTTTGGTTTATTTTTTTTCAACTATATCCCTCCTTTGAAAGAAAAGTTCCGTTTCAGTTTTTACGGTTTACATGATTAAAAAAGAAAAAATATGAATGAATAATCATTCATATTTTAATAATAGTGATTATCTTAATCTGTGTCAAGATATTCTCCGGACCTTTTTTCATATTCCCAGCAATGGGACAGGCTTTATCTGTCAAAAAAAAGAGGGAGCAATAATAGTGCCATTATGCGTGTTTTTGGCTTTCTTCTTCTATTTTTTGTTTTTCTTCTTCGACAAGCATCCTTCTTAAAATTTTCCCGACTGCGGATTTAGGCAATTCCTGTCTAAATTCATAATATCGCGGAGCCTTATAGGCGGCAAGATATTTTCTTGAAAATTGGTTCATTTCTTCTTCAGTTACCGTGGAACCTTCTTTTAAAACAATATAGGCCTTGACGGTTTCTCCGCGATACGGATCAGGAATACCGGCAGCCACGGCTTCAACCACATCCGGATGTTCATATAATACTTCCTCTATTTCTCTTGGATAAATGTTATATCCGCCAGCTATTATCATATCCTTTTTACGGTCAACCACATAAAAATATCCTTGTTCATCCATATAACCAAGGTCACCTGTATATAACCATCCTTCATGGAGTACTTCCTTTGTATCCTCTGGACGATTCCAATACCCTTTCATGATTTGAGGGCCTTTTATCACGATTTCGCCAATTTCTTTTATCGGCACCGGTTCACCCGTCTCAGGAGATACAACTTTCACTTCGGTATCTGGCCAAGGCACACCAATACTTCCCTTTACACGAGGGACATCCCATAAAAAGTTAGCATGTGTGACTGGAGAGGCTTCCGTTAATCCATAGCCTTCAACAAGTTTTCCTCTCGTAATGGCTTCAAATTTTTCTTGTACTTCAACTGGAAGTGCCGCAGATCCACTAATACATGAATGAATCGACGAGAGATCATATTTTTTCAAATCTGGATAATTTAAGATTCCAATATAAATGGTTGGTGCTCCTGGGAACAATGTTGGGCGCTGTTGTTGGATGGTTTTTAATGTTGTCTCAGCATCAAATTTAGGCAATAAGATCATTTTATTGGCCTGCATCACTGATAAAATGAGCACGGTAGTCATGCCATAGACGTGGAAAAACGGGATAATGCCGAGAACGGATTCTTCACCTGGCTTTGATTTGTAAAGCCATGCCTGGCACATCTTTGTGTTAGCAATTAAATTCATATGTGTGAGCATCACACCCTTTGGAAATCCTGTCGTCCCTCCTGTATATTGAAGGAGCGCTACATCTTCATCTGGTTTTATTTCAACCTTTTTCACTTTTTGAGGCTTCATTGTTACTATTTCCGAAAGCAAATGTGTGCTTCCTCCATGCCTTACATTTACGACAATACCGTATTGTTTTTTCTGGATGAAAGGATAAATTAAATTTTTAGGGAATGGTAAGTAGTTCTTGAGAGCGGTTACAATTACATGCTGTAACTCTGTTTGCGGCATCACTTTTGATACGCGTGGGTAGAGGATGTCGAGTGTGATGATAGCCTTTGCACCTGAATCTTTCATCTGGTATTCAAGTTCACGTTCTGTATATAATGGGTTCGTTTGAACGACAATTCCGCCTGCCATTAATATCGCAAAATAACTAATCACGGCCTGTGGAGTGTTAGGCAGCATAATGGCGACCCGGTCACCTTTTGAAATGCCTAGGGTTCCCTGCAGATAACCGGCGAAATTCATTACATCATCGTAAAGCTTTTTATAGGTAATTTCTTTTCCCATAAAATGAATTGCCACTTTTTCCGGATATTGTTCCGCCGATTTCACTAAGTATTGCTGAACAGGCTCTCTAGAGTATTCCAATGTGGCAGGTATTTCGTTTGGATACAGTGCCAACCACGGTTTAGTTTCATACATAATATCCCCCTTTTCTACGTGTATAATTATAAAAATTCAGACTTCTCTTTTATTATAGTACAGTATTTTGCAATTAACAATTAACGTTTACAGTAAAAAAATCACCGCTGATGGTCTCAGCGATGATTTTCTTTTAAGCAAAAAACAACATATAGATCAAACCGATTAGCAAAAACAAGCCGCATAATCCGAGAAGTATCTTAGCTAATGTCTCCACTTTTTTTCTCCCCTTACGTTATACCTGCACCAATGACAATCGATAAACCAATTGAGATCACCATCGAAATCAACCCAACAGCACGGTTATCATTTTGAATTTCTTCGTCAATTTTAAATTTTGGTGTTAAAAATTCAAAGATAAAATACCCTACTAATAATAGTAAAAATCCATAAATCCCCCAACCAACCATGGAAAGCAGCGAATTGTTCTGCTCAATCGTACAGCGAAAGATATTGGCCACGCCAAATATTTTTCCTCCAGTAGCCATCGCCACAGCCAAATTGCCTTTTTTGATTTCTTCCCAATTTTTATATCTGGTCACCATTTCAAAGATCGCTAAAAAGACCACCAAACATAAAATGACAACACTATAATAAGCTGCTATTTGAATATATTCGTTCTCCCAAAACTGGTCCATTGTCAAAACTCCCCGGACATTATTTAAACTCAACGATGGTTACGCCTGATCCGCCTTCCCCAGCTTCTCCAAAGCGGATTTTTTTGACAGAGCGATGGTTTCTTAAGTATTCCTGTACTCCCTGTCTTAACGCGCCAGTGCCTTTTCCATGGATAATCGATACACGTGGATAACTGGAAAGGAGCGCATCATCAATATATTTTTCCACCTTAAGGAGAGCATCTTCGTACCTCTCCCCGCGAAGGTCTAACTCCAGTTTAACATATGAATCCCGGCCTTTTACAATCGCCATCGGCTTTGTTTCAACTTGTTTCGGGGTACTCATATATTCCATATCTTTTTCTTTTACTTTCATTTTGAGAATTCCGATTTGAACCTGCCATTCATCCGAAGAAACTCTTTCAACAAGCGTGCCTTTTTGGCCAAAAGTAAGTACCTTTACCTCATCGCCAGGCATATAGGTATGTTTCTTTATTTTTTTATTCGCAAGTTTAGCGGATTTTGGTATTTCAGGTGCGGCTTCTTCAAGGCGCCGTTTTGCTTCAATTAATTCATGTTCCTTAATATCTGCATGCTTTTCCGTCCGCATTTTGCGAAGATCACGGATTACCTTCTCGGCCTCACTCTTTGCCTCATCCACAATTTCTCCGGCTTTTTCTGCCGCCTTTTCCAACAAGGAGTCTTTTTTCTCGTAGAATTCCATCAGTTGTTTTTGCAAGTCTTGATGGAGTTTCTCAGCAGATTTTAAATAATCGCGAGCTTCCTCTCGCTCTTTTTCTGCCAGTCGTTTACTGTCTTCCAAGGAAGAAATCATTTTATCAATTTGGTTCGTATCTTCACTTACATGGGAACGTGCAGCCTGAATGACCCATTCATTTAAGCCGAGACGTTTGGAAATTTCAAATGCATTACTGCGACCTGGTACTCCTAATAACAATTTATAAGTTGGGCTTAAGGTTTCAACATCAAACTCGACACTAGCATTTAACACACCCTCACGGTTATAACCATAAGCCTTTAATTCAGGATAATGAGTCGTTGCAATGACTCGTGCACCCCGCTTGTGGACCTCATCCAAAATGGAAATAGCCAAGGCTGCCCCTTCCTGCGGATCCGTCCCTGCCCCCAACTCATCAAATAATACAAGGCTATTAAAATCAACTCTATTTAAAATATCAACAATATTAACCATATGAGATGAGAAGGTACTTAAGCTTTGTTCGATGGATTGTTCATCGCCGATATCTGCATAGACAGCATCAAAGACAGCTAACTCTGATCCGTCCAGTGCTGGAACCTGCAAACCCGCTTGGGCCATTAATGTACACAGGCCTAGTGTTTTTAAGGTGACTGTTTTTCCACCCGTATTCGGGCCAGTAATGACAATCGTTGTATAGTCTTTTCCTAGCATGATATCGTTGGCCACGACTTCTTCGATTGGAATAAGAGGATGTCTTGCCTTATATAACACAATTCTTCCCTCATTATTCATGATCGGCATGGATGCTTTTATGCGTTTCCCATATCTTGCTTTTGCAAAAATAAAATCTAAATTAGCAAGGACTTCGACGATTACCTTGAGTTCACTATCGTGCTCCGCCGCTGCTGCGGATAATTCCGTCAGAATCCTGTCGATCTCCAATTGTTCCTTTACACGGATATCCTGCAGTTGATTGTTTAATTGGACAATGACTTGCGGTTCAATAAAGAGTGTTTGTCCTGAGGCGCTTTGGTCATGAATAATCCCGCCATAGTGACCGCGATACTCCTGTTTAACAGGAATCACAAAGCGGTCATTACGAATTGTCACGATAGCGTCTGAAAGCATTTTACTCGCATTTGATGAACGAATCATGCTTTCAAGTTTTTCCCGAATCCGCGATTCATTTGACCTCAATTGTTGCCTTAATGACCGCAGCAAATCACTTGCACTATCTAATACCTCTCCGTTCTCGTCGATCGCGTGTTTAATCGAATGCTCAAGGTTTGTGAGCGGAATAATTCGTTCTGCTTGTTCAGACAAAATGGGAATTTCGGTTCTTTCATCGGCAAACTCCTCGATAAATCGTTTCATTTGCCGGCTTGCATGGATGGTACTGGCGATCTGAATAAGTTCATGCGGGCTTAACACCCCGCCAATAACAGAGCGTTTAATGTGAGCACTGATATCATGGACACCTGAAAGTGGAACATTCCCTTTCACACGATACACCGTAGATGCTTCATCTGTTTCTGCTTGGAGTTTAACTACCTCCTCAAAGTCAGTAGAAGGCACTAATTCCTGAATTTTTCTTCTCCCAAGGGATGAAGCAGCATGTTCTAACAACTGCCCTTTTACTTTCGTGAATTCTAATACCTTTAAAGCTTTTTCTTGCATGGAGATAACCTCCTATCCTCGATTATGTAAAAATTCTAGCAGTTCATGTTTATCTAGGGCATTTAGCACAGTTGATTTTTTGATCCAGCCCTTTTTGGCTGCGGAAACACCGATTTCCATATGCTTTAATGTATCCATTTTATGAGCATCTGTATTGATAAGAATTTTGACCCCCGCGTCCTGTGCTCTCCGTAAATATTCTGCTGCTAGATCCAGCCTGTTTGGATTTGCGTTTAGTTCTAATGCCGTATTGGTTTCTTTTGCAAGTTGGATCAGTAAATCGATGTCGACATCGTATCCTTCGCGCCGGCCTATTTTCCGACCAGTTGGATGGGCAATTAAATCCACATGGGCATTTGTTAAAGCTGTCTTAAGCCGCTCCATAATTTTTTCCCGTGATTGGGAAAATGCTGAATGAATGGAAGCAATAACAAAATCCATGTCAGCTAGTAACTCATCGTCATAGTCCAAGCTGCCATCTGGAAGAATATCCATCTCGACACCCGCTAGAATAAGAAAATCATCGTATTTTTCATTTAGTCTTTTTATTTCTTCTCTTTGTAATAATAGTCTTTCGCGTGTTAGACCATTAGCCACCTTTAAATACTGGGAATGGTCCGTAATCGCCATATACTGATAGCCTCTTGCCCGGCATGCCTCAGCCATTTGTTCAATTGAATGGGCACCGTCACTCCAGGTGGAATGCATATGAAGATCACCTTTGATATCTACTAACTCTATTAATTCCTCATCGGAGGTGAATGTCTCTACTTCCTTCCCGTCCTCTCTTATTTCCGGAGGAATGAAGGGAAGATCGAAATGCTTGAAAAATTCTTCTTCCGAAGAGAAAGTGAGAATTTCCCCTGTTTCAATGATTTCCACACCATACTCACTGATCTTTTCACCACGTTCTTTCGCGAGTTGTCTCATCCGAACATTATGTTCTTTTGATCCGGTAAAATGATGCAGGGTTGTGATAAATTCTTCTGGTTTAACAAGACGGAAATCCACGGAAATATCATAATCATAGGCAAAAACTAGGGAGACCTTTGTCTCACCAGCACCAATTACTTCTTTAATGTTTGGTAATTGTAATAGCTGTTCCCGTACTTGTTCAGGCTGATTGGTTGCAATGATAAAATCAAGATCCTTTATCGTTTCTCTCATTCTCCGTAAACTGCCAGCACGTGAAAACCGCTGAATATCCCGAAAATCCGCAAGCGTTGCTTCAATCTGCTCCGCAATTGGCAGCATATAAGCTAACGGAAGCCGTTCTGGCCGTGTACCCACATTAGCAATGGAACTGAGGATTTTTTCCTCTGTTTTCTTACCAAAACCTGCGAGTGCTTGAACCTTACCTGCTTCACATGCTGCTTTTAAACTGGTAACATCAACAACCTGTAACTCTTTATAGAGTTTGGCAATTTTCTTACCGCCAAGTCCAGGGAGCTGTAATAATGGGATCAGTCCGCTGGGAACCTCCGCCTTTAACTCGGTCAATACTGAGGAAGTTCCGTCTTTTATGTATTCATATATGACAGCAGCCGTGCCTTTACCGATTCCAGAAATCGTTGTAAAGTCTTCAATCTCTGTTAGGTCGCGTTCATCGGTTTCCAAGGCATTGGCAGCTTTTCGAAAAGCGGAAACCTTAAAAGGGTTTTCTCCCTTTAACTCCATATAAATCGCGATGGTTTCTAATAATCGTAATAAATCTTTTTTCGTTACTTCCATCAATAAGTCACCTACCTACTGTTTAGCATTTTCAATTTATCCTACTTTAAGGCATGAATAGAAAAACTTCTCTGCTACAGAGAAGTTAAAGCAGCTGTATATTCAATCCACAAACTTTTAATTTGTTGTGAAAGGATAGGAGTGTGATTCACAATTGCTTTTGACAAAATGGAATGATCCAAAGCATTTTGCATAAATTCAATTGGTACAAGGGCTGAGATATATAATAAAATAAAGATAACCAAATACACTTCAACGAAACCTAGAATTCCTCCTGCCCAAACATTAAGCTGCCGGATGACAGGCAAATGGGCAACAAAATCAAGCATGGAACCAATAATTTGCAATAACACTTTTACCGCAAAAAAGATAATGACAAAGGCAATTGCACGGTAGAAGGCGGTTTCCATATTACTGCTTTCAGTAAGTATTTTTAATGATGTCACATTTCCAAAGTTCGGATATGGAATCCATAGAGTTAATTTTGGTGCCAACTGTTCGTAGTATGAATTTGCTGCCACATATGCAATAATAAAACCTATTAAATGAACAATTTGCAGAATAAAGCCTCTTTTAAGGCCTACAAAGAATCCAATAATTAAAAAAATAATAATTGCTAAATCCAACATGATATTTAGTCCTTTTCCTTTAGTATTTCTGTTTGAAGTCGATCTAAATGGTCTTTCATTTTAAGATAATCATTGACTGCATTTACAGCTGTTAAAACGGCGAGTTTACTTGCGTCTAAATTTGGATTCTTAAAACTGATTTCGCGCATTTTATTGTCAACTAATGAAGCCACATGCCGGATGTGACTTGGACTTTCGGAACCCATAATAACGTATTGCTGTCCGTAAATATCTACGGTTGTTCTATTTTTTTGATTATTCGACAACGTCATGCCTCCATTCAGAGAATCCTACTCTATATCATAACATGAACCGTTATCTGTGGAAAAGTTAAAGCGTATTTTATATTTATTTAGAAATGTGGTGGTTGTAGTATGGGAAATGTTGTATTGAATCTGGAAATGAATAAAATAATGGAAATGAAGGGCTACTACGGGAAAAATTTAGTAGACAAAAACATTCCCGGAAGTGTGTTTGCCGCGAAAACGTCAGCCTGTATGATCACGGCTTATAAATCAGGCAAAGTATTATTCCAAGGGAACGATAGTGAAAGAGAGGCCAGTAAATGGGGCAATGCAAACGTGTCCCCGAACAAGCATGCCTCATCTTCTAAACCGAAGTCAACAGCAAAAGGCGATCTGCCTATTGGCATTAGTCAAATGTCAGTGATTGGTTCAGATGAAGTCGGTACGGGAGACTTTTTTGGACCGATTACGGTCGTAGCAGCTTACGTAAAAAAAGAAAATATTCCTTTGTTGAAAGAATTAGGGGTACGGGATTCGAAGGATTTAAACGATGAAAAGATTATTGCGATTGCTAAGGTCATTAAAGATATTATTCCCTTCAGTTTGATGACATTAAAAAACGAAAAGTATAATCAGGTCCAACAATCAGGAATGTCGCAAGGAAAAATGAAAGCCATCTTACATAACCAAGCCATCTTAAATGTCTTAGACAAAATTGCTCCTGAGAAACCGGAAGCGATTCTTATCGATCAGTTTGTTCAAGGCAGCACCTATTTTCAGCATATTAAAGGCCAAAAAGCGGTGGCCAAGGAAAATGTTTATTTTAGTACGAAAGCAGAGGGCATTCATTTGGCAGTTGCTGCAGCAAGTATTCTTGCCCGATATGCCTTTATCCAATATATTGATAAACTAAGCGGGTCTGCCGGCTTTAAGATTCCAAAAGGTGCCGGGGCACAGGTAGACGTGGCTGCAGCAAAGCTGATCATGAGCAAAGGACGTGACATCCTTCCGTCTTTTGTAAAGCTCCATTTTGCCAATACCGACAAAGCAATGGCCCTTGTTAATAAAAAACGAAATTGAAAGGTTTTTTTGGGCTTTTTGGAATAGATATATATAAACGATGTTTGGAGGGGTTTTCTGAGTGGCCAATCGACTAAGTGAAGAAGAGATTACTACCGCAGTTGCAGGATTAACAGGCTGGAAATTGGACGGAAAATTTATCGTGAAAAAGTACCGCTTTCGTGAGTTTTTACAGGGCGCGGCGTTCGTAAATGTCATTGCCCAGCTTTCAGAAGAAAAAAATCATCACCCCTTCATTGCGATTGACTATAAACTAGTGACACTTAGACTAACCTCATGGAACGCAGGAGGATTAACCGATTTAGATATCACATTAGCAAAGAACTATGACTCCATTTATGAAAAAATATAATTGAAAGTGATTTAAACGAGGTTGACATATGGGCAACCTCGTTTTTTTTATCGAAAATTTTACACTTTTTTATTTTTATCAGCACGAAAGTGGACTTTATCAGCGATACCGGACCATTTATCGGCGAAAAATTCAATATATCAGCGAAGCGGAAATTTCACTCAAAAAAAAAAAGCTAGCCCCGAAATCTATCTTCGAGCTAGCTTCTATTAATTAACCTCTCAGTACCGCGCCTGTTTTTTCCTCCAACGCTTCAAGCACTCGGTTATGAACCTTCGTTACTTCTTCATCCGTTAACGTACGTTCAGGATCAACATATTTAAGAGAGAACGCAATCGACTTTTTACCGGCCTCCATTTTGTCTCCCTCATATAAATCAAACACTTCCGCTTCCTTCAATAGTGGTGCACCTGCTGTTACGATAATATCTTTTAGGGTGCCTGACACCGTTTCTCTGTTTACCACAAGGGCAATGTCTCTTGTAATGGAAGGGAAGCGTGGAATGGCTTCATATTGTAATGCTGGTGTTTCTGCATCCAATACAGCTTTCAATGAAAGTTCGAATACATAGGTATCTTTTAAGTCGAGTTCTTTTTGGACAGTTGGGTGGACTTGACCGATAAAGCCGATTTTCTCACCATTTAGGAGTAATTCTGCTGTACGGCCAGGGTGCATTCCATCTACTTGTGCTTGAACAAATTGAACCTGTTCTAGCAATCCAAGTTTAGCAAACATTCCTTCTAGGATTCCTTTGATCACGAAGAAATCAACTGCTTTCTTCTCTCCTTGCCAAGGATGACTTGACCAAAGCCCTGTGATGGCTGCTGCTAAATGTTCTTTTTCCAATGGAAGAGCGTCTGTGCCACTTGCTAAGAATACAGCACCCGTTTCATACACACCTAAGCTATCGTTTTGGCGAGCACTGTTGTATTTTAATACTTCTAAAAGCTGTGGCATGATGCTTAAACGCAGGATGCTGCGTTCTTCACTCATCGGCATTGAAAGACGGATGGTGTCTCGCTTTTCAAGTGCGAATTGGGTTGCCTTTTCCTCGCTAGTAAGAGAATAGGTCACTGCTTGATACAGGCCAGCTCCTTCAAGGTATTGACGAACCACTCGACGCTTCTTCTGGTACTCAGACAATCTTCCAGGTGTGGTTGAACCAATTGGTAATGTTTTTGGGATATTGTCGTAACCGTAAAGACGAGCAACTTCCTCTAGTAAATCTTCTTCAATTTTTATATCGCCGCGGCGTGTTGGTGCCGTAACGGTGATGGTATCCTCTTCGATGCTAACAGCAAATTGGAGACGATCAAAGATTTCTTTCACATCATTCATGACAAGGTCTGTACCAATGACACGATTGATTTTTTCTAAAGTAATGGAAACAACTGCTGGCTCAACGGTTAGTGTGTCCGCTTCAGCTGCGCCCTCTAATACTTCACCGCCAGCGTATTTTGCCATCAAGTATGCAGCACGCTCTCCTGCGGCACGAACACGATTTGGATCGACACCTTTCTCAAAACGAGCACTCGCTTCACTTCTTAAACCATGGTCTTTGGAAGCTTTTCGGACTGTTGCCCCGTTAAAATAAGCAGATTCAAGTAATACAGTGGTTGTATCTGACGTTACCTCTGAATTGGCTCCCCCCATAACTCCGGCAAGGGCAACTGGTTCTGTTCCATTTGTGATAACGAGATGATCTGATGTAAGTGTCCGTTCTGTATCATCAAGTGTAACGAATTTCTCACCATCAGCTGCACGACGTACAAGGATTTCTTTTGAACCTAGGCGGTCAAAATCAAACGCATGAAGCGGCTGACCGTATTCAAGCAGAATATAGTTGGTAATATCAACAACATTATTGTGCGGACGAATTCCTGCTAACATTAAGCGTGTTTGCATCCAGAGCGGAGATGGTCCGATTTTTACATTTTTAACGATTTTTGCTACATATAATGGGTTATCTTCTTTAGCCTCAACCACGATTTTTACATAATCAGAAGCTTTTTCAGTTGTAGACTGAAGGTGAGTTTCAGGAAGTCTCACGTCTCGGCCAAGGATCGCCGCTACTTCATAGGCCACACCAAGCATGCTTAAACAATCAGCACGGTTTGGGGTCAAACTTAGCTCAAGAATTTCATCATCTCGATTTAACATACTAATCGCATCGACGCCCACTTCAGTATCTGCTGGAAAAACAAAGATTCCCTCGGAATACTCTTTCGGAACCACTTTTCCTTCGATCCCTAGCTCAGTAAGCGAACAAATCATCCCGTTTGATTCTTCGCCGCGTAGTTTCGCGCGCTTTATTTTAAAATTACCTGGCAGAACAGCCCCTACTGTTGCTACGGCAACTTTTTGCCCTTGGGCTACATTTGGAGCACCGCAAATGATTTGTACTGGTTGTTCCCCGCCTATATCAACAAGACACTTGCCTAATTTATCAGCATTCGGGTGCTGCTCACGTTCAAGGACATGACCAACTACTACACCTTGAATACCTTCATTAAGGATTTCGACTCCCTCAACCTCAATACCGCTTTTTGTAATTTTTTCAGCTAACTCGGCTGCTGTTACTCCAGTTAAATCGATATAGTCCTGGAGCCATTTATATGAAACGAACATGTCGTCATCCTCCTTTATTTATTCAACCTCAACAAGTTGAAGCATCAAGTTTACTCGTGTTTGGAAAATTGTTTTAAGAAACGAACATCATTTGTATAGAAATGTCTGATATCATCGACTCCGTACTTTAACATCGCAATCCGCTCTGGTCCCATACCGAAGGCAAAGCCAGTGTATTTTTTAGAATCGTATCCGGCCATTTCAAGAACATTCGGATGAACCATTCCTGCTCCGAGAATTTCGATCCAGCCGGTGCGCTTACAAACGCTGCAGCCATGGCCGCCACAAATTTTACAAGAAATGTCCATTTCAACAGACGGTTCTGTAAATGGGAAAAAGCTTGGGCGTAAACGAATTTCACGATCTTCCCCGAACATTTTTTTCGCAAAAACTTCTAATGTTCCTTTAAGGTCACTCATACGAATGTTTTCGCCTACAACAAGTCCTTCGATTTGCATAAATTGATGAGAGTGTGTCGCATCATCATTATCACGGCGGTACACTTTACCTGGGCAAATAATTTTAATTGGACCTTTGCCTTGGTTCTTTTCCATCGTCCGTGCTTGAACTGGTGATGTATGGGTACGAAGAAGGATTTCCTCTGTGATATAGAACGAGTCCTGCATATCGCGGGCTGGGTGTCCTTTCGGCAAATTAAGTGCTTCGAAGTTATAATAATCCTGCTCTACTTCAGGACCTTCTGCTACTTGATAACCCATGCCAATAAATAAATCTTCAATTTCTTCGATGATTTTTGTAAGCGGATGATGATTTCCAACATTTACCGGTCGGCCTGGAAGGGTTACATCGATGCTTTCAGAAGCTAGTTTTTCGAGGACCGCTGCCTCTTCTAACCCCTTCTGTTTTGCTTCCATTTTTACAGCAATCGCTTCACGGACCTCATTTGCTAATGCCCCCATAACTGGACGCTCTTCAGCAGAAAGTTTTCCCATTCCGCGCAGAACTTCGGTAATTGGACCCTTTTTTCCCAGGTAGGCAACACGGATGTCATTTAATTCTTTTAAGCTTACGGACTGTTCAATTTTTTGAATAGCCTCTTCCTGCAATTCCTTTAAACGTTCTTGCATGTCAATTCCTCCTTAATAGTTATCGGTGTCAGGCACCGGAAAAAACAAAAAAACCCCATCCCTGGAAAGGGACGAGGTTTATAGTTCGCGGTACCACCCTTGTAAACACGTTATGTAAAAACATTGTGTTCGCTTCATTCGGATAACGGCTTATGCCGGTGCATCTTTACACGAAAGCGGAAGCTGGACATTAATCTACTATCAAGCTATTGCTTATTATTGTGGTCCCGATGCCAACTCAGGAGGTGAACTTCTCTTAATATCGCCATAAAAGTGCTTTCAGTCACGGCACTTTCTCCCTAAATGGTCCTAAAAAAGATACTTTTCTCCGTCATCGTTATTAAATATTTCATATTGTTCATTATTATATATTATTTTTCCTCATAAGGTCAAACTAGTTTTCGTCTATTTTTTCAAATAATAAAGAAGGATTCCCGTTGCAACGGCTACATTTAAGGACTCACTCTTCCCATAAATCGGGATATAAAGGTTCGCTGTTGTACTCGCAAGTATATCTTTACCGACACCATTTCCTTCATTTCCAACAATCAAGGCGAAAGAATCTCCTGCGGAAATATCAGTATATGCAGATGCGCCTTCAAGTGCTGTACCGTAAACAGGAATATTTTTTTCGTGCAGTTTGTCCATCCATTCATGAAGGTCCCCTCTAATAATCGGAAGATGAAAATGGCTTCCTTGCGCAGACCTAATTACCTTTGAGTTATAAATATCGACACTACCACGTCCAACCACTACAGCGCCGATCCCTGCAGCATCAGCGGTGCGAATCATGGTTCCAAGATTTCCAGGGTCCTGAACCGCATCAATCATCAGGAACGTTTTTGCATCCCGAACCTCAGCAGCTGCGATCCGGCACACCGCATAAATTCCTTGCGGTGCTTCTGTATCTGATAATGAATTCGATATCTCCTCAGTGACTTGAGTTACTGGCGTGGAACCAGCATCCCAGCGTGAAGGCACGTCAACCTTTTCAGAAACGATGATTTCCAAAACTTGTTCGCCTTGTTTCAGAGCTTCCTCCACTAAATGAAAGCCTTCCACTAAAAATGTACCGGACTTATCCCGCTCTTTTTTCGTTAATAATTTTTTCCATTGTTTTACATTAGGATTATTGATTGATTCGATATACTTCAAAACCCGCTCTCCTTTTAAAATAACGATGATTTTTTTATTATAGCCTAACAAAAATACATAATAAAACCAAAAATAGAAAACATATTAAAAGAAAAGCGAAAGCGCCTTGCCCAGGGGCGACAAGCATAAGACAAGCACTGACAGAAGGCGCCGTTTGCCTTCCGAAGTGATTGGCTTATGCCTCGAGCCCTTAGGCGCTGTAGCTAGACAGTTCTCAAGGTTCAAAGTTTTAAACATATTTATTTATTGAAAAGGAGTGCATATACATGAATTTAAATTTACGAAATGCAATTGTTCACAATGTTGCCGGGAATACACAAGATCAATTGGAAGATACCATTGTTGATGCTATTCAAAATGGGGAAGAAAAAATGCTCCCAGGTCTCGGCGTCTTATTTGAAATCATTTGGAAAAATTCATCTGAGGAAGAAAAAAGAGAAATGCTCGCAACCCTTGAAAGTGGGTTAAAGTAATTATTTTTCCCTCTGGCGCTGTCAATCGATAGGTTGACAGCTTTTTTCTGTACATATGAGTTTTTTCTAGCAATTATATGAATTATTTTTCGAAAAGTCTTCCAATTTCCAGTAAACTGATTGAAAAAATGCACGTCTAGCATTGAGATAGGCCGTCTATCAGCGAATTTTATCGACCAATCAGTGAATTTCACCATTCAATCAGTGAATCCAAGAACTCCAAAAAAATCCCCGGCCAATTGACCGAGGATTCCAAATGCAATTTATTCAAACGTAATTTTATCAACCGTTTCACGATCTAATCGCTTGATGACTTCAACAATTAGCTTAACGGCATTTTCGTAATCATCACGATGGAGCATTGCGGCATGGGAATGGATATACCTTGTCGCAATCGTAATCGCCATTGCTGGTACCCCATTATGCGTTAAATGGATCGACCCTGCATCAGTACCGCCGCCCGGAATCGATTCGAATTGATAGGGAATGTTCAATTCATCAGCTGTATCGGTCACTAAATCACGCAGACCTTTATGGGCAACTAGGGAGGCATCATAAATGACTACTTGTGGTCCCTTGCCCATTTTACTCATAGCATCTCTTTCAGATACTCCCGGTGTATCCCCGGCAATACCTACATCTACAGCAAAGCCGATATCCGGGTTAATTTTTGCGGCTGCGGTCTTGGCACCACGTAAACCAACCTCTTCTTGGACATTTCCGACACCATAAACAACATTAGGATGGTCGACACCCTTTAGTTGCTTCAACACATCGATGGCAATGGCACAGCCAATTCGGTTATCCCAAGCTTTAGCTAATAACATCTTTTCATTGTTCATCACAGTAAATTCGAAATATGGGACAACCATATCGCCTGGACGAACGCCCCACTCCTTGGCTTCCTCACGGCTTGAAGCTCCAATATCAATAAACATTTCTTTAATTTCAACAGGTTTCTTACGAGCCTCAGCTGACAGAATATGCGGTGGCTTAGAACCGATAATCCCGGTTACATCTCCCTTTCTCGTTACGATCGTCACGCGCTGGGCCAGCATAACCTGCCCCCACCAACCGCCAACCGGTTGAAAACGAAGGAAACCTTTGTCATCGATTTGCGTAATCATAAAGCCAACTTCATCTAAGTGACCCGCGACCATAATTTTCGGGCCGCCTTCTTTACCTACTTTTTTAGCAATCAAGCTGCCAAGTCCATCGGTTGTGAGTTCATCTGCAAACGGTTCTATGTATTTTTTCATGACCTCTCGAACTTCACGCTCATTGCCAGGAATCCCTTTGGCATCTGTTAACTCTTTTAGCATCGTCAAGGTTTCATCTAGTTTTGCCATTATTAAACCCCCTTATCTGTTTGTTTGACCTTCATTATACAGAAAATAGAGGTAAATTCCCAATTTTTTCTGCTAATAGTTATTCTGCTGTCTTAAATAATTTACTTCGTTTTTGTGGAAATATGCTCTTTCTATTTCTTCATTTGTAAATCCGAGTAAGGAAGCTAAACATAAATAGGATGCAAATAACTTCCGATAATCATCCAAACTTCTGCTCTTTTGAAAAATAAGGATCCTGTCGTACAAAAATAGAAACTGCTCTGTCACATTGAAAGATGCCTGATCTTCATTCAAAACCGTTTGCTCCGTATCATATCCACATTCGATTCCAAGCGATAAAATAAAATGTACTCCATCCACAAATTCCTCTAGTATGACTTCTTTAGCTGATGATGGCTTGACGCTCCAAAATTTAAAACTGCGCGTTTCATTGGCTAATTCGCCGATTTCTACAAGCAAGGCAAGGACCTTTCTGTCAAATAAATCTTCGTCCTGCAGATTGTGCTTATCTTCAATATGGGTATCCAATGCTTTTTGCATCTGAAAGAGTTTTTCTAATTGCATGATTACCGTCACTCCCTATGGAAAAATTAATTTAGTATGCCCCATTCTAAAATTCAGTTGATAAACCCTATTAACAAATTACCGCCTAAAAATCCGGTTTTTAAAGAAGAACCTTTAATAAAAGTCCTAGTTCGAACACAGCAAGGACCGGAAAACCAATTTTAAATGATGTATGCTTTGTTTTATGTCGATACAACTGCATCCCCGCTGTCGCTCCGACCGCGCCTCCACATAATGCCACAAGCCATAAAGTCCGCTCACGGATTCGGTATTCATGCTTTCTAGCCCGCTTCTTATCCTCCCACATAATCACAAGTCCAGCAATATTCATGATTACATAGATTACTAACCATATTTTCATCTACCGTTTCCCCCCTTATAGAAAAGGCCATTCTCATCAAAGAGAATGGCCTTTAAAATATGTCTAGCATCAACGCCTAGGGGCGCCTCCGCTTTTCTTATTACTTGTTAATGTTTTGTTTTGCAACGTTTGCTAATTCAGCAAATGCGTTTGCATCACTTACTGCTAATTCAGCAAGCATCTTGCGGTTTACTTCGATACCAGCAAGCTTTAAGCCATGCATTAAACGGCTGTAAGAAAGACCGTTCATACGAGCAGCTGCATTGATACGAGTAATCCAAAGTTTGCGGAAGTCGCGTTTTTTCTGACGACGATCGCGGAAAGCATACATTAAAGATTTCATAACTTGTTGGTTAGCAACTTTATATAATGTATGTTTTGAACCGAAATAACCTTTTGCTAATTTAAGAACTTTTTTACGACGTTTGCGCGTAACTGTACCGCCTTTTACACGTGGCATTTAATTTCCCTCCAATATATAAATCGAACACATATTTTTTACTTCATGTAAGTTAATAATTGACGAATGCGTTTGAAATCACCTTTAGAAACAAGTGATGCTTTGCGAAGCTTACGCTTTGCTTTAGTAGATTTGTTAGCAAATAAGTGGCTTGTATAAGCGTGATCACGTTTTAATTTACCTGAACCAGTCTTCTTAAAACGCTTTGCAGCGCCACGGTGAGTTTTCATTTTTGGCATTGGGATATCCTCCTTATTACTTGTCGGTTTTAGGTGCTAAAACTAGGAACATGCTTCGACCATCCATTTTTGGATGTGATTCAATCGTTGCAACTTCCTTGCACGCCTCTGAAAAACGGTCTAACACACGTTGACCAATTTCTTTATGGGTAATCGCCCGGCCCTTGAAACGGATTGAAGCTTTTACCTTGTCGCCTTTTTCTAAGAACTTAATTGCATTGCGTAACTTTGTATTAAAGTCATGCTCATCAATTGTCGGGCTGAGACGAACTTCTTTAGTAGTGATGATTTTTTGATTCTTACGAGCTTCTTTTTCTTTCTTTTGCTGCTCGAATTTAAATTTGCCATAGTCCATAATTCTGCCGACTGGAGGCTTTGCATTTGGTGCTACAAGTACCAAATCAAGGTTCACTCTTCCGGCAATCTCCAAGGCTTCAGTTTTGGTTTTAATCCCCAACTGTTCGCCATTTTGATCGATTAGGCGAATTTCGCGAGCGCGAATGCCCTCATTTAACAACATGTCTTTGCTAATAATTAGCCACCTCCAAGGTTTTATCACGAATACAACGTCTTGGTTAAGAAAATCATAACAAGCCCTTTCAAACCTTAACGTGTGACGCTTCAATGAATGAACAGGTATAAAACTTTTTAGCAGTGCTATCCAATGCACAAACAAAAAAGTGCGGATGAATACACCCACACTTTACAGAACATAAGTAATGAAACCAAAAAGTTCAAGTAAAACCTGCCAACTGCCAATTGCGTCAACCAGGTGAGAAGCGGGTGCTTCTTCTTTCCCAAAAACAAGTATTCAATTTTTCACCTTAGTAAATATAACATAAGCAAAGATATAATGTCAAACGAACTATTTACTTTGACAACGAAATTTATTTTAGCAAGAAACTAATAATTATTCAATAGTTTTTTTCAAACAAAAAGAGAGGCATGCCTCTCTCTTTACCATTATCCTCTTTTTACTTCAGCAGCCAACTCAGTGATAAACTCTGAGAATGGCTTTGTTTCTGAGTTTTGTTCTCCATATTTGCGGACATTGACAGCCTGATTTTCGACTTCTTTATCCCCAACAACAAGCATATATGGAATTTTTTGCATTTGTGCTTCACGGATTTTATACCCGATTTTTTCATCACGGCCATCCAATTCGACACGAATACCTTCATTTTGAAGCTGTTCTTGAACTTGCTTCGCATAATCATAATGGACACCAGGAGAAACTGGAATGACCTGCACCTGTACCGGAGCGAGCCAAGTAGGGAAAGCACCTTTGTATTCTTCAATTAAGAAGGCAACAAAACGTTCCATTGTGGATACAACACCACGGTGGATAACGACTGGACGATGCGGTTTGCCGTCCTCACCAACATATGTTAAATCAAAACGTTCTGGTAATAAGAAGTCCAACTGAACAGTGGAAAGTGTTTCTTCCTTCCCTAAAGCTGTCTTCACTTGAACATCAAGCTTAGGACCATAGAAGGCCGCTTCTCCTTCTGCCTCATAGTAGTTAAGTCCAAGATCATCCATGGCATCCTTCAGCATACTTTGTGCTTTTTCCCACATTGCGTCATCATCAAAATACTTTTCAGTATCTTGCGGGTCACGGTAAGAAAGACGGAAGGAATAGTCCTTAATATCAAAGTCTTTGTATACTGCTAAAACGAGGTTCACAACCCGTTTGAATTCATCTTTAATTTGGTCAGGACGAACAAAGATATGTGCATCATTTAAAGTCATTCCACGAACACGCTGTAGTCCTGAAAGTGCACCTGACATTTCATAACGATGCATTGTTCCAAGTTCTGCGATTCGAATCGGCAGCTCACGGTAGCTGTGGATGCTGTTTTTGTATACCATCATGTGATGCGGACAGTTCATCGGACGAAGAACTAATTGCTCGTTATCCATATCCATTACTGGGAACATATCTTCCTGGTAATGATCCCAGTGACCTGAAGTCTTATATAAATCGACACTTCCCATAATTGGAGTGTATACATGGTCATAACCTAGACGTTGTTCTTTATCAACAATGTAACGTTCAACCACCCGGCGGATAGTTGCACCCTTTGGAAGCCATAACGGTAATCCTTGACCTACCAATTGATTACTAGTGAAAAGGTTCAATTCTTTCCCAATTTTACGGTGGTCGCGCTCTTTTGCTTCTTCAAGTAAGCGAAGATGTTCAGCTAAGTCTTCTTTCTTGAAGAAGGCTGTTCCGTAAACACGCTGCAGCATTTTATTTTTGCTGTCCCCGCGCCAATAAGCACCAGCAATACTCAATAACTTAAATTCTTTGATTTTACCTGTTGATGGGACATGGACTCCGCGGCATAGGTCAAAAAAGTCACTTTGTTCGTAGATAGTCACTGTTTCCTCATCAGGAATCGCTTCAATTAGTTCCAGCTTATACGGGTCACCAGCTTCTTTAAAAAGCTGTACAGCCTCTGCACGGCTTACTTCCTTGCGAACAATTTCAATATTTTCATTGACGATTCTGGCCATTTCTTTTTCAATCTTTGGCAGATCTTCTGGTGTTAATGATTCTTCAAGGTCCATATCATAATAAAATCCACCTTCGATAACAGGTCCTACACCTAAATTCACTCCAGGATAAAGTCTTCTTACAGCCTGGGCCATCAAATGCGCAGTACTGTGACGTAAAATCTCTAATGCATCATTGGAATCTGGGACGACGATTTCTATTGAACCGTCTTCATTAATTGGACGGCGAAGATCATACAATTGACCGTTCCATTTGCCGGCAATCGCCTTTTTCTTTAGGCCCGGGCTGATAGATGCGGCAATATCTTCCGTTGTTGTTCCTTGTGGGAACTCCTTTACTGCCCCATCTGGAAACGAAATCTTAACAACGTCTGACATGGTAATTCCTCCTTTGTAATTAAGCGTTTTCGGGTCTTTTTTGCCCAGAAAATTCGCTTTTGAAAAAATAAAAAAACCCGTCCCTGGAAAAGGGACGAGTTTTGATAAACACGTGGTTCCACCCAATTTTTCATTTCCAAATGATGACACATTGAAAATGACTTTGGTCTGTTAACGGTCGAGTGCCGTCAACAATTACTTACTTCATGAAAATATGAAGTGTTCACTGTTGAAGTTTAAAGGTGGTAAGTATTATTTTCGTGTTAGGAGGCTTTCAGCCATGTCCTCCCTCTCTAGAAACCGTAAAAAATACTGTTATCCTTATCATTACTTTTGCTATGAATATTATTGTGTCTAGCTCCAGCGCTTAGGGGCTCGAGGTCATAAGCCAATCCGTCGAGAAGGTTAAAAAACAACCTTCCCGCCGGCTCGTCTTATGCTTGTCGCCCCTAGGAAAAAATGAA
>NZ_JBALOS010000003.1:35405-49279 GCF_036962765.1 Neobacillus drentensis
CGCTTCCGCTTTTCTAACTATGTAGGTAATTATAATGATTAATTTTTTAAAAATCAAGGGACAGAAACCTAATAAGACAAATTTTCTCACAATTCCTGATCCTAGGCATGGTTTTCCGAAGAATGTTGATTTTCCACCCATTTATTCACTTCTCGTAAAGCCTCAAATGATTTAATCGTTACTCTTTCTTCAAAGATGTTTTTAATTGTCCTTACTAATGGCTCATCTGGGTCCTTTGTATACAAAAAAATCGTTGTTGGTGCAATGGATAACAATGGGGCAATCGACGCCGAATCCACATAAACAGGATGATTAACCAATAACTTACGGTCAATCAATCTGGTTAATTCAGCTCTTTTCATTTCCACAAACTGATCATTATAAAAGGTGATTTCCTCATCAAACAGTAGATGCAGCAGGTCTATTTTCGGTTCACGCTTCAAAAGGAACTCCCGGAGCATTTGCACAAATATTTGATATTCCTGTTCCAATTTATATTCATCAATGGCAATTTCAACATAGCTTTCCAACGACTGGAGATATGGACGTAATCGAAACTTAAGAAATGAATCAAACGAAAAAGATATATTATCTTGAAAAATATACTCAATTGCCGCCTTTATATTCGTTTCCTCATTTGAATCCTTCAAAAAAACAGTAAGATCTTCTCTCTGACCTTCGAGAATAGAATAGATAATCTCGATAATTTGCTGTTGTTCTTCTAAATCATCATAAAAATATTGGTTTTTTAATATTTCTCTAAACCAGTCGTCACGCTTAATATTTGTAATAAATTCATAAAAAGCATGTTTAACAATGGAAGAGATTTCAATCGATAAAAAACTACCTATAATTTTTACTATATATCGATCTTCTATAAGAAGAATAGTTTCTTTGTCATTAATATTTGGTAAGTACTTCAGCAAGTGGTCATAATATTTTTCTGCATCCAACTTGCTTTGGAAGATGATTTCCGCCAACCAAATCCCCCCTTTAAGCCAATCTTTGTATTAATATATATGGGGGACTTGGCTAAAATAGAAGTTAGCTGGCAAATGCTTTTGTTTTTTACAGAAAAAAAGTGAAGAAAAAGGACTGCCGACCTGTTATCGGCAATCCTGAATATAATCACTATTTTTCTTATGACCTTCTATTTGGACCATCGACTCTAACCGGCTCACTCAATGACCTTATTCTCTCCATGATTCGTCGTGCTTTCATCTTCTCTTCTTCGCCTCGCTGGCTGTAAGTTAAATGATGCTCGAGCTGGTTAAAATTAAAGTTTGAGGTAAAAAAAGTCGGTAGGCTTTCCAACATTCTAAACTGCAGTATTGGACCTAATACCTCATCCCTAGTCCAACTCGACATGGATTCTGCCCCAATATCATCAAGCATCAATATCGGTTCTTTTTTCAAGGCTTCAATTTTTTCATTTAGGCTAGAGTCAGCAATCGAACTTTTCATCTCTCTAAGTAATTCAGGTACATAAACAATCATGGATGAAATTTGTTTTTGGGCAAGCTTATTGGCAACTGCTCCTAACAAATAAGACTTTCCTACTCCAAATTCGCCATAAAAGTATAGCCCTTTTGTGGGTATTCCTTGTTTAAAATTATTAATAAACCCGAGAGCATGACTAAACGCTTCAATTCGTTCATCATCATGTATAAATTCATCAATTGTGGCATTTAAAATATCTTTAGGGACATATAAGCTCTTAATTAAGCTTTCATTTTTACGCTTTTCATCATACCTTTTTTTTCTTGGGCAACGTTCATATCTAATGTCAATAAAATTTCGTGACAAAACTAATTCAGGATGAAATCCTTTCATCATATTAATACAGCCATCAAGGCTTTCACATTTTTCACATTCCTTACTTTGGTTTGTGTATTCGTAGAGCTTTCCTAAACTCTTGTCAATGATTTCTTTAGTTAAGACATCTTGGTTTTTTCCAATAAACTCTATGATATCAGGATTTTCTAGAGTTGCGCGACGCATTTCTTCATATCTTTTTTGAAAATTCCCCTGGGAGGCTAACCGTTTTAATGTTTGATTTATTTTCTCCATAAGTCACCTCTAATCATCTAATGCCTTTAACATTTCTTCAATCTCTCGTTTTTTCGCCTCTAAATCCGGACCCTTTTCCTTCTTTGGTTGTTTTTCTTTATCAAACCAGTCAGGAAGCATCTCTGTTCTAATCGGCTTTTTATTTACCGATCTTCCGGTTTTTTTACTTTCTTTTGCCTTATGTTCTTCGTTCTTCGCGAGCTCCATTGCGTCCTTCACTGTTTTTACTTGTTTCCTTGCCCAATGACTAGCAATGGACTCAACAAAAGCCTTTGTAAATTTCATATCTGTTTTTCTCATCGCCACTTCAATTAAAACATTTACAACACCTGGCGGGAGTTTATATTTAATCATGATTTCTTCTAACGTTTTCAAATTGGTTTGTGAAGGTTCAACCCCACCTGAGAATTCTTTAAAAACGATAAGCGGCGGGGTCGTTTCGTACGAACGAATTAATTTTTCTTCCGGTGTTTTCGGTTCAGTTATTTGCGTTTGCAGAGCAAGAGGCTGAGTACGGTTAATTAGACTGGGAAGTTGATCATAATTAACAAATTGATACCAGTCACGAGCCCCTTTTCTTAAGTCTTCGATATCTATTTCGTCATGTTCGTTAATCGCAGCTAACATAAAATTTTTCATTTCGATTGGGTCGAT
Organism: Neobacillus drentensis; assembly: GCF_036962765.1. Taxonomy (GTDB): domain Bacteria; phylum Bacillota; class Bacilli; order Bacillales; family Cytobacillaceae; genus Neobacillus; species Neobacillus drentensis_C. The sequence continues at coordinate 38,130 of NZ_JBALOS010000003.1, forward strand.
TTGATACAGAAACGCAAGATTACTAATCACATTTTTCACTTTCGGTGTTAATGCCTTTTTCGGTACAAGCGATTCATTCAGCCCTGCTGTTAACATTTCAAAATCAAACGTATCCAAACCGATATGGATTGGACTTGCTTCCGTTCTTCCGATAAACTGCTGATTTTCTTCCTCTTGTAAATCTGCCGAAATGCCTTGAATATAGTCCATACTGCCAGGGGATGCTGAGGCAAACACATCCTGAAAGGCTTTAGTAACATCTACATACTCATCATCGCTTGGCTTTTGTTGGTCACTAAAAAAGCGTTTTAACCGCGAAAAATGATTTTTTCCGATTTTACGATAAAGATAAATATTTAGCATCCCATCTAAAAAGAATTGTTCAGGACTAAGAGGAGGACGGAGTTCATATAAAAAGGATCGTCCTCCTTCATCTGTTTTAACACGCGTCTTTAATAACCCTATACCTTCTAGCTTTAATCTTGCTTCGTAGATGTCTTTTAGGTTCAACTCTAAGAGATTCATCAATAAATGGTGTGTGGAAGACTCAGACCAAAGCCGATTTTCCTCTAACTCTGCCCAGAGTGTCATGTATAAACTAAAGCAATTCGAACCAATCAAGGGCTGATATAAAAACGTCAGCACTTTACGGTCGTAATCATGCAGTAACCCATCAGCAGCTACGATATAACGATCGATAGGAAGAATTTCCTGCCAATGCTGCGCCACATTCATTCAACCCTTTCTTTACCTTAAATAACTGTCAAGCGGGACATACGCCGCTAAACGAGCGCTTCCGCTTTCCTATTTGTCTAGCTCCAGCGCCTAGGGGCTCGGGTCATAAGCCAATCCGACCTGAAGGTTAAAAAGCAACCTTCACGCCGGCTCGTCTTATGCCTGTCGCCCCTGAGCAAGGCGCTTCCGCTTTTCTCAGTAAAAAGAGCCAAAGACCACAATCCTCTTTAGCTCTTAAGATTTTCTTTTTTTATTAATTCTTTTAATTCATCAATGAAGACATTGATATCTTTAAACTGGCGATAAACAGATGCGAATCTCACATACGCCACTTCGTCAACGTGTGCGAGCCTGTCCATGACCATTTCACCAACGGCTTCACTTTTTATTTCTGAAATACCTTGGCTGCGCAGGTCTTTTTCAACACCGTGGGTTATATCTTCTAATTCCTTTAAAGCCACGGGGCGCTTCTCACATGCTTTAATCAATCCGCGTAATATTTTATCACGGCTGAACTCTTCTCTGGTACCTTCTTTTTTGACTACAATCAACGGGATCTCTTCAATCTTCTCAAACGTAGTAAAACGATACCCACATTCTTCGCATTCGCGTCTCCTTCGAGTGGCCCGACCTTCATCAACAGGTCGAGAATCGAGGACACGTGTTCCATAATTTTGACAAGAAGGGCATTTCATTGTAATCAACTCCAAATTCTACACTGTAACTTCCGGACAAACGCTTACTTTCATCTTATAAAAAAGAATATCTTTATACAAGTAAGTATTAGGAGTTTTTTATTCCTACGAAGGTATGTAATTGATTAATTCGTTCGTAATAAGAATTAATCCGCTTTTTTAAAGCAGGATAGGTGCCCAGTAAGGAAAATCTTTCTGATGATATATTAAAGTCTACAGCTGTTTCCATTGGTTTTACCGCAACAATCGTAACAATCAAGAAACAGCGGATTGGTTTATTGATTTCAATAGCAATTTCTCCATGTTCTTTCGAAACGGTTGTTACCTGGCAATCAGCATCATCACGAAATAACTTTTCAACTGATTCAAATACTTGATTAAACTTCGCCTTATAATAATGCGTTTTTAAAGAATCATCTGCAATTCGGTCTGAAGTCTCAATTTGCTGTTTAAAACGGACAAATAAGTTTCCTAACATAGCCATAATATTCCTCCCCTTATACCCTTTGGTCTTATTGTACAACATTTTCGTACAAAATATAAAAAGAGGTGTATGTTCAGATACACCTCTTAACTAAATTATTTTTATTAGGATTATAAAACCTTTGCCTGTTTGACATGAACAGGACCCATGCCACGTGGAATTTCAATATTTTCACGTGTTTGTGCATTTAATGCCTCAGCAATGTAATCTGCTGCAACATTAGGATTTAAATCGCCGCAAGTATAAACATCAATGCTCGCGTATCCATGTTCAGGGAAGCTGTGAATGGTTAGATGTGATTCGGAAATAATTACAACACCACTAACACCTTGAGGAGCAAACTTATGAAATGCAACTTCACGGATTTCTGCACCAGATTTAAGGGCTGCTTCAACAAAAGTCGTTTCAATAAAATTCATATCATTCAATTTTTCAAAGTCGCATCCCCATAATTCAGAGATTACGTGACGTCCCATTGTTTCCATATTCATTTTCCCCCTCTAACCTTTTATGTTCTTTCTTGAAATCCTTTGTTGACGGTAACACGTAAGTACCACGGGGGAAAGTTAGTCCAGAGAGGTCCTAACCCTTTAAGTAATTAATAGCTACCTAATTTCAAGAAGTTCACGATGACTAGTATACTTTGTTTATATTTTTTTTGCAACCTATCAATATAAAAAACTTAATTCGTTAAATTTGTAACAAAAGTCAATGGGCATGTGCACCTTTAAAAATAAATTCAACAAAGCTATTTTATGGCGTTTACTACAAAAAGTCACAAGTGAGCACAAAAAAAAAGGCTGTCTGTCGACAGCTTCTTTCTCCTTTTAACTAACTTTTATCTGAGAGGATTTTGCGATTTCCTGAGCAACTAACAAAGTGAGATCAACAACTCGTGATGAATATCCCCACTCGTTATCATACCAAGCCAAAACTTTTACCTTTCTAGTGCCCATCACCATTGTAGAAAGACCATCAATGATAGCAGAATGCTCATTCGTATTAAAATCAACAGATACTAACGGTTCCATCGTTAAATCCAATATGCCCTTCAATGGACCATCGGCTGCTTCAATAAAGGCATTATTGACTTCATCGACCGTTACATCTTGCTTAAGATCAACGACTAAATCAACAAGAGATACGTTTGGTGTAGGTACACGAAGTGACATGCCATGTAATTTCCCTTTTAGGTGCGGTAATACTAAAGAAATTGCTTTAGCTGCTCCTGTTGTCGTTGGAATGATAGACTGTCCACATGCACGAGCCCTCCGTAAATCTTTGTGAGGATTATCAATATTTTTTTGATCATTGGTATAAGCATGAATCGTTGTCATTAATCCGCTTTCAATTCCAAATTTCTCGTCTAATACCTTTGCAACAGGTGCCAGGCAGTTAGTTGTACATGATGCATTGGAGATAATGTCATGATAATTAACATCAAGCATTTCCTCATTAACACCCATAACAATGGTAACATCCTCATTTTTCCCTGGTGCTGTTAAGATCACTTTCTTTGCTCCTGCCTCTAAGTGCAGTGCTGCCGCTTCACGGGCATTAAATTTTCCTGTTGCTTCTATAACAATCTCAACCCCGAGTGCTCTCCATGGTAGTTCCTCTGGGTTGCGGCTACTTAATAATTTAATCCTTTTTCCATTTACAAGCAGCTCATCATCTAATGGGATAACTTCTCCCTGGAATGGTCCATGATTTGTATCATATTTAAGTAAATGTGCTAATGTTTCTGCAGGATAACTTGCGTTTATAGCCACAACATCCAATTTATTTTCAAGGATCGCTTTCCTAAAAACCATCCTTCCAATTCTCCCAAATCCATTAATTGCAACTTTTGTCTTCATTTTGCAACCCCTTCCGTATTAATGTCATACTTAATACTCGTACTGATGTAATTAGTATAACATATTTAGGTGTAATTGTGATAAATAAAATGCGGATTTTTAAAATGTTTTATAATTTAGACAACTTGGCAACATAAAAAAAGAGAAGGTTGCCCCTTCTCTTCCATTACTTAATCGTTTTTTTATTGATATCAAACTGCGCTAAAATTTCAAGAAGCTGTTCTTTTGCATCTGCAATCGAACCATTATTGTTAATTAAAGCATCCGCGAGCCTAATTTTTTCAGACAATGGCATTTGAGAATGGATCCTCGCTTCTGCATCCTCGACCGATAGATTATTTCTTGCGATTAATCTCTTTAATTGAGTTTCATTGTCAACAAAAACTAGTAATGTTTTATCCACCATATACGTCAGCTTACTTTCGAAAAGTAATGGGATATCTAAAACAACCACTTCTTCCCCATTTTGTTTCGCCTTTTCGACTTGGGCACTCATCCTTTTTCTGACTTCAGGGTGAACAATATTGTTTAATAATTGTCTTTTTTCTTCATGATGGAAAATAATCGAGCCCAGTTTTTGACGGTCGATTTCACCATCGGCTAATAATACCTCTTCACCAAATTCAGCAATAATCTTAAAATAAGCAGATTCACCTTTCATTACCGCTTGGCGTGCTTCAATATCTGCATCGATCACTGTGATATTCAATTCTTTGAAAAAGTTTGAGACCGTACTTTTACCACTGGCAATACCGCCTGTTAAACCGATAACTAATGTCATCCCCATATCCTCTTTCTGGTTATTTCAAGGTATATACTTTGAACTTTAATAACTATCTAGCTCCAGCGCCCAGCGACTAGTAGACTTCGCTAAACGGGCGCTTCCGCTTTTATAATTTCCAAATCCCAATGATGATTAATAAAACCCCTGGCAAAAAGGTGAACTTTTGAATCCATTCAAACTTGTGAAAAAACGTTCCACTTTTTATTCCCAATAGGACAAATAACGAACTCATAATCGCGACAGTAAACGCTAAATAGTAGGGTGAAAAACCTAGCATCGCCGCACCAATCCCAGCTCCAAAGGCATCCAGCGACAAGGCAAATCCTAACATTAATGCCTCAATCCCGGTAATCGTACCCGATAAATCGAAATCAGCCGACATCGGCTTTTTCAATATGTTAATCGCTAATCCGAGGGACTTAATCTCAAAATTTACGATCGTTTTTTCCTGCTCGAGTACGTCCTTTTCTTTTTCTGGCCGAAAAAATTGAACAAGTACCCAAGCACCAAGACCAATTAGGATGATTCCCCCTAGGCTTGAAGTAATTCTTGGTGATAAAACTTTTTCGAGTCCGTGTCCAATTGATACTGCGATCATTAAAGATATCGCCGAACAACTTGCAATAATAATAATTGACCTAAGCGGCATTACCATTTTTCTTAGTCCATAGGTAAACCCAACACTAAAGCTGTCAAGGCTAAGAGCAAAAGCAAGGATGAGAAGTGATAACAACTGAACCATGATGTCTAGGGCTCCTTCCTCCAAAATCATTACGATAGTATATGGCAGAAGCCTATCAATGGTTAATGTTATTCTATTCTCACTTTTTTACTTTCCGTCTACACTTGGACCTTTTGGCAATTAGGGCAATAATGAGTTCCTCTGCCCCCTACAGTGGTCTTTTCTAAAGGTGTACCGCACCGTTTACACTCTTCCCCTTTTCGACCGTAAGCATATAATTCAAGTTGGAACATACCAATCTCCCCTTGAGAATTAACATATGAACGAATCGTACTTCCTCCCTTTTTGACAGCTTCACTCAAGGTCGCAACAATTTCACGATGAAGAAGGGAAATTTCATTTATATCGAGTGTGTTTGCCAGACGTTCAGGATGGATACCGGCCCTAAAAAGCGCTTCATCAACATAGATATTACCAAGACCGACAAAGACTTTTTGGTCTAATAAGGCCGTTTTTATTTTCCGATTCGTTTTTTTCAGCTTTTCAGCCAAATACTCGATGGTAAATTCTTTTGAAAAAGGTTCAGGGCCCAGTCCAATCAGCGGCTCCGTTAAGAATTCATCGCCTTTTTTATATAGGTGCATAGTACCAAACTTTCGAACGTCCCGATACCTTAACTCGGTCCCATCTGTGAAATGAAACAGAACATGCGTATGTTTATCATAGGGCTCATCTTTAGGATATAGGCCGTACTTCCCTTCCATTCTTAAATGGGAAACTAATGCGAAATTTCCAGTATAGATAATTAAAAATTTCCCTCGTCGACCCACATCGATAATAGTCTCCCCAATCAATGCATCTATAAATTGTTCAACTTCTAGTGGGGTTTTTATGATTTTCGGCCAATAGACCGTTATATCTTTGATAGTTTTATTAACAACTAATTTTTTTAATGTTTTCCGTACGGTTTCTACTTCAGGAAGTTCAGGCAAGATAGCCCCCCCTTTTATTTCGCATCAAACCAAGTTGGTCCGTAGGCATAATCCACTTTCAATGGCACCTTCAATTCAAGGGCATTCTCCATCACGTCTGGGACTAACTTCTTCAAAATTTCTACTTCTTCCTCAGGTGCTTCAAAAATTAATTCATCGTGGACCTGAAGTAAGAGGCGTGTCTTTAAACCTTTGTCTTTTAAGGCATCATCCATATCTATCATGGCTTTTTTAATGATATCTGCGGCACTGCCTTGGATTGGAGTATTCATAGCTGTTCTTTCTGCAAAGCTTCTGATGTTGAAATTACGGGCTGTAATTTCAGGAATATATCTTCTTCTTTGCATCAGAGTCGAAACATAACCTTTCTGCTTGGCTGAATGAATAATATCATCCATGTATTCTTTGACACCAGGATAGGTATCAAGATAACGTTCTATGAATTGACCTGCTTCTTTCCTTGTTATTCCCAAAGATTGGGAAAGACCATAATCACTGATTCCGTATACTATTCCAAAGTTAACGGCTTTTGCCTGACGTCTCATGTTAGAGGTTATCTCATCTTTATTGACATGGAAAACCTCCATCGCTGTTTTTGTGTGAATATCCATATCTTCTTTAAATGCCTGAATCAACTTTTCATCACCAGCAATATCTGCGAGAACACGGAGTTCAATCTGTGAATAGTCAGCAGCAAAAATGATCCAACCTTCCTCAGACGGAACAAAGGCTTGTCGAATTTTCCGACCTTCTTCCAAACGAATCGGGATATTTTGTAAATTAGGATCAATCGAACTTAACCGTCCTGTCGCGGTTAAGGTTTGTTGATATCTTGTATGTACTTTTCCGGTTTTAGGATTAATCACCTTTAGCAATCCTTCTATATAGGTAGATTGAAGCTTTCCTAACTGTCTGTAAAGGAGGATGTGTTCAATAATTTCATGATCTTCCGCTAATTTTTCCAATACATCTGCTGAAGTTGAATAACCTGTTTTTGTTTTCTTGATGGTAGGCAGATTTAATTTTTCGAATAAAATAACACCTAATTGTTTCGGTGAGTTGATATTAAATTTTTCTCCTGCTAATTCACATATCTTCTCTTCAATCTCAATCAATCGTTCATTGAGCTCTTTACCCATTTTTTGAAGTCGTTCTTGTTCCACTTTAATCCCGCATGATTCCATATCGGCCAATATAAGCGATAATGGCATTTCAAGTTCGGTAAATAATTCATATTGTTCATTTTTCCTTAATTCATCATCAAGTATATCTCGTAGATCAAACATGGCCAGACTTTTACGGACAAGATGTTCTGCAAGCTTCGTTGCTTCAGGGACTTTTCGCTTCGCCCCTTTTCCATAAAAAGATTCATCTGACTGAATCGTATGTATATCGAATCGTTTGGTAATGGCTGCGAGATCCTCAATGTTTTCTGAAGGATTTAAGATATAGGATGCCATCAGGATATCAAAATCGACACCTTTTAAATGAATATCATATCTTCTTAAAGAGACTTCAGAACGCTTGGCATCATAGACTATCTTCTTTTTACTTTCATCCTCTGCCCATTTTTTGAAGGCGTCCGATTGCAATACTTGGTCTGTAGAAAAGTAGAAATGTCCCTTTTCATTTACAAGGGAGAAGCCGATAATCTCTGCATAATGATAATTTTCATCCAACATTTCAACATAAAGATAATTGTTGTCTGCAAACAACTCTTCCGTTATTTCTGCTGGAGTCTGAAACTCAATCTCTTCCAGCTCGGGCTCTTCTGTCGTGTCAGGACCTTCTCCTAGTTTGTCCAATAAGGAATGAAAGCCTAATTCTTTAAATAGAGCCACTAATTTATCTCGTGTAAACCCCTCATAAGCGATGGTGTCTATATCCACTTCTATAGGTGCTTGTCTTTCAATCGTAGCAAGCTCTTTGCTCATTACGGCCTGGTTCTTAAATTCTGCTAATTTCTCTTTAAGCTTATTTCCATTTACCTGATCAATGGATGCTAATAAATTTTCAAGTGTAGTAAACTCCTTTAAAAGCTTGATGGCAGTCTTCTCACCCACTCCAGGGACACCTGGGATATTATCGGAAGGATCTCCCATTAATCCTTTCATATCAATAATTTGCTCAGGTGTGAGTCCATATTTTTCAGCGACATGTTCAGGGGTATATTCTTCAATATCCGTAATACCTTTACGGGTAATTCCAACTGTTGTTGAAGGAGAAGAGAGTTGTGTTAAATCTTTGTCTCCGGAGATTACCTTTACTTCATACCCATCATTTTCAGCACTTAATGACAGCGTACCGATGATATCATCGGCCTCATAATTCTCAAGTTCGTATCTAGAGATTCCATATGCATCAAGAAGATCACGGATAAACGGAAATTGCTCCGATAATTCAGGTGGAGTTTTTTGTCTTCCACCCTTATATTCACTAAATGTTTTATGACGAAAGGTCGTTTTCCCCGCATCAAATGCTACAAGGATATGGGTCGGCTTTTCATCTTCAAGAATTTTCATAAGCATCATCGTAAAGCCATATACGGCATTCGTGTGAATTCCTTTATCGTTATTAAGCAGGGGTAATGCAAAAAATGCTCGGTAAGCAATACTATTTCCATCTATAAGGACAAGTTTCTTCTTTTCCAATTACATCCACCTTCCAAAATCACCTTAAATATTTATCCAGTTCGATAATAAACTCGCTTCCTTCACCCAAATCACTTCTAACACTTATATTTCCATGATGGGCTTCAATTAAATGCTTAACAATCGCTAGCCCAAGCCCAGTTCCACCAGAGTTCCGGCTTCTCGCTCGGTCGACACGGTAAAATCGTTCAAAAATACGCGGAATTTCTTCTTTACTAATTCCAATCCCCGTGTCTTTTACATGGACTCGTACATTTTCACCATGATCGAGAAGAATAATTTTCACATCACCTTCAAGAGGGGTATACGAAATGGCATTGGCGATCAAATTAATAAACACTTGTTTTAAACGGTCTGAATCACCATGGACCATCACTTGATTTTGTTTACAAACAAGTTCAAGCTGGATGTTCTTCGCTTGTGCTTTTCCGCTAAAAATGGCTATAACATCTTTTAAAAGCGCGTACAAATCAAGTTCCTGAATATTTAATTTGAAGCCTTGCTGTTCTATTTTTGAAAGATCTAACAATTCTTGTATAAGGGTTTGCAGGCGATCACTTTCTTTACGAATAATGGAAAGAAACGCTTCCAATGTTTCTTTATTGTTCATAGCACCATCCAATAGCGTTTCTGTAAACCCTTTAATAGAAGTAACTGGGGTTTTTAATTCATGGGATACGTTGGCCACAAAATCCTTACGCATTTGCTCGAGTTTTTTAATTTCAGTTATATCATGAAATACGAGCAATACCCCTTTCCAAACATTATTTGTTCCAATAATCGGGACACCATATACAATAAAGTATCTTCGTTCAATAAATAAAGGAACAAGTATTTGTCTGTTAACCTTTTTTTCGGTCCGAAAAACTTCGGCAACTAACTGACAAATTTCCTCATAATCAATAACTTCATAATAAAGTTTATTTAAGTAATTTGTTGGATTTACATGAAAAATATCAATAAATCCTTTATTTATTAGATTTATGTACCCGCGACTGTCAATTAACACTAAACCAGAGCCCATATTTTCAATTAATGCACTTAGCCTGTCCTTCTGCATTTCTTGTGCTTTGGTGAGTTCTTGAAGGTTTTCAGCCAGCATATTAAGCGATGATCCAAGCATTCCAGTTTCATCTAATCGATTTACTTTGGTCCTGGCCCGGTAATTTCCTTTAGCCAGTTCCATAGCGACATTTGTTGCCGCTTCAATTGGTTTTGTATACTTTGAGGTAATTCTTAACCATAGGAAAATTATGATTATAAATGTAATCCCAAGGCAAATGGAAAGAACCCACAAAATTTCTATTTTAAGATGTTCATCTAATGACTCTAAGTAATAGCTTTTAAAAAATAGACCTAACAAGATTCCTAATCCAACTAATACTGCAATAATTAATATAATTAGTGAAATTAGCAGTCCTTTTCGGAATTTGGTCATTCTCCTTTTGGCTCCTCCATTTTATAACCCAAGCCCCGTATCGTCTTGATATATACTGGCTTTTTGGTTTCCACTTCAACTTTTTCTCTTAAATGAGAAATATGCACATCGACAATTCTAGTATCGCCAGCAAAGTCGTAATTCCAAACAGCACTTAATAATTGATCACGTGTCATGACGCGCCCTTTATTTTGAGCAAGAAAAAGAAGCAATTCAAATTCCTTTAAAGTTAACTCCAACAGATTATCATTAAAATGTGCCTCATATTTTTCAGGATTGATTCTTAAATTACCGATTTGTATTTGCCCTGTTTCTTCCCCACTTACATTAGTAGTCTCCGTTTGAATTTGTATTCTTCTGAGGATTGCTTTGACGCGGGCAATCACTTCTCTTGGACTAAAGGGCTTCACCATGTAATCATCAGCACCAAGTTCAAGACCCAAGATTTTATCAAACTCATCATCCTTGGCCGTTAACATCAAAATTGGGGTCATGATTCTCTTTTGTCTAAGCTGTTTGCATACTTCCATCCCATCCATTTTAGGCAGCATAAGATCTAAAACTATGATATCAAGGGATTGTGTCTCAGCAATTTGTATTCCCGCTTCGCCATCCATTGCTGTTAGGACTTCGAACCCTGCTTGCTCCAAATTATATTGTAGTAACGTAACAATTGATTGTTCATCATCGACAACTAGAACTCTATTTTTCATACGATCCCCCACTTTTTTAGTTACCTCCATTATAATAATAATGCTAAATTATTATCTAGATTTACAAAACTTTAACAAAGGCTATTTACGCAAGATTGTTTTTTTCGTATAAGTTCA